>CAZQPF010000122.1:0-7975 GCA_964595165.1 uncultured Desulfohalobiaceae bacterium
TGGACAGCCGGCAGCAGACCCAAACCGCGCACAGCCGCAATCCGGTGGGCCTGGTGTGGATCGAGCCGGAAAAGGACAGCCGCTCCCTGCGCCCTGAAGGCATTCTGGGCGATGTGGCTCCCACTATCCTCCATCTCTGGGGCCTGGCGCAGCCGGCGGAGATGACCGGCAGAAGCCTGGTGCAGGAGTAGCCGGTTGTCGGAAGTCCGTAGTCGGGAAGAGCGCATTGCGAAGACCGGAAATCGAAGAGCGGACAGCGCAGAGCGTGTGGCGAAGCAAGCAAGTTGATGAACCCGGGTTGCATGGAAACGAGCACTGAGCCGGGATCCGGACTCATCCTGATTATAAGGCGATTTCTCTAATTGAGGAGCAAGCTCAGATGGCGGCGAAAAAGCCACTCATGCCAGTAAAGCCGAGCGGTATGGAGATCATCTACTACTACCCCTGCCCCTTCTGCGAGCGCAAGGTCCCTTTGGTTGCCCCGAGCCAGCCCTCCATGGGCCAGTGCGATTCCTGCCGCAACCAGTTTCCCGTGGTTCCGGCGGACGAGCGCAGCCTGAAGTTCATCAAGGCGATTCTAGGCGAGGGCAAGGCCGGCATCGACCCGGATTTCGTCTGAAGTCAGATTTGCCGGAGGCAAATCTGACTTATCGGGCTTAACTAAAAAGAATCCAACCAGCTGTTTTTTATGAATATATGTCGAACATCGCTATGGCCGGGGTGGTTGGATTGTAGCTCTTCAACATTATCCCAATCCGTATCCAGCTCAGCGCTTGCCTTTTTCCTGGCATAAGGCAACTGAGGAGACTCCATGAGCAGCGGCAGCATTCTGGATCTTATCGGCAACACCCCTCTGGTACCGATAACCCGCCTCAATCCCAACCCGCAGGTGACCATTCTCGCCAAGCTGGAGTCCTTCAACCCCGGCGGCTCCATCAAAGACCGAGTGGCCCTGGCCATGGTCCGAGCCGCTGAGCTCTCCGGCGAGCTGAGCGAAGAGAAGACCATTATCGAGGCCACCTCCGGCAACACCGGAATCGGCCTGGCCATGGTCTGTGCGGTTAAGGGCTACCGGCTCCTGCTTCTGATGCCGGAAAACGCCTCCGAGGAGCGAAAGCGGATCATGAAGGCCTACGGGGCGGAGATTCATCTGACCCCCGGGCATCTGGGCACGGACGGGGCCATTGAGGAGGCCTACCGCCTGGCTCGGGAACAAAGCGAACGCTACGTGCTGATGGATCAGTTCAACAATCCGGCCAGCATCGAGGCCCATTCCAAGGGAACAACGCGGGAGATCTGGGAGCAGACCAAGGGAGAGGTGACTCATGTGGTGGCTTCGCTTGGGACCTCGGGCACGGCCATGGGGTTTGCCGAGGGCTTCCCGCAGCTCTCCCCGCAGGTATCCGTCACCGCTGTGGAGCCCTATGTGGGGCACAAGATCCAGGGCCTGAAGAACATGCAGGCCTCCTATCCGCCGGGGATCTTCGACCGCAAGAGGCTGCACCGCATTCTCCACGTGGAGGACGAGCACGCCTTCTCCCTCTGCCGTCAGCTGGCGGAGAAAGAGGGCATATTCGCCGGCATGAGCTCCGGGGCCGCCCTCGGGGGGGCGCTCAGCCTGGCCGAGGAGCTGCAGAGCGGGCTCATCGTGGTCGTCTTCCCGGACGGTGGGGAGCGATACTTGAGCACCCCCCTGTTTGCCACCAAGCTCAAGAGCGGTCTGAAGCTCTTCAATGTCAAGAGCAAGGAGCCCGAGTACCTGGACCTGCAATCTCCACCGCTTGGCCTGTTCGCCCCGGGCCCTTCCCCGGAGAGGCCAGGAGAGCTGGAGGCCTGGCGCCGGATCGTGTTCCTGGATGTCCTGTCCAGGTATCTCGGCCAAAAGGGCATTTCCCATACTGCCTGCGTAGGGCTGGCCGATATGGACGATCAGGCCCTCAAGCAGGCCCGTGCCTGCGCCCAGAGCCTTCCGGCCTTTTCCAAGCGCCTGCGCCAGGAGCTCGCCTCCCAGGGCCGGGCCCTGGCCGTGGATGAAGCCGGCTACTGCCCGGCTTCGGCAAAGCAGGATCTCATGCTCGAGCTGAGCCAGAATTTACTGGACAAGGGGCGGGGCTACGAGAAGCTCCGTTCCGTGTACTACGACGTATTCCGGGATCCGGACTACGGAAGCCTGCTCGGCGCGGACCTGAACAAGCTCAGCCTGGGCAAAACCGTGGATCTGGAGAGCTACGCCAAGGAGAACCCCAGAGATTTCACCCTGCTCAAGCGTACCAGCCTGCAGGAGCTCAAGAGCGGGGATTTTCTCAAGACCAAGTGGGGCAACGTCCGGCCCAGCTGGTACCTCCAGATGGCCGCCTCCCCGGGGCGGCAAAGCTTGAACAGCCTCCGGGTGGTTTTTTCCGGAAGCTCGCAGCAGTTTCCCCATCTGGAAAACCTGCGGGCCATCTGGTCCAAGGCGGCACAGGCCGAGCCCCAGATCTGGATGGTGGTTCAGGCGGTCAGCGGGGCGAGCGAGAGCGTTCTGCTCCCCGAGGTGCGGGAGCTGCTGCCCGCACTGGAGAATAGGCTCATCCTGCGCCTGTGGCTCTTGTCCAACGCCTACCGCAAGACGCTCGTCCTGAGCGAGGACAACCTCTCCATGTGGACCCACAACTGGCGCAGGGTTCAGGGCCTGGCGGCCAACATGTTCCAGATCGCCGAGGCATCGGGCGAGGTGAGCAAGGAGGTGGATCAGGAGCTGTTCAATCTGAAGAGCGGCTTTGCCGACTGCCTCGAGGACGATCTCAGCCTGTATCGCTTCTGGCCGGTGCTCTTCGAAATGTGCAAGCGGATCCAGGCCCGCTTTGCCAAGAAGGAGCTCTCGCCGCTGGAGGCGAAGAAGGTGCTCTCCCGGCTGCAGGAGGTGGATGCGGTGCTCAGGATCATCGACTGGGAGGAGATGCCTCTGGAGCCGGCGGATTGGCCCTCGGATGTGGCCGAACTGCTCCGCGAGCGCCAGGAGGCCAAGAAAAGACGCGATTTCTCCCGGGCGGACGAGCTCCGCGATCAGATCCGAAAGGCGGGCTTCAGCCTGGAGGACTCGCCGTACGGCCCCAGGCTGTTCAGGGTGGAATAGCAATCCAGCAAGAGCTCCCGAAGAATCCGGGAGCTCTTGTTGGATTGCTATATGTTGAAGCGAAAGGTGATGATGTCTCCGTCCTGTACCGTGTAGTCCTTGCCTTCCAGGCGCAGGACCCCCTTGTCCCGTGCCGCCTTGAAGGTTTTGCATCTCTCGAGGTCGGGCCAGGAGAGCACCTCGGCCCGAATGAACCCGCGCTGAATATCGCTGTGGATCACGCCTGCCGCCTCGAAAGCGCTCGCTCCCTTGCGCAGGGTCCAGGCCCGCACCTCCTTTTCCCCTGCTGTGAGAAAGGTGATCAGGCCGAGCAGGGAGTAGGTCTCGGAGATGATGGTCTCCAGGGCCGAGGCCTCCAGGCCGAAGTCCCGGAGCAGGGCCTTTTTTTCCTCCGGGTCTTCTATCTCGGCCAGCTCGCGCTCCAGCTTGGCAGAAAGGGCTACATGCGATTGCCCGGGACCGGGGCGGGGCAGGGAGGGGGCCGGCTGATCCTCGTCTAGGTTCCAGACAACGAGCACCGGCTTGGCGGACAAGAACTGAAAGCCTCGCAGCTGGGGATGGTCCGAGAGCTCCGCATCGGTGCGCAGCGGCCTCTCCTTTTCCAGAAGGGCTTTGACCCGCTCCAGAGCCTCCTCTTCTCCAGGGTCCACAAGATGCTTGCCTTTTTTCCTGTCCAGGGCCAACCGCTCCAGCCTCTTCTCGGCTACGCTCTGATCCGAGATGAGGAACTCGGTCTCTATGTCCCGGTATTGCTCTTCCGGAGAGTGAAAGCCGGAGAACCCATCCAGTAAAGCCAAAAGGCAGTCCCCGGTCCGGATGTCGCTTTGCGCCTTCTGGCTCAGGCCGCTGCCCTGGTCCCCGCCTCCGGGAAGATCGAGGTACTCGATTTCGGCAAAGGTCTTTTTCCGGGGCTGAAAAAGCTGCACCAGCGGCTCCAGCCTGGGCTCCGGCACCTTGACCATGGCCCGGTTGCTGATGACTCCGGGACCGGCCAGGGCATGGAAGAGCTCGGTTTTTCCGCTGCCCGCAAACCCGAAAAGGACTGTTTTCATAGCTGCTATCCGCTCCTCAAGCTGTCTTGCGTAGGTCGGCGTGCTCCGGGTATTCGCATAGCGCATAGCGCATGGCGCATAGTGAAGAGGAAAGACAGTAGCCGGTTGTCTGTAGTCCGTGGTCGGTAAGAGGGAAGACCGAGTCGGAAGTCAGCTTTGCCTCCGGCTGTGCTGACTTGGGGCATATATGGTAACGCCCCCTCGGTCAACCCTGGCTTCCTTGCCGCCTGGAAACTGGATCCGCTTGGGCCCGGTCCCGGATTGCCAGGCCCGGTCCAGCTGGAAGAGGTTTTCCGCCAGGACCTGCCCCGGGCCGAGGCGTTTGAGGGCGTCCCGGTACCAGCGCAGCCGTTCCGCCTGGTGAAGGCGGCTCAAGACCAGGCCGGGCAAAAAGGTTTCCCATTCCCTTTTGCGCTCGCAGCGCCGCAGGCTTTGCATCCGCTGCTCCCAAAAGCCTTTGTCCAGCCCGCCTTGACGCCAGAGGTGCTCCACGCTGGCCAGAAAGCCCGGGTTTTCCTCCTCCAAGAGGGGGTAGATCCGGTGGCGGATGCGGTTTCTCCGGAAGGAGGGATCCTGGTTGGAGGGGTCCTCCTGCCAGGGTATCTCCAGGGCCCGGACAAACTCGATGAGCTCGGCCTTGGGTACCAGAAGCAGAGGCCGCAGGAGCCCGGAGGATTCGTCAAAGGCAGGCATGCCGCAAAGCGCCGGCCAGCCGGTTCCGCGAATGAGCCGCAACAGGACATCCTCGGCCAGATCGTTGGCCTGGTGCGCCGTAAGGATGAGGTCGCAGCCGTGCTTTCGCTTCAAGCCATACAAAAAGCGGTAGCGCAGCAGGCGTCCGGCCTCCTCGAGGCCGCGTCCGGTCTTTCGGGCCAGGGCTTGAATGTTTGTCCGGCCGGTAAGGCAAGTAAGGCCCAGGCGAGTGCAAAGGGCTTGGGTGGCCTGCGCTTCCCGGGAAGATTCCGGCCTCAGGCCGTGATCGAGATGGGCCGCCAAGAGCTGGAGCCGCAGCCGGCTGCGCAGCAGATAAAAGATCGCCAGGAGCGCCCTGGAGTCAACCCCTGCGGAGACTGCGAGCAAAAGCCGCTTCGACTCCAGCTGCACCCCCAGATCCCGGGATACAAAGCGCTCCACTTGCAGGCAGAAGTGAGCCCACTTGGGGGGCAGATCCTGGATGGTGTCCGGAATTGACATGGGACCGGTTCATTGGAAAGGTTGTTTGCAGCGGATGGCTCGCTTTGCCGGGTATGGGCCGCAGACTTGCCGCCCTGAGCCGCAAAAGGAGCAGCTGGGGAGCTCAGGATCGCAGCCGGGGGCCGCTTGCCGGATCGGGTGCGATTTTTTAGACCGGGATGTCCAGCTCCCGGATGATGTTGTCCAGCTTGTCGATGATGTAGGCCCTCTGCTTGGGGCCGGCGTAGCCGATGCATTCGCAGCGGAGCACATTTTGGGGCCGTACCAGCAGCTCCAGGCGCAGCCAGGTCTTTCCGGTTTCCAGGGCCAGGATATAGGGCCCGCATTGCGGAAAATGCTCCTGCTGCAGCGAACCCAGAAGCTCGAAGGGAACCTCGAACCAGTAAATGTCTTTGATCGGGCCCTTGAAGCCTTTGGTATCCAGGTGGTTGCTCAGATGGTCCACCTGATCCTTTCGAAGCTCGTCAATGAGGTATACGCGCACGGTGGATCCTTTACATAAAAAAGCCAGTAAAATCAATGATTGTCTTTACAGAATTTCAGGCTTTCGGCTCTTGTGCCTGTCTTGATATCCGGTTCATTCGAGCTGTACTGGAAATCGGAATTGCTGACAACCGGGCGCGGGATGTCTTCACCCCGTGCTGCCTCCCTTAAGCCTCTGCCGCGGAGAGCAGATGAAAGGACTCGTTGAGTTCACCGATCAGGAAGGGGTGCAGGCCGAGCAAGTGGGGCGCAAGTTCGCTCATCTGGCCCTGGCCCATAGGCACGGCTTCCCGGTGCCGGAGGCGGTGGCGGTGGAGGTGTCCGTCCACAAGCATTTTCGCAAAAAGGGGAAATGGCCTCTGCGCCTGTGGAGCAGGGTCCTGCGCCGGGCCCGGGAGCTCGGGCTGGCAGAGGGGCTGGCGGTGCGTTCTTCAGGGGTGGAGGAGGATCGGGAGGAACAGAGCCTGGCCGGTCAATACCGAACCACGCTGCAGGTGCAAACAACCGAGGAGCTGAGCTCGGCCATCGAGTCCTGCTGGCAGAGCGCTTCCGCTGCGGCCGGCGAAGGGACGACCCCGAGCAGGCCCAGGAAAGATGCGGACCAGGGCCCGCTGGTGGCCGTCATCCTGCAGCGGATGGTGGCTGCTGAAACCTCGGGGGTGGCTTTCAGCCGCAACCCCCTCTATCCGGCCAGGGACGAAGCGGTCATCGAGGCGGTGCAGGGGCTGGGAACGGCCCTGGTTTCCGGCGCCGCCAGCCCGTGGCGGGTTTTTGCAGCCCGCTCCGGGGAAATTCAGGTGGAGGGTGAAGCCCGTCTCCGGCGCAGGCCGCTTCCGGGGGAACGGCTGCTCCAGGAGCCCAGCTGCCGCAGCATTGCGGAGCTGGCCTGGAAGCTGGAAGAGCTGCTGGCCTGCCCCCAGGATATGGAATGGTCTCTGGACCAGGAGGGGAAGCTCTGGCTGCTGCAAAGCCGACCCATAACCGGGGTGGACCGGGGAGCCTTCAGTCTGCCCCGGGGAGAATGGACCAGACGCATCGCCGAAGATCTGTGGGGGGACCGTCTCACCCCTTTCCTGGCCGATAGGATGCTCCACTATGCGGAAAGATTCGATTTTTCCCGGCTTGCCAGCCGGCTGGGCCTGCCCTTGGAGCAGCCCACGCTGGGCGTGCTGTACGGGTTTCTCTATCTCAATGCGCACAATGCAGCCATAGTGTCGGCCGCTCTTCCCCCCAGGCTGCGCTTCGAGGAGCTCCTCCGGCTGCTGCCGCCGGAGAAGCGCCGCGTTTGCCGAAATCTGCCCGGGCCGGCGCGCAGGGCTCAGATTGGGCTCGGCCTTCGCTTTTTGCTGGCCCTGCTCCGGGCTCCCGAGGGCTGGCCGCTTATCTGCGGCCCAGTTGCCAAGAGGAGGATCTCCCGGCTGGAGGGGCGGATCAAGGCCCTGCAGGGGCATCCGCATGGATCAAAGCGCCAGGCCCTGCTCAAGCTGGAGAAGGCGGTTTCGCTTTTGGCGGATATTCAGCAGGCCAACCAATGGCCTTACGGGTACGCCTACCTCCTGACCTGGGGCTCGAAGCGGCTCTGCGAGCAATGGGCCGGACTGGGCTCTTCCGCTTATCTGGCCCTGCTCTCCGAGGGGGCTGAAAACGCCACCCTGGAGATGGAGCGGGGCTTTCGCGACCTGGTGCGCGCCTTTCAGGAAGACCCGGCGGGGCGTTCCGCGCTTGAGGATGCAGGGGCCGCTGTGGCCCTGGAGGATTTGCCGGACCGGCTGCGCGGAAAATGCCAGGCCTATCTGGAACGCTTCGGCCATCGCGGGGGGCAGAGGAATCTTCGCTCCCCGCGTCTGGCTGAAGAGCCCGGGAGATTGCTGTCCATGGTTCACAGGGCCCTGTCTGCTTCGGCCCGGCCTGGGCCGGAGGCGGCAGCGGACCAGGAAAGGGCGGCCGAGGCCAGGTCCAGGATCCCGGCCCTGAAGAAGGCCTTGCTGCTGCCCCTGCTTTCCAGAACGAGGGCAGCTCTGGATTTGCGGGAGGACTTGCGCTTTTTGCTCGACCGGGAGCTCGCCCTGCTGCGGGGCGCCCTGCTCGCACTGGGGGAGCGCCTGGGGCTGGGCAGCCTCGTCTTTGGCCT
>CAZQPF010000123.1:0-7893 GCA_964595165.1 uncultured Desulfohalobiaceae bacterium
AGAAAGTGTTACCCTGATTGAAGCTATTTTGTCCGGATTTTTATTATCAGAAACACCTATGAAGGCATAGGCAAGCCCGAGCCCCTCAAGCACGCCCTGTCCGGATACTGGTCCCGCCGCATCAACGACGGGCACCGCATTGTGTACAAGGTCACTGACGAGGCTGTATACATCGCCCAGCTGCGCTATCACTATTAAAAGAAAAGAATTGTTGACAGGATCTACAGGATGTACTGGATCTCTGTAACCGCATGCCGGAAGCCTGCGGTTACGAAGCAGCCGCCTGCGGCGGGAAAAGCCTCATCACCCACCGCGAGACACTGCTCCATTCATGTTGACCTCTGATCGCTTTTGTATTAAAAGTGTAATACAAATCATGCGGAGGCAAATCATGAAAACGAGATCAGTCCGCCTGGATGATGAGACTGAAGAGCTCTTGCATCATATCCTCCAGAAAACCGACCTGAGCATTACCGAAGCGTTCAAAGAGGGAATCAGGGCCCTGGCCAGATCAATCGATGAGCAGCACTCCCCTTCGCCCTTTGAGGTGTTTATGAGCCTCGATCTCGGCCCGGGAGGCGAGTCCAGATGCAGGGCCTCTCAGGCTAAGCAGGAAGTGGCCGATATCATTGCCGGGAAACACAAACATGATTCTCGTTGACACCGGCCCTTTTATAGCCCTTTTCGATCCCCTCGATCCGCATCATGAACGGTCTGTGGAGATCTTGAAAACCGTTACTGAGCCTTTGGTAACGAGCCTACCGGTTCTGACCGAAGCATTCCATCTCCTCGGCCCCGGCTCCAGGGCGGCAAGCAGTTTACGGCGATTCATCACCCGGGGCGGTGTGAACCTGTTCACGCTGGATTTAGATCGACTCAAGAGAGCCTTTGCTTTGATGGATACCTATGCCGATCACCCCATGGACCTGGCCGACGCCTCGCTCGTGGTGGCCGGTGAATATCTTGATGCGAACAAGGTCTTTACAGTGGACCGGAGGGACTTTGAGAGCTATCGCATGGTCAAAGGGCACTCCTTGCAACCATTTCAAATCCTTTTTTAAAACCTACTTATCGATTGCAGGCCACTGCAATTGAGGCGTGGGGGTCTTTCTGCCAGACCTTCGACAGGGCTGAAATAAAAGTTGTCAACGAAAGGCATTTGCCGTAATATTCCTGCGCAGTGGAGAAAAAGCAACAGGTCAATATAATCGCTCTGGCCAAGAAAAAGCTTGCCCAAAGAGGCATAAGCGAAACCATGGTTAGGGGAGCATTGGAAAATCCCGACCAGATAGTAGCTGGCCATGGAGGACGAATTGTTGTTCAGAAGAAGCAAATCTTTAATGGCAAAGAATACCTATTACGGGTAGTATATGAAGAAAATAACAACCAAGCTACTGTTATTACTGCTTATCTAACATCAAGCATTGCCCGCTATTGGGAGGAATGATAAGATGAAGATAGAGTACGATTCAAAACATGACTTGATAAATATTGAGTTCTTACCAGAAGAGCCCATTATTGATTCTCTGGAAGTTAATGGCGTGATTATTGATTATGCATCTGATGGAAGAATTGT
Source organism: uncultured Desulfohalobiaceae bacterium (assembly GCA_964595165.1). Lineage (GTDB taxonomy): Bacteria > Desulfobacterota > Desulfovibrionia > Desulfovibrionales > Desulfothermaceae > CAZQPF01. The sequence continues at coordinate 1,577 of CAZQPF010000123.1, forward strand.
ATCTATTGAGATTCTAGATGCTTCGAAAAAAACACAGAAAGATCCATTAGCAAGAATGGATTTCTCTGTTTTCAGGGATGCTGCCCCGGTTGAATAGAATAGCGAAACAACATGATGTTTTGGATTTGGTGACCAAATGCCAGAGGCCTTTGGTCACGAAGTATCCGCCTTAGGCGGAGAGAAAAGCAGTTCTTTCCATATATCCACCGGATAACATGATATGAGCTCTTTATCGCCTGCAGGGCGTGGAGACCTTTCTGCCAGGCCTCCGGCATGGCTGAAATCTTTTCCTCTTCCATCTCATCCGGTTGATCCTGTAAATCCTGTCAACTATTTCCGCTTCTGCTCTTCTCTCTGCACAAAAAAAAGAGCTGTCGACCAGCAGTGAGATCGGCTTGGCCGAGACTCCGTCTATTTCACTGGGAAAACAGAATTTTTTCGTATGAAACTCGACTTCCAACCCCTCACCCGGCACTCAGCTGATATAAAATGATCTCAGGATGTGCATGGAAGCACATGCGGGTCTATGACAAAAGCTTCAGCTACTGGCTACGAAGCTGAGTGCCGGGAGCTCCCCTTGGGAAGGGGAGCAGCTCCGGAGTTTCTCCCTTTGATCAACCCGGCACTCAGTTTGCTCAGTCTCAGCTCGAGTTTGGAGAAAAGCTGCAGCGTTATCGACCCAAAATCGAAGAAGAATTCGATCAAACTGAGTGCCGGGTCAAACTGGCAATAGCGGCTTTCAGTATATTCTCATTAAAATCAAGGTATTGAATTCTTTTAAATTAACCCCATAAGTCAGATTTGCCGGAGGCAAATCTGGCTCCTGTAATTGAGCTCTTCATTTAGACGGATCATTAATGCGCACGCCGAGTTGAGCGCAAAATGCTATCAAATCCTTATATCCCTGCCTGATAATGAACAGCAAGACTGCATGGTCCAGCTCTTGATAATCATGAATGGCGATGTTTCGAAACCCCACCATGCTCATCAGGGACTTAGCCAGCTCAGACGAGATTATACCTGCTTTGTCCAAGAGCTCAAATGCACCTGTGCTCGATTGGGGAATACCGACGTGCTTAACAGCCAGAACATGCATCGCCATGTCGATAGTCGACTGACAGGCTCTTTGGATGTTTAAGACCAAGGCGTCCACGTGAGTGAAGTTGTCCAGCTCCGGACAAGCGGCATACTCCTCCTGCATCCGCTGAATACACCTTTCGATGGTGGCGCACTTGTTATGCAGAACATCATCAGGCTGCATAGCTCTTCAAAACCTCGTACCTTTCCTCATTGAGCCGGACATACATGGAAAGGGCGTGCATAACGAAGGTATCGCAATACGTTTTGTCCGCACAGAATATCCTTCTTCCCTTGGCAATGACCTCTTTGACAAACACCACATTCCTTGTGCTCATGATCCCGAAGTGTACGGCATGCCCGATGCGCGACTCGACCTGACCGGCGTAATCCATGAGCACAAGACGTGAGGGTTGCAACTTCGGGTAAAAAAGGAGGCTTACGTCCACATCGCTGTCAGCCCGAAACCTGTCCGTTCCAAAAGAGCCGTGCACATAGGCGCAGGCCAATCCCGGCATGCTCTGAAGATGCTCTACAGTTGTTGCAAGGATCTCATTTTGGGCATTATGGTAAGTTGAGCCTTGATGGTTATTCATTGGTTCCATTCTGGTATCCTGAAGAAAGAGGTATCTCACCCAATGAAATCGGGTTCGCAAAGAATCCGTCAATTCATTGAGAAAACCAAAAGAGCTGTCGACCTTTTCTTCTTCTGCTCACGAAGTACGCTGCTGCCATACCTCCCGCACTTTGAGATACATATCCTCAAGGGCTTGGATCTCATTGTACAGCACATTCAGCGTGTCCACGGTCTGCTCCATGCTTTCCGGGTAGTCATGGGCCAGGTTGTTGCGGAGGTTGCGGAAGAACTGCCATTTGCCGACATCGTCGATCACCTGCAGCTGCTCCAGGCGATTGAGCATGTCCAGAAAAGGCATCGGCCGGTCGTCATTCTCCAGCCAGGTGTACATGGCAGGCAGCAACCGCCTGCCCATGGAGTCCTGCAGCTTAGTGAAGCGGTAGATGAACTGATCGATATGCTCGATCTGCTCCTCGGAGAGGTTGGAGAACGCCTCAACCGAAAGTGGAAAGAGGTCTGCCAGGAGCGAACGGTTGCGTTCCAGACGACCAATGTGCATGTCGTTTTCTTTGAGCGAGGACTCTATCGTCTTCTGCGCGTGCTCGATCATAGGGCTATGCCGCTTTGCCTGGCCTTTTGAACGATCCAAGGGGCCTCGTCCTTCTGGCGTGAGGATCCGGTAACAATATCGATTTTCCGCTCGCCGATGCTTAGCTGCATCTCACTCATGGCATGCAGCTTGGCCCGCACCAGATCTTCTCCCTTCAACTCAGTTTCCACAAAAAGATCAATATCCCCGCCATGCTTGCTATCATCTGCGCGCGAGCCGAACACATAGACCTGCGCCTCAGGCCCAAAATGTTTCTGCACGGCCTGCTTAATGGCCTTGCTTTCCGCTTCGCTCAACCGCATGAGTTCCTCAGTCAAGAAGAATGGTCGACAGGACTACCATTATTCTTGTAATGGATTTTCATTCACGAATTGGACAATACTCTTCTCAAACTTTTTAAAATCACTCAAGTTTTCCTGCACAGTTTGGTAGACGATCTCAGGATCAAGATCCCAGTATAAATGAGCTTTAAGTATATTATAGGAAATCAATCGAATTGATCTTTTGTTATAAACTGCTGTTCAACTTATTAAAAAAAATTGCATTGTATTCGTCTCGCAATGGCTTAAAATCAAGATACAATTTAGTATTTATTTCTACAAAGTCTATAAGCTCATTGTAATCATTGGCATACAGAAGCTTACCTGTTTTTATAATCTTGTGTGCTATTCTGGAAGGTACTTGGCTCATTAAGACGAGATCAAACTCATCTATTTTCAGGACATCCATAAAAAGCGTGGTCAACCTGAGCAGCTTGTCGAACCGATCCTCTTGGCTCATGTTCCGTCGCAAGAGAAGACCGAAATCCAGATCGCTCAGAGGGGTCATATTGCCAGTCACTGCGCTGCCATGCAAATACAAGGCGCAAACGCTCTCATCCCCTTGTAAATGATCAGGAAGGAGCTCAACGCGCTCCATGATGTCTGGAGGAAGCTTTTTGCCTGTCTTGATCATATGAAAGCACAAACTCTCTAAACTTTCTACCTTCACGCTAAGGATGCTGGAATGTTAACTATCTGAAGAGGCTTAAATAAATTGAAATCACGAGCATCTGTTGAGATGATCTTTGCTATCTCATTTTCAACATAGATGGCTGCCAACATAGTATCGAGCAAACGTTTTATTCCCAAGTTATGTTTAGTTAACCATTGATGAAAAAGAGATACCGACCTGGAGCTAGGAAATACCTGGAGTACTTCACGAGCGTTCCACCAACGATTGCTCCTTTTCAGAGCTTCACCCATTGAAAGAGGTTGAACAAATATACGTGGATCAGTAACAACATGAATAAATTCAGTAAGGACCTGAGGTGTGATTGCAAAACAGGAAGAAGCATAATGCTGGGCCAAAGTGCGCGCCGATTTACATAATGGGTGCTCAGCAATTTCGAAGTCTATCAGGAAAGAAGTATCGACGCCAATCATTATAGCATTTCCTCCAACAAGTCATCATCGATTGAAAAATCCTTCAATATACCCCCTGTATTTGCAGGAGACTGATCAAATATGCTCTTTTCTTGTTTTAAATATTTTCTCTTGTACTCTTCCATAGCATTTATTATAAGCTCAGATGCATTTTGCTCATGCCTATTTGCATATTCTTGAAAAATTTTGTACGTTTCTTCAGGCACATCAATAGTGATAGTTTTCATTTAGGTTCCCTCCTATACATTCTCTCAACTTTCTTTGCCTTCCCGAAACCCCTGCAAACAGTTCTCGATGCACTTGTCGCAGTTTTCGCACTGACCGCACTCTCCGCAGAGCCGGGTGAAGGCCTGAAGCCAGTCCTCTCCGGTTCTCGGGCAGTGGCGTACGAACTGAATGAAGGCTATGAGACGGTCCAGGGCCTCGTCGTCGATATGGTGCTCCAGCCGGCAGGCGTTGGACTCGGCCACATCCTCGGAAAGCTGCAGAAACTTGTGCAGAAACTCCCAGAGCACCTTGTGGCGGTAGACGATCTGGCTGGCCACCCGGAAGCCCTCCGGGGTGAGCGTCACCTTGCTGTAGGGGTAGTAATGGACCAGCCCCTTCTGGGCCAGGCTCTGCAGCGCTCCGGTTACCGAGGCCCGCTGCACGCCGAGCCGGTCGGCGATGTCCTTGGCCCGGGCCGAGTCGCTCTCCTTCTCCAGGAAGAAGATGGCCTCCAGGTAGTCCTCCAGGTTGGAGGTCAGCTGCTCTGGCGAGGTAGGTATATCCATGGTATGAGTTCCAGGTTCAGGGTTGGAAGAAGCTCATAGCTGACCGCTCACGGCTGATAGCAAGAATGAGATCCGCAGGGCGCATAGCGAAGAATGTTTCACAGAGCGCATGGCGCGTAGCGAAGATGCAGAAAAGCGCACAGCTGTTAGCAAGAACGAGATTGGCAGAGTGCAGAGCGCATAGCAAGAACACGGGTGATCGAAAAATCCTTACAGAAGCCGCGGTGGCCCGCGGCGGTCCCAGGGAAAAGAAGCCTTGGCTACTCTTTAGCCGTATTGAAATCAAACCCTCTCTTGGCGGCTATCTGGGCCAGGTTGGCCTCGGCATCAGAGGGCCTCAGATAGAGCGGCTCGATGGGCTCCAGGGAAAGCTCCGCCTTCAAGGCCTGATCCAGCAGCGCCTGGCTAGAGGGATTCTGCCATATCCTATCCAAGACTGAGACTTCTGGCAATCTTTCCAGCCACAAGCCCGGGTTCCTGTTCATTCCGCTTCCGAGCAGGGTAAGCGGGCTTGAGCGTTGCTGCAGCAGCTCGATGGCCTGCTCCTCGAAAAGGGCCTGAGGATCGGTGAGAGGATTGCCGTCAGGGCAGGAAAAGCCCTGCAGGTAGACCATGTGCATTCGGGCGTAGGTCACCACCCAGAGCTCGCCTTGCAGGAAGGAGGCGGGAGGGGTTGCCAAAAGAGGGAGGTAGTCCAGCCCGGCCATGGGAATACCGGAGCCCCTGGCCAGACCGATGGCCATGGAGAGTACTATGCGCAGGCCGGTAAAGGCGCCCGGGCCGCGGACGCAGGCCACTCCGGAAAGGTCTTGCGGAGAGTAGCCGCTGGCCTCGAAGCAGCGCTGCAAGGCAAGCGGCAGGTAGGTCATTCCCCGGTTCGGCGCCCGCATCTCCTCGGAGAACAGAAGATCGTCCCTGGTGCCCAGAACGACCTGGAAGCGGGTCTCGGCTCCGTTGAGGACAAGGATGGGGCGGTTTGAAGACATTGAAGAAGCTCACAGCTCATTGCTGACAGCTGATAGCAGGAGCCTTGGGCCTGCAGAGCATTTTGCTTGCAGGTTGTAAGTAGTAGGTTTTAAGCCAGAAGCTCAAATTTGACTTCACCTAGTGCATGGTGTCAAAAAATTCACGGTTCAGGGTTCACAGTTCGAAGAAGCTCACAGCTGATGGCTCACAGCTGATAGCAAGAACGAGATTCACAGAGTCCAGAGCGCATGGCGAAAAGAGTCGTCAGCGCAGCCTTCGGCTGCACTGACTTATTGGCAATCAATTGAAGAAAAAGAAAATTAATACTTTTCAACAGCTTAATCAAACGACACTGCAGCTAGAGTTGACCCGGCACTCAGTTTGCCCAGTTTCAGTTCGAGCTTGAATAAAAGAGCTACTGCTCAGGTGTATATCACCTTTTGGAAGAAGGTAGTATTCAAACTGAGTGCCGGGTTGATCAAAGAAGAAACTCCGCAAAGCTGCTCCCCTTCCCAAGGGGAGCTCCCGGCACTCAGCTTCGTAGTCAGTAGCTGAAGCTTTTGTCATAGACCCGTATGTGCTTCCATGCACATCCTGAGATCATTTTATATCAGCTGAGTGCCGGGTGAGGGGTTGGAGAGTGGAGTTTCATCCGAGTAGTCTGCGGTTCGTTGTCAGTAGTCGTAAGAGAGAAGAGGCGCATACATTCCTTGGATGACGGCAAAGCTCCGCTCCAGAAGCCGCGGCGGCCCGCGGCGGTCCCAGGGGGAAAAAACCGGCTGAGACTCCTGGATTGCTTTTCTGGGAAAATGCCTTTTGAAGACAGCATTTCCAGCGGCTTGAAAGCCGCTGGGAATGCTGGCTTAATTGGTATGCATGATGCGGTAGAG
>CAZQPF010000124.1:0-7702 GCA_964595165.1 uncultured Desulfohalobiaceae bacterium
CCCGTATGTGCTTCCATGGACATCCTGAGATCATTTCATCAGCTGAGTGCCGGGTTGATCAATTGAAGAAACTCCGGAACTGCTCCCCTTCCCAAGGGGAGCTCCCGGGACTCAGTTTGCCTAGTCTCAGCTCGAGTTTGGAGCAAAGCTGCAGCTGAGCGTTGTCCTCCTCAAATCGAAGTAGAATACGTTCAAACTGAGTGCCGGGTGAGGGGTTGGAGAGCGGAGTTTCATACGAGCGCAGCCTCCGGCCACGCTGACTTTGGGGACCAATGAAACCCATTACGAGCCCTCGTCTGATACCTCGGGGCCGGGGGTGCTTTGCAGAAACGGCCAGCCCGGGGTTTGCAAAGGACAGCTCTTTATGGCACTGTAGATGCAAATCTCATTCCCAACGCGCAGCCGGAGGCTGCGCTGTTGGGAAACTAACTACCCTGAACTCTCAAGCCTCGAAACAGACCTAGAGGAATCCAGGATTTGATCACCACATGAGCTTGCAACTTCGACAGAATCTCAAGTTGGCCCAGCAACTGGTCATGACCCCGCAGCTGCAGCAAGCGATCAAGCTGTTGCAGCTGTCTCGTTTGGAGCTTGTTGAAACAGTGGAACAAGCCCTGATGGAAAATCCCCTTTTGGAAGAACGGCAACATCAGGAAGAGCCGGGAGGGGAAGGGGACGGGGAAAGGGAAAACCCCGGCAAGGATGAGGTTCAGAAAATCGAAGGCGAAGAGCACGATCTGCTGCGCAATGCCGAGTGGGAGGACTACTTGGGGGTCTTCTCCAGCACCTCCCGGTCCTCCTCGGAAAGAGAGATCCCCGAGGAAATGGTTTCCCTGGAGACCGTCTGCTCCTCCAAGCCCTCTCTGGAAAGCCACCTCTCCTGGCAGCTCCACCTCTCCAACCTGAGCAGGAAAGAAGTCGAAATCGGCGAAGTGGTGATCAACAATCTGGACTCCAGCGGGTATCTGGCCCTGGATACGGAGGAGGTCGTTCAGCTGACCGGATACAGCGAGCCAGACGTGGAAGAGGCCCTGGCCAAGGTTCGGCAGTTCGATCCGGTAGGAGTGGGCAGCCGCTCGCTCCAGGAATGCCTCCTGGAGCAGGTCCATTACCTGGACCACGAAGATCCGAAGCTCATAGAGATCATCCAGAATCACCTCAACGACCTGGAAAACCGCAATTATAAGGCCTTGTCCTCCAAGCTTGATCTGAGCCTGGAGCAGGTCAAGGAATACATCGACATCATTCAAGGCCTCGATCCCAGGCCGGGAAGCTCCTTCAGAGGCGGGGACACCTTTTATGTCAGCCCGGATGCCTATGTCTACAAGTACGATGAGGAGTTCGTCATCCTCCTGAATGACGACGGGCTGCCGGACTTGAGCCTCAGCCCATACTATCTGGAGAGCCTGAGCCGGCAGAGCAAAAAGGAGAGCGACTATCTCCAGGAAAAGATGCGCGAGGCCCTCTGGCTTATCAAGTCCATCCAGCAAAGGCAGCGCACCCTTTACCGGGTCGTGGAGAGCATCGTCAAGTTTCAGAGGGAGTTCTTCGAACGGGGGGTCAATCATCTGCGGCCCTTGGTACTCAAGGACGTTGCCGAGGATATCGAGGTGCATGAATCAACGGTAAGCCGCATTACCACCAACAAGTTTGTTTCCACGCCCTTTGGCATCTACGAGCTGAAGTTCTTTTTCAGCAGCGGGCTGGGCAAGGACGGCGGGGGCCAGATGGCCTCGGAGAGCGTAAAGAACATCATCAAAAAGCTCATTTCCGAGGAGAATCCGCAAAAGCCCCTCAGTGATAAAGGGATTGTCGAGCTGCTCAATGAAAAGCTGCAGGTCAATATCGCCAGAAGGACAGTGGCCAAGTACCGGGAGGCCATGAATATTCCTTCATCCACCAAGCGCAAGAAATTGTTTTGATCGAAAAGGAGGTTCCATGGAGATCCAGTTCAATTTCAAGAACTTCGAGCCTTCTGAACAGCTCAAGGATTATGCCAGAAACCGATTCGACAAGCTGAGCAAGTATCTCAAGAGGGACGATAGTGCCTATCTGCAGGTAAATCTCGAGGTGGACCGCTTCCGCCAGATAGCCGAGCTCATCATGAACGCCGACGACCTGCATCTTTCAGCGCAGCATGAGTCTGAAGATATGTACTCCACCATAGATCAGGTGCTGGACAAAATGGAAGCCCAGCTTCGCAAGCTCAAGGGCAAGCAAAAGGATCGCCGCAAGGGCAAGCTGAACAAGCCCAGCAGCGGTCCGGAAACTGCAGCGCCCGAGCCCATGGCTACCCCCACGCCTGAGGTGGAGCCCAACGTGGTGGAGACCGATGTTTTCGAGCCCAAGCCCATGGATGTCGAAGAGGCAGCCATCCAGCTGGAGAAATCGGAGTATGGCTTCCTGGTATTCTTCAATGCGGAAAACAATCGAGTGAATGTGGTGTATCGGAGAAAGAACGGAGATTATGGCCTTATCGACCCGAGGATGTGACTATGCAATTGGCCGATTATCTCGATGAGGAGTTGATCCTCGCCGATCTCCAGTCCAGGAACAAGAGAGATGTCCTGACCGAGCTGCTCACACCTCTTGGCCACAAGCTCCCCCATCTGGATGTGAACAAGGCGCACACCATCCTCATGGAACGGGAGAACCTCGGGAGCACAGGCATTGGCGACGGAGTGGCCATCCCGCACGGCAAAATGGACGATCTGGAAGACATCGTGCTCATTGTAGGGCGCAGCCTGGAGGGGGTGGATTTCCAGGCCCTGGACAATCAGCTGTGCCATATCTTTTTTTTGGTCCTGGCTCCGGAGCATGTTGCCGGGCTCCACTTGCGGATCCTGGCTCACGTCTCCCGGCTGCTCAAGGATTCGGAGTTCCGGCAGGCCTTTTTGAATGCCGAAGGGCGGGAGGGATTGTGGAACCTGCTCCGCTCTGCCTGATTGGGTGCTGCAGGTAGGGTCAAACTATCCGGAGAAGGGCAGTGGCGGAAAGCGAGAAGTTTCCAATGGTTATACTGACCGGCCTGTCCGGGGCCGGGAAGAGTACAGCCTTGAAGGTTTTCGAGGACCTGGGCTTTTTTTGCGTTGACGGTTTGCCTTCCGGCATGGTGGCTCGCCTGGTATCCCTGTTCAAGGAGGAGAATCCACGCAATTACCGCGGGCTCTCCCTGGGCATGGACATCCGGCAGCAGGACTTTCTCCAGGAGTGGCAGCAGACGCTGGCTTGGTTGCACAGGCAGCGAGTTCGGCCTCAGGTTGTCTTTCTGGAAGCCACCATCGACGCCCTCATTCAGCGCTACGCCACCACCAGACGACCTCACCCCTTGGAATCCAAAGATTTAGGCCTGGAGCAGGCCCTGGAAACGGAAAACGAGCTCCTAGCCCCCCTCCGTCAGGATGCGGATCTCGTGCTCGATACCACTGGGTTTTCGGTTCACGATCTCCGCCGCGCCATTCAGGAGAAGTGGAGCTTCCTCACCGATGTGAGCCACGGGCTGCGGATTCATATCATTTCCTTCGGCTACAAGTACGGGGTACCCAAGGAGGCCGACCTGGTTTTTGACTTGCGCTTCCTGCCCAACCCCTACTTTGATGAGGATATCAAGCATCTTTCCGGAAAAGAGGAAACCATTCACCGCTATGTTTTTCAGGGACAGACAGGGCAGCAGTTCCGAAAGCGCTTTCTTGACTTTCTGACCTATCTGCTGCCGCTCTACGCCCAGGAAGGACGTTTCCGTCTCACCTTGGCCCTTGGCTGTACCGGAGGCTACCATCGCTCCGTAGCCACGGCCGAAGAGGTCTTTTCCGCTCTTAAGTCGGACAATTATCATGTCTCACTCGAACACAGGCATCTTGAGCTAGGATAGCATGATCGGCGTATTGATTGTCACCCATCAGGAGTTCGGGCAACATCTTCTCCGCGCGGCTGAGGGCATCTTGGGGGAACAGGAGAGGTGTCTGGCTGTCTCCATCAATGCAACCAAGGAAATGGAGGCCTTGCTCCAGGAGATTCAGGACGGGGCAGAACAGGTGGATGCCGGCGAAGGAGTGGTACTGCTCACCGACATGTTCGGCGGCACACCAACCAATCTCAGCCTTTCCCTGCTTGGTTCCCGGAAGCTGGAGGTCATTACCGGGGCCAACCTGCCAATGCTGCTCAAGATATTGAGCCGGCGCGATATGGCCCTTGAGGAGCTGGCCCTGGAAGCGAAGTCTGCCGGGCGTCAAGGGATTCTGGTAGCGGGGGAAGTGCTCAAGCGAAAGATCGCCAATGGATGAATCCAGGGTCTGGGCTCGAGTAGATAACCGCTTGGTACACGGGCAGGTCATAGAGACCTGGCTGCCTTATTCCCACGCCAACACCCTGGTTGTGTGCAACGACGGGCTGGCGCAGGACGAGCTGCAGCAGGAGATTATCTGCCTGGCTGTGCCTCGAGGTGTGCGAATCCTTTTCAGCCGGGTCGCCCAGGTGCTGCATACGCTTCGCTCCTGTTGCGACTCCTGTGCGGGGAGCGAGATCTTTATCCTATTTGCCTCCTGCACCGACGCTCGCCGAGCCTTTGAAGCCGGGCTTACCTTTCGGAGCCTGAACATAGGCAACCTTCATTATACTCCGGGCAAACAGCAGGTCTGCGACCACATCGCCGTGGACGGAGAAGACATCAACTGCTTGCGATTTTTCAAAAACAGAGGTATAAGGCTGGACTTCAGGTGTGTCCCCAATAAACAGGTGCAGGTAAAATCGCTCTGGTAAATGAAGTCTTTCTGGTTTTTAAACAAATTAGATACTCATTTGCCATTATTGCAAAGCGGGATGAGGTCTCAAGCATGAGCCTCCATTTCTTTTTCTGGCCTCTTTTGCCCCTCTCTATCCTGCTCAGTTTTTTTTTGGCCTCCTCTCTCTTTTTCGCTTCGGGATCAGCCTCGGCTTTCTGAACCGCCCCCTTACCCTGGGAATCTTGTCCTCCATCTTTCTGCCGCACTGGTTTGTGGGCATCGGGATCGCAGTATTCTTTGAGCTGCTGTGGATGGATTATTTTCCCGCCGGCACCTTTATCCCGCCGCACCGCATGCTGGCCACCTTCCTGGCCCTTGGTGTGGCTTTTGTTCTTGGGCTCCAAAGGCCGGATCAAATCATGCCTCTGCTGTTGCTTTGCCTGCCCATGTCCTGGCTGGGAGCCAAGCTGGAGGCCCGCCATCGAGCCATCCAGAATAGCAGCTACGATGCCTTGCTGGAGCGTTCCAGCCAGGACACGGATGCTTACCGCGTTGAAGGACTCGTGGGGAGATCCCTGTTGTTGCTCTTTGGCATGAATGCGGCTGTCTTCCTGGTGGCCTTCTTGCTCCTGAGCCTGGCCATGGCATATATCCCGGCGCTGTGGCCCTCGCTTTCCGGTATGGGCTGGCCGCATCTCTGGGCGGTGGGGCTCATCGGGGCCATTCTGTCCCTTCGAATCCGTGTCGCTTACGGAGTGCTCATCATCGGCGCCTTTGTCCTCTCCTTCTTTGTCTGGTGGTGAGCTTCGTGAGATGGAGATACTTGGCAGGTGAGCGATGTTGTGCTAATTTGCACAAGCCGTTTCGGTTGGTAGCAAACGTTCTTTCAAGGCCAAGTAAATGATCCAGGAGGTGTAGCTTATGCCAGTTTATGTAGTTGGTCACAAGAGCCCGGATACGGATACCGTATGCGCCTCCATCGCGCTTGCCGATCTCAAGAGCAAGCTCGGGGTGGAGTGCAAGCCCGCTGTTCAAGGCAAGATCAATGATGAAACAAAATTCGTGCTGGACAAGTTCGGAGTGAGCTATCCGGAAACGCTGACCGATGCCACAGGACAGCAGGTATTTCTGGTGGACCATTCGGATCGGTCGCAGAGCCTGGATAACCTGGACAAAGGCGAAATTATGGGCATCGTGGACCACCACAAGGTGGGAGACGTCACCACGCCCAATCCCATCGAGGTCTGGACCTGGCCGGTGGGCTGCTCCTGCACCGTGCTCAAGAGCATGTATGATTTTTACGGCGTTGAGATCCCCAAGAACATAGCCGGCATCATGACCTGCTCCATTCTCAGCGATACGGTGATCTTCAAGTCCGCCACCTGCACTGATACAGACAAGAAGGCTGCAGAAGAGCTGGCCAAGGTCGCCGGGCTGGATGATTTGACCTCCTTGGGCATGGAAATGTTCAAGGTCAAGTCGGCTATTGAAGGAACGCCGATCCGGGATCTCGTCATGCGGGACTACAAGGATTTCGACATGGCCGGCAACAAGGTGGGGATCGGTCAGCTGGAAGTTGTGGACATCAGCCTTCTGGACTCGGTCAAGGAGGACCTGGCCAAGGACATTAAGGCCCTGAAGGACGAAGGCAATTACCACAGTGTATTCCTGCTGCTCACGGACATCATGAAGGAGGGCTCGGAGCTCCTTCTCGCTTCCGACAATCCCCAGGTGGTGGAGAAGGCTTTCGGCGCGGCCCCCAAAGGCGACAAGGCCTGGCTGGACGGCGTCATGAGCCGCAAGAAGCAGGTGGTTCCCAACTTCGAAAAAGCGTTCGCCTCATAAAAATCGTCGCTTCGGTTTCCGAAGCTTCGATCTTTATGATATAGGCCGTTACAGACAAGGCCCGGCATTTGCCGGGCCTTGTTCTTTGGATGAAATTACCTTCCCCTTATCTGACGTACCTGCAAAAAGTCAGGCTTTTTGCAGGCGCATCTTCCCATCTGGGGCGCTTCTTCCAGCGCCGGTGCATCCAGAACCACTGCTCGGGATATTTGCAAACCATATGCTCGACCGCTTGGGTATAGAAGGTGGCCACCTCGGTGATCTTCTCCTCAAGCGAGGCTGCGTGGAGGTTCAGAGTCTCCAGCGGGGGATGCGCTTCGAGGATGTACTGCTGATTGCCGTTTCGCAGGAGAAAGATGGGCCAGACTAAGGCCTTGGCGCGGATGGCCAGCAGGGCCGGACCCATGTTCACTGCCGCGTAGCGGCCGAGGAAAGGGAGAAACACGGCCTTGCTGCGTCCTGTGTTCTGATCCACGAGAAAGGCGGTGATGCCTTTCTTGCGCAGGTTGGACAAGACCTTCGTTGCGGCCTGATCCCGGTGAACCACCTCCACTCCGCTTCCCTGGCGGAAACGGGTCATGATGCGGCTCATGGCTTCGTCTTTCGGCTGGCGCACGACAATTTGGGCCGGCCGCTGCCGGAAATGGAGGTTGAGAAGGCCGGCCAACAGCTCCCAGGCTCCGAGATGGCCGGTAACTGCCACCAGTGGCCGCTTGGCTTCCAGCCAGGGATATAAGCACTCCGGGCGGGGAATTTGGACCTGGTCCCGCATGAATCGAAAGTCGACCTCCCTGGAGAAGAAGTGCTCCATAAAGGATTGACCGGAATGGAGAAAGCTGGCCCGCGCCAATTGCCCGGCGCGGCGGTTGCTGAGGTGCATATGCTGCTCTATGGCCAAGCGGGCCCATTTCCGGCGTTGGGGCAGGGCGGCCCACATCATGTGGCCTACTGCTTTCCCCAGGAGAGGGGCTCGTCTTAAGCCCAGGCTTTGCAGCAGGGCGATCAAGGATTCCGAGGCAAGGGCAAGCATGGTTGTTTTTTTAGACGCACCTGCAAAATTGAGAGTTCAAAGTTAGAAGAAGCTGATAGCTCACAGCTCACAGCAAGAGTGAAGAGCAGGAATCTGAACTTAAGAC
>CAZQPF010000125.1:0-7196 GCA_964595165.1 uncultured Desulfohalobiaceae bacterium
GAGTGCCGGGAGCTCCCCTTGGGAAGGGGAGCAGCCTTGCGGAGTTTCTTCCTTGCGCGCTGGCTAGCTGATCGGCAGGGTGAAAGCGAAAGTGCTCCCTTTGCCGGCAGTGCTCTCCAACCACATCTCGCCCCCGTGGGCCTGGACGATGCCCTGCGATATGCTCAGCCCCAGACCGGCGCCGTCCACCGTTTCCCGCACGCTCTCGCCGCGGTAGTACTTGCGGAAGACGTACTTCTGCTCCTCCTCGGGGATTCCCGCCCCTTCATCAGAAACACTGAACCGCACCCGGCTGTCCTCATCCTGAACCGCTGCAATCCAGATTCGCCCGCCGGTATCGGAAAACTTGATCGCATTGCCCACCAGATTGACCATCACCTGCTGCAGGTGCTCCCCGTCAGCAAGCACCTGAACATCAGGGTCTGGAATCTCCGTAATTAAGGAGATGTCCTTGGACTGGGCCAGGGATTCCAGCCGGCTCAAGGCCTGATCCACAATGTCCGAAGCCTGGCGGGGGGCAGGATGAATCGGTATCTCCCTGAAATCCAAGCTGGAAACGTACATCAACCGCTTCAAGAGAGAGGACAGCCGCTCCACCTCCTGGCTGGAGACCTGCAGAAAGCGTTGCTGCTTCGCATTGACCGATCCCAGCACTTCCTCCCGCAACAGATTGATCGATTCCTGGATAGAGGTCAAAGGGGTTCTGATTTCATGGCTCAGCATGGAGATGAAGTCGGATCGATTTTGCTCCTCCTGCTTGAGCCGTTCGGCCATTTCATTGAATACGCTGGCCAGCTCCCCCAGCTCGTCCTGGGACAAAACGCGAATGGGGCGATAGGAGCCCTTCTGCCCGATGCGCTCGATTCCCCTTTTGAGCTCCTTTGCGGAACGGTTCATCAAATAGGCCACGCAAAAGCTGCCCAGCAGCCCGATGAAAATGGCCCCGGCAATGCCCAGAAAGCCCCGGGATACCGCCTCCTGTCCTTGCCGGTTCAGCGACTTGAGCTGCGCGGAAACCGCCTCGCGGTGCCTATCGCGGAGGAGATGCAAAAAATCGATCCAGGTATTGAGCTTTTCTTCGGCCAGAAACCGCGGCTCATCCTGAAAGGGCTGCAGATTCTCCGGCACCTTGTCATCCGGTATGCTTTGCAGGCTCGCCTTAACCGGCTCCCGATCCAAAAAGGGGGCCAGCTGTTGCCGGAGCTCCTTCTTCTGGGCCTCATACTTCTGCAGGTCCGCCTCGTTCTTGAGGATCTCGTACCTTCTCTGGTGCTCCAGGAGCGTCAAGAAGTCTTCAATGAGCTCATCCGAGGTGTCGACGATGTCGTAGTGCACCGTGACGATGCGTTCGGAAAAGTGGACTATACTCCGGATTCGGCTCAGCAGGGAGCCGGCGATAACCAGAAATATCCCCAAGAGCACAAAGGACCACAGGAGCAGCTTTCGGGTAATGGTCAGCCGGGGTCGGGAAAAAAAGGGCGATGAAAACAGCCCCTTGGCATACTGAGCGACGCTCCTCCAGGAGGAAGCGATGGACAGCAGGGAGGATCGAATAGTATGAGTCAGATGCATTACGCGTTAGCTCGCAGAGCGCATAGCGCATAGCGCATGGCGCATGGCGAAGAGCAAAGCGCGGGATAACGAGGCATACAAAGCTTTGTAGTGTGCATAGAAAAAAGAAAAGCCTGCTTCTTCCCTTCGCCTTGCTTCGCGGCCCTTAGCGGGCCAAATCCCTTGGTTTTTCTCCGGATCAGCTCTCCGTCACCCGCTCCAGGTAGGACAGATCCCGGTTCTGGGTGTTCTTGGTACCAATGGTCAGCACCTGGACCTTGCCCTCGGAGGTTCGCCTCCAGTAGAGGCGGCCCCGGTAGCCGAACTCGGTCTCAAAGGCCGGCAGGGTTCCCTTTTTGGAAAACACCTTGCGCTTGACCTTGATGAGCTCCGTGTCCCGGTTGAGGGTGTGAATGCACTCCTCGGCCTTGAGCTGCATCTCTTCCGAGAGCTGCAGAAAGCCCTCCAGGGCCCGCTCGTGGAACTCCAGGCCCTTATACAGGATCCGAAAGCGCTTGCCCAGGAACTTGAGCTCCTTGTCCCGCTTCTTGGAGGCCGGCTTCTGAACCGACTCCAAGTGATCGACCTCCTGCTTCAGGGCCTGCATCTCGTTTTCCCTGGCCTGCCTGGCGCTTTCCGCCTCTTCGAGTTTCTTCTCCAGCTCCTCCAGCTCGGACAAGGCCTCCTGCTCCGTGGCCTGAATCCGGCTGTCCGCCTGCTGCAGCTCGCTGCGCAGCCGGCTCACCTCCTGCTCGTATTGTTTCGCAGATTGGGTGGTATCCTCCAGCTTCGACTGGGCCTGCTCCAGACGTTCCCTGGCCGATTCCAGATCCGCCTGCTGCTGCTGGGTCACCCGTTCCGCCTGTCTGGCCCGAGAGCGATAGGTAAGGTACAGGAGCGTACTGAAGACCAGGATGTAGAAAAGGAGGATCGAGTTGGCCAGCCAGGTATTGCGGGGAATGCGGACGGAGAGCGCTATGCTCAGGCCCTGCTCCAGGATGTCCAGGTTGCGCTCAGCGATCTTCATGGACTGGGAGAACCCGGAGTACTCTTCCGGGGAGCCGGCAGCAAAGCCCTCGGATTCAAACGCGGCATGGGGATAGAGGTTGAGCCCTTCCCGGGTTTGGACCGTAATATCGGCTCTGACGCCGAGCTGCCTCGACGTTCTCGTCTGAAGGAACCGCTCGATATTGCTCTTGACGTGGTCCTGGATGCGAACCTGGCCGCTGAGCAGTGCATCCGTGTCCGTAATGAGCCTGGAGCGCAGCTCGCCCCGCCATTGGTGCTCGAAGAAGGTCTCCAGGCCCTGCAGGGTAAAGATGTAGAGCACCGGCGGCAAGAAGACGCAATAAAAGAGAATCCCGAAGGAGAGCCGCTTGAGTGAGGGTGTTTCAGGCAAATCCAGCCTGCCTCCTCGTGCATGCGCCTGCAAGCAAATTCATTGTGCAGACGCAACAGTCAGAAATGAGTTATAAGGAAATGGACACCTTGCAACCACCCCTTTATCCCCTCCTTGCGAAGGAGGGGAGTAGGGACCGACTGATCCGCTATGCATACTCTTGAGAGTTCAAAGTTCCCAGTTCACGGTTCACAGTTATGCGCATGGCGAAGAAGGCAATCCCAGAGCTAAGAAAAAAAGCAAAGAGATAAGCCAAAACATTCGCAGTCAAACCATCTAGTCAATATCAACAGTAGAAACAATAGGTTATGCAAAAACTTTTGACCGTTAAGCAACGACTGGCGGTTAAACCGAAGTCGATGCAAAAAGCTCCGGATAGAGATTGAGCCCCGCCTTGTCCGGCTCCCCTCCTTCGCAAGGAGGGGCTGGGGTGGTTGGATGATGACCCCTGATCAATATGCTTCAGCTCACTCTTCACCCGCTGTGCTCCGTCAGCCAAGGACTTGCCGGGAGCGGCGCTGAAAAGCACACGCCGTGCGGCCGATCCGGGAACCTCAGCCGCTGCTTTGCTTGACCTCCTCCCAAAGCCGGTCCTTGTCCTGCATGTCCAGCTGCTGCCAATCCAGGCCCCTTTGCCTGGCCAGCTCCAGCATGGCCTGGAATCTGTTCAAGAACTTGCTGTTGGCTCCATGGAGTGCCGCGTTGGCCTTGATGCCGTGGCGCCGGCCGTGCTCCACCAGGGAAAAGAGCAGATCTCCGAACTCCTCCTCCTTGCGGGCCTGATCGTTCCCGGCCTTCGCCTCCTCCCATTCGGCCCACTCCTTGCGAAGCGCCTCGGCCTGCTCCGGGTCCTCGTCCCAGGTAAAGCCGGCCTGGGCCGCCTTGGCATGCACGCGGTAGGCCTTCATCAGGGGCGGCAGTGCATCCGGGATGGAAGCCAGCGATTCCTGATGCTTGTCCGCCACCCCCTTGGCCTCTTTTTCCTGCTCTTTGATCTCTTCCCAGTTCCGCCACACGTCTTGGCTGCTCTCCACCTCTGCATCGCCGAAAACGTGCGGATGGCGCCTTCTCATCTTGTCCGCCGTATCCCGCCAGACCCGGTTCAGATCCAGAGCGAACTCCTGCTCCAGGAGCCGGGACAAAAAGAAAAGGAGAAAGAACACGTCACCCAGCTCCTCGCCGATGTCCGCCGGGCTCTTGGCCCGTACCGCTTCCACGAGCTCAAAGGTCTCCTCCACCAGGTATTCGCACAGGGAATGCGGGGTCTGCTGCCGGTCCCAGGGGCAGCCCTCCGGTCCCAGCAGGGCATGGAGAACCTCCATGATCGGCCAGGGATCGTAGGGGCGCATGCTATTGCTCTCCTTGCTCTTCAGGATGCTGCAGCCTGTACATCAGGCTTCCCTTCCAGGATTCCTGCAGATCTTGGCTGCGCTCCTCGAATTGGGCCTTCATGTCCTTGGGGATGAGCCTGGATAGCTGCTGGGTAAAGGAGCCGATATACGGCGAGAGGCGGGATTCCTGGAGCAAGGCGCTTCCCGGGGCCATGAACGTGGTCAGCAGCAGGAGCACCAGGCTGCAGATGAGCCCACCTTTAAGCAATCCCAGAATACCCCCGCTCAAGCGGTCCAGCCAGCTGAGCATGGACAGCTTCAGCAGCTCGCGAAATCCCAGCCCGGCCAAAAGGATCGCCCCCAGAACGGCCAGAAAGATAAAGGCGTAGCTGACAATGCCGGCGATCTGCTTGTCGGGCATGATGACCATGAGCTGCTCGGTCAACGGCTGATAGTATTGATTGGCTACCAGAAACCCGAAGACCAAGCCGACAATGGAGGCGAACTCCTTGACCAGGCCGCGAAAAAGGCCCCGGACAAGGCCCAAAAGGATAATTATGATAAAAACGATGTCCAAGCCGTTCATGAAGGCCTCATTTTTTTGAGTTCACAGTTGAAGCTCATAGCTCATAGCTCATAGCTCATAGCTCATAGCTCATAGCTCATAGCTCATAGCTCATAGAAAGAAAAAATCCGAAATCACAGCCCTGCTGTCAAGCGGATCCGGTTTTCAGCTCAGCCTGAGGCTGCGCTGTGTTGTCTATGCGCTCTGCCCAGCATGAGCTGAGCTACCAAAATAGCCAAGAAGCCGGCAAAAAGAAAGAGCCCCCGGGACTTCCCTTGACAGGCTGCGGGCAAGTGCCTATGTATCTTCACTCAAAAGAAGCTTTGCTGCCGAAGGCCTTCGGCAGCAAAGCTTCTTTTGAGCTCTCATGGCAAAGAATTGAGGCCCGCTTTATCTAGGAAAGGCTTTAGCAGAGATTTGAACACGAAGTAAGGCCCATACAATATACTGAAATTTTTAATCTTTGGGTCCAAACCTTGTAAGGAGAGTACTTATGGCTCAACAAGACATCAAGCTGGTCAAGCTTATCAACGGCGACATGGTGCTGGGCAAATGGGACGAGAATGAAGGCAAGCTCAAGGATCCGGCGGTACTGCAAACCTTCCCCACGCAGCAGGGCGGGGTGCAGATGGCCTTGCTGCCCTTCGGCTATCCCTTTGACCAGGAGATCGAGGGCGAGATCGACCAAAAGCACATCATGTACTGGTACAAAAACCTCCCTGATGATCTGAAGAACAAGTACATGGAGGCCGCCAGCAATCTGACCATCTCCTCGGCCAGCGATCTGCAGAACCTGCAGCAGCAGTTCGGAGGCAAGCAGCAGCAGGGCAACATCACCAACATCGGCGATCTGCTCAAATAAGAATCAAGTGGCGCAAAACTCATTTTGCGCCACTTGATGCTTATATCTACGCTTTTTGTCCTTCCAGCTTGCAAGACCATCTTTCAAGCCGCTGGGCACCTATCACAGAAGAATCCTATGCGGGAGCTGCTGCCCCTCTTTCGCCAGCCCAGCCACTACCTGGGATGCGAAATCAACTCCGTTCATAAAGATCCCGAGCAGGTAAGGCTTCGCTGGGGCCTTGCCTTTCCCGATCTCTACGAGGTCGGGATGTCCTACCTGGGTCAAAAGATCCTGTACCACCAGCTCAATGCCCAGAGCGACATCTGGGCCGAACGCGTATTCGCTCCCCACCCCGATGTGGCCGCAGTGCTGCGGGAGCACCGAAGCCCCCTGTGCGCCCTGGAATCCGACACCCCGATAGGCAACCTGGATATCCTGGGCTTCAGCCTGACCCACGAGCTGTGCTACACCACCGTCCTCTTCATGCTCGATTTGGGTGGCATCCCTTTTCGAAGCAGGCAGCGGGACGCCTCCCACCCGCTCCTTATCGGAGGCGGCGACGCCTGCTTCAACCCCGAACCGATCACCCCCTTTTTCGATTGCTTCCTCCTCGGCGAAGGGGAGGAGGCCGCCTTGGAGATCTCGCGAGAGATCATCCGGGCCAAGCAGGAATCCGCCTCCCGCTTGCAGCTGCTCCGGGCTCTGCAGGGTCTGAGCGGGGTTTACGTGCCCGGCTTGAAGACGGAAGACAGTGGGCAGTGGTCGGAAGGCGGAGCTCAGAAGACAGAAGACGGAGGACAGAGGACAGAAGACAGTGGTCAGAAGTCAGTGGTCAGTGGTCTGAGCGCAGAAGAAAGAAGCCGGAAGGCGGAAGAGAGAAGTCAGAAGTCAGAGGTCAGTAATCAGAAGACAGAAGACGGAAGTCGGACCTCGGACCTCGGACCCCGGACCTCGGAAAACGGAGGGCGGAAGGGAACGACGCCCAGCAGCGAGAAGAAGGCCGTAGAAAAGCGGATTCATCCTTGTCTCGGCAAAGACGACTTCCCCACGGCCCACATCCTTCCCTTCGGCAAAACGGTGCACGATCGGTTCACAGTGGAGATCGCCAGGGGCTGCAGCCGCGGCTGCCGCTTTTGCGTGGCCGGGATGACCAGCCGGCCGGTGCGGGAGCGCTCCCTGGAGGACATAGACAGCCTCCTGCAGCAAGGCCTCAATGAAACCGGCTATGAGGATCTCTCCTTTTTATCCTTGAGCAGCGGAGACTTCTCCCAGCTGGAAGGGCTGTTCCAGCAAAGCTTCGCCCGCTGCAGCCGCGAGCAGGTGGCCATCTCCCTTCCCTCTCTGCGGGCCGGAAGCCTCAGCCCCTTTCTCATGTCTCTGCTGGCCAGGCTTCGCCGCACCGGTGCCACCCTGGCCCCGGAAGCGGGCAGCCAGCGCCTGCGCAACGTGATCAACAAAGGAATCAGCCAAGAGCAGATCCTGGAGCACGCTGAAAAGCTTGTCCGC
>CAZQPF010000126.1:0-7188 GCA_964595165.1 uncultured Desulfohalobiaceae bacterium
GCTCCACAAGGCCGCGCAGCTCACTGGCCCGGCTTTGCAGCTTCTTGTCCAGCTCACCCAGCTCTTTTTGCCGCTCACTGAAGCTGGTCACCAGCTGCTGCTCCAGCTGGGAGTTGAACTGCAGCTTGTCCAAAAGCTCCTTTTGATTTTGGCGAAGCTGGATGAACAAGGCTTCGGAACGGCGCAATCGAACAAAAAGCACCACAATGGTGGCCAACAGAATCACTTCGAGCATTCCGATCAGCAGGAGACTCCATTGCAAAAGGCTCATAGGCGCAATCCGGCAGGCCACAAGCAGCCCACGGGCTCGATTTCCAGCCTCGGCCTCAAATCAGACCTCAAGGTCAATGAAATATCCGGTGTCATCGTCCGGCCACTGCTCCTCATTTTTCTCCCGCGGCTGTCTTCTTCCCTGCTGCCTGCCCTGTGAATGTCGCTTGCGCTCCTCTGTTTTGACCCGCCCGGCACCCTCTCCCTGCGCGGCCCTGGGAACCTCGTGCTGCTGCTTGCGCTGCTTTTCCAGGACCTCGCGCGCCATACGCCCTTGCATAACCCCGGGAAAGCTCTGGGCATCCCCTTGCATCTTCTGCACTCTGGGCATTTGGGATATGAGCACCGACAGGTCGAAAGCATTGGGCATTATTCCACCACATATCTTTGAATCAGGATGTCCTTGATCTGTCCCTGGCTCAAATTTTGATTGAGAACCCCTCGCAAGTCCTCTTTGAGCTGCTGGACATTCTCCTTTTCGGACAAAAAGGCCAGGCCTTTATTCTTCAGGTAGTAGAACACCCCGTCCCGGAGCAGGGGGATCTTGCGCTTAACCTCCCAGGCCAGCCCTGCTTGGTCAAGGCCCAGAGCAAACTCGAAATGCAGATAGCGAAGCCGGTCACCCTGCTTATACTCCACCCAAAAGGGTCGCAAATCAAGCTTTTTTCCCTCGGCTTGCTGCTTCTCTCCCCGGGTTTCCGAAGCAGCCCGGCCTTGCATCCGGGAAGCGCTTTTGGATGTGCTCTCCGGGCTCTTTGCCATCCAGATGAGGACGAGAGCCAAGCCCAGGAGCAGCAGGCCGCTAACGGAGCCGAGGAGCACCCATTTCCTCCTGGACAGCGCAGACCGCTCATCATCCTGCTCTCCGGCTTCTTCCTCCTTCCACGCCTCGGGATCCGTTTCTTCAGCCTCCTCCTCGTCGTCTTCCGACCAATCCAAGAAAGGGGCGTCATCCAGGTCCAGCTCCACCTTTTTCTGCGCCCTGGAGCTCTTCGGATCGACCTCCATCTCATCGAGCTGCATGTCCTCCGCTTCCCGGCTGGAAGAGCCGGCCTGGCTTTCGCTTTCTTCACTCATAAGATACCTACGCGCCTTCCTTGCGGAATCTGGCCTGCAGCTTCTGCAATGCCTGCTGGTGGAGCTGGGAGACGCGTCCTTCGGTGATGTCCATAACCTCCGCCGTCTCCCGCATGGTCAGCTCCTCGGTGTAGTACAGGGAAAGGACCATTTGCTCCCGGGAGGTGAGATCCTCGATGTACTTGCCGACCTTATCCACGAGCTCCTGCTGCAGGGTGCTGGAGTAGGGGTCGTTATCCGTGGTTTTCTTGCTCGCAGGCGCATAATGGGGCTCCAGATGGTCCAGGCTGAGCCAGATCTGGTTCTGCAAGGCCTCCAGGGTGTCGCTCAGCTCCCGCAGGCTCAGGCCGGTGGCCTCTCGAAGCTCCTTTTGATTCGGTTCCCGCCCCAATGATTGCTCCAGCTGCCGTTTCACCCGCTCCACGGTCCGGATATTCTGGCGCAAGCCCCGAGAGAACCAGTCCTGCCGCCGCAGCTCGTCCAGCATCGCCCCCCGGATCCTGCTTTCCACAAAGGTCTCCAGCTTAACCCCTTGCGAGGCGTCGAAATGGTCCAGGCTCTCCAGAAGCCCGAGTGAGCCGGCGCTCATAAGCTCCTTGAGCTCCACGTGCTGGGGGAGCTTCACCTTGAGCCGCTTGGCGATGATGTTCACCTTCTGGGCCAGCCCCTCCACCACTGCTTGACGGGAAGCGGCATCCAGATCCGGCCAGGCTACCGAGCCCCGATTGAGCTGCCGGAGGAGGTCATCCTTGGAAGAGGAGCTTTTTCCAGAAGAATTTGATATTGCCATCAAGCTGTTCATCCCTGTCCCAATGCAGCATTCTTTCCGTTACCTGCCGCAGATTCTTGCTGGCCCCGCTCTGCGGGCTCATCTCGCAAAACGGCCTTTGAGCGACCACTGCTTTGCTGATTGACTCGTCCCGGGGAATGAATCCCAGCCAATCCAGCGCCACCTCGTTGAGAAAGTGATCGCACGCGGAGTAGAGGCGGCTGAAGACCTTTTTTGCTTCCCCGGCATCCTTAGCAAAATTCACCAGTATTTGAAAATCCTGGACCCCGTGCCTCAGGCTAAGCACCTTGATGAGCGCATAGGCATCGGTGAGCGAGGTCGGTTCAGGCGAAAGCACAATGACCCGCCGCTGCACCGCCATGTTGAAGTAGAGCACGTTGTCGTTGATTCCCGCTCCGGTATCCACCAGGAAGAAATCCACCTCGTCCTCCAGGGGATCCAGTGCTTCCAGCAGCTCGAGCTTCTGCCCGGAAGAAAGGGTCAGCATCTCGCTCACGCCGGAAGCTGCAGGCAGAATGGTGAACCCGTAGGGAGTCTTGAACATCACCTGCTCGATATCCATGCCCTGATAGAAGAGATGGAATAGATTGTACCTGGGAACCAGCCCCAGCAGGACATCCACGTTGCCCAGGCCGAGATCTGCATCCAGCAGAACGGACCGATAGCCCATCTGCTGGAAGCAATAGGCCAGATTGACCGAGATGTTCGTCTTCCCCACCCCGCCCTTGCCGGAGGTCACGGAGAAGACCACCGGAGATCTCTTCCCGGCTCCCTGCGGCGTACTTTCCATGATAGGAGCGTCGTCTTGCTCGTGCTTCATTATCGCCTCAATGAAAATTCCTTGTTACCTGTTCGGCAACCGATGCTTGAAAACCAAGTTCCACAATATCCTCTCCCTGGCCGCCGAGGTGCTGTTCTTCAGTCTCGGGCTGAAGGTCAACAGCGAGGCCGGCAGGCCGGTGGCATAGCCTATGTTGAGCATCTCGGCATAGGAGCAGGCCTCGTCCAGCTTGGTCCATATCAGGCTCGAGACCTTGTGCAGCGGGAGCTCTCTCGTATAGCTGAGCAGTTGCCGGGAAGAGTACACCGGGCTGAGCACCAGGTGCAGACAAAGGCCCTTGAAGCCCTCGCCCATGGCGTCGATCCATTGGCTGGAGCTTCCCCCGCCCACGCCCGGCAAGTCGAGAAACACCCGATCAAAGCCCCCCAGCTCGCCGATCTGCTTGCCCCACTCTGTGGGCTGCTCCGCTTCCCGGTAAGCCAGATCCGAAAGCTCGGCATAGTGCTTGAGGAGCAAGCGCCCCTTGCCCTGGTGCCCATCCGCATTCACCAGGCAAATCCTGTCGCTGGGACGGCGCTGTTTATGGTCCAGGGCCAATCTGAGAATGGAGGTGGTTTTGCCCACACCGTGCGGACCCACCAAGGCGTGGTACTTCTGAGGCCAGCTTTTAGGCTGCCAGGGCTTTACCGGAATGAGCTTGGCCAGCTCCCCCAGGCTCGAGGCCTCAGGCCGGTCCCGAAGCCGCTCCCAAAGGCGCAGCAACAGATCCGTTCCCACCCCCTCTTTTTCCAAATACTCAATGGCCAAGCGCTGCCTGGGGCTGAGCCGGGAGAGATCCATCTGGGGCTTCAACAGGACGAAAAGCTGTTCCTTGAATCGATTCCATTCATTGTGCCAGGCCTCCCAGGAGCGTTCCATTCCGGGCTGCTCAGCAAAGCTTCCCTTGGACTGGCCTCCATCCGGCTCCACAGCGGCCACCACCTCGCAAACCTCCCTCCCGTCCTCTTCCAGGGTCTGGGTGTTTAGGATGACCGCCTCGGAACCAAGGGCCTGCCGCACCTGTTGCAGCGCCTCCGAGGTCGAGCGGCCGCGGAAGGTTTTAACTTGCATGGTTCAATTTCACCGTTTTGGTTGTCTCGAGCTTGATGTCCGGAGGGATCTCGGCATGAGATACAACCGGAAGCAGGGGAATAAACCTGGTAACCAACTGAGCCAGGTGCGGCCTTGCCTGGGGGGAAGTAAGCAGAACAGGCTGGCCATCCTGCACCTCGACCTGCTCAAAGGCGGCGTTGATGGACTGAATAACATTCTGCGCCTGTCCCGGCTCCAGGGCCAGATAGGGGCCGGCCTCGGTCTGACGCAGATTTTCCTGGATGATGCGCTCCAGGGACGAATCCAGCGGCAGCACCGGCAAGCTCCCCTTCTTGTCCAGATAGGGCTTGACTATAGTGCGGCTCAAACGCTGCCGCACAAACTCGGTGAGCTGATCCGGATCCTTGATGGACTGGCCATAGTCGGCCAGGGTCTCCACGATGGTCAGAAGATCCCGGATGGAAACCCCCTCCTTAACCAGGTTCTGCAAAACCTTTTGCACGCTTCCCAGAGGCAGGATCTGGGGAACCAGCTCCTCCACCGCCTTGGGCGCCCTCTTGGCAAGGTTGTCCAGCAAGTCCTGGGCCTCCTGACGGCCGAGGAACTCGTGCAGATGCTTCTTGAAGATCTCGGTCAAATGCGTGGCGATAACCGTTGCCGGGTCCACAACTGTGTAACCGGCCAGCATGGCCTCTTCCTTCTTGGCCTCCGGGATCCACATGGCCGGAAGATTGAAGGCCGGCTCCCGGGTCTGGACCCCTTTAATCTTTTTCTTCACCCCTCCGGGATCCATGGCCAGATAATGGTCGGTCATGATCTCGGCCGAAGCCACGCTGTTCCCCTTGATGAGCACTGTATACTGTCCGGGCTTGAGATTCAAATTGTCCCGCACGTGCATGGAAGGGATGACCACGCCCATGTCCAAGGCCAGCTGCCTGCGGATGGATCGGATTCGGGCCAGGAGATTGCCGTCCTGCTGCTCGTCCACCAGAGGAATGAGCCCGTAGCCCACTTCCAGGGCCAGGGAGTCCAGAGGAAGCAGGGAGCGGACCTCTTCCGGCGATTCCACGGCCGATTTGTCAGCCGCCTCCTGGGCGCTTTCCTCAGCCTGGGCCTCCTCGGCCAGGAACTTGGCCGAGAGATAGGAAACCCCGAGCAGCAAGGCTGCCAGGATGAGAAAGGCCAGGGTGGGCATCCCGGGAACGATTGCGAACAGGCAGAGGACGCCGGCTACGAGCCTCAGGCCGCGGGGATGGTGACTCAGCTGGCCCAGGAACTCCTCGCCCAGATTGGCCTTGTCCGCGGCACGGGTCACGATCAGCCCGGCTGCAGAAGAGACCACGATCGAGGGGATGATCGCCACGAGCCCGTCCCCTATGGTCAGGATGGTATAGGTTTTGGCCGCCTCAGACCAGCTCATGCCCTGCTGGATAATGCCGATAAAGAAGCCGCCCACAATGTTGAGGGCCGTAATCAGGATCCCGGCGTTGACATCGCCCTCTACGAACTTGCCCGCGCCGTCCATGGCTCCGTAGAAGTCCGCTTCCCGCCGGATGTTGTCCCGCTGCCTTTTGGCCTCGTGCTCGTCGATCAGGCCGGCGTTCATATCGGCATCGATGGCCATCTGCTTCCCGGGCATGGCATCCAGGGTAAAGCGGGCCGTGACCTCTCCGATGCGCTGCATGCCTTTGGCGATAACCATCTTGTTCAGGGCGAAGAGGATAAGAAAAACGATGATCCCGATAGCGTAGCTCCCGCCGACGACATAAAAGCCAAACGCCTGGATGACCTGTCCCGCGGCATCAAAGCCCTGATCCCCGTACAGCAGAATCCGCCGCGTGGTGGCCACGTTAAGGGCCAGGCGCAGCATGGTGGCCACCATGATCACCGAGGGGAAAACCGAGAAATCGAGAGGGGATTCCATGAACATGGTGGTGATGAGCACCACCAGGCTGAAGGAGATGCTCAGGGTGAGCATGAGATCCAAAAAAAGCGGCGGCAGTGGCACCAGCATGACAAAGAGGATGAGCACCACCCCGCCGGCAAGGAGGATATCCCCTTGCCGGAGAATGCGCTGCAGATCGAGATTCTGAAGAAATGCCACACTGTTCGCCATGAATTTGACACCCAGGAGTGCATCCCGAAAGCCGGATGCAATCTATTATTCCTTATTGGTAGCGCTTCCTGAAGGAGTCCAGGCCGGCCAGGATCGAGGCCACGGCTTGATACAGCTCCTCGGGAATAACCTCGCCGACCTCAACCTCCTTATACAAGGCTTGTGCCAACGGCTTGTTCTCCCTGATGGGAACCCTATGCTCTTCGGCGATCTCCCGGATCTTTTCCGCAACCCTGCCCGCCCCCTTGGCCAGAACCACCGGAGCCGGAGATTCAACCGGATCGTAGCGCAGGGCCACGGCCAGCCGAACCGGGTTGGTGACGACAACATCCGCCCTGGGGACCTCCTGGCTCATCCTTCCCTGCGAGGCCCCCTGCATCCGCTTCCTCTGCTCCTGCTTGAGCTCGGGATTCCCGTAGGACTGCTTATGTTCGTCCTCGACCTCCTGCTTGGTCATCTTCAAGTTCTCCTCGTAGTCCCAGCGGGTATAAAAGAAATGGACCACCGCTATGATGAGCATGGGGATGATGAGACAGAGCACCAGCTCGAAGCTCATCTGCAGGATGGAGGCGACGATTCCTTTGACATGCTGGTGGAACAGGGGGAGAAACTCGTCCATCTTGGCCAGCACAAAGACAGTGGCCACCAGAGCGATGGCTCCCATCTGGAACACGCTGCGCAGGACATTGACCACGGACTGGAGGCTCAAGATCTGATTCTTGATCCCGGTGACCGGATTGAACTTCTCCAGCTTGGGCTGAAAGACCTTGGCCGTGAAGAGCTGCCCCACCTGCAGCCGCACCGAAAGAAAGCTGATCACCGCCAGGGCGGCCATAACCGGCAGCAGAATGAGCCCGAGCTTGGTAAGGCAGAAGGAAAGGAGCTGGTGGAGATTGTTCCGGGTAAGCTCAAAGGAGACGCTCTGATCAAAGCTCCAGTCGAAGATGTTTTCGACCTGGAAACCGATATAGCCGATGAACAGCCGCAGGGCCAGAACGCCGATCAAAAGGGTGGCCACCTTGGAGACCTCGTCGCTCCTGGGGACGTTGCCTTCCTCCCTGG
>CAZQPF010000127.1:0-6893 GCA_964595165.1 uncultured Desulfohalobiaceae bacterium
CGGGCTTTCGGCTCCGGCCGCTCTTCGCGCTCCCGGGGGCGGTTGGCTTGCTGCAGCCGGCCGCTGTAGCTCTCGTTGAAGGACTCGAACAGCTTGGGGCTCAGCTCCTGGATGAACGGGCTGGGGCGGGTGGGCGTGCTCAAGCCCTGGTAACGGTTGTGCAGCGAGTGGGGGACGCACAGGCCTAGGCGGGACTTGGCCCGGGTGCAGGCCACGTAGAACAGGCGGCGCTCCTCCTCCATGGCCTCCTCGTCCATGAGGGCGTGCTTGGAGGGAAACCGCTCCTCCACAAGATCCAGGATGATCACCGCGGACCATTCCAGCCCCTTGGCAGAATGGACAGTGGACAGGGTCAGCCGGTCCTCGAGGGGATCCTCGGATCCCACCTGATCCGGGGGCTCCAGGGTCATGTCCGTCAGAAACAGGCTGAGGTCGCTGTAGGAGGAGGCGATCTGGGAGAGCTGATCCAGGCCCACCTGCCGCTTGGGGTAGTCGTCCGGATAGGTGGTCTTGAGCAGCGGCTGGTAATACTCCAGGATCCGCTCCATGATGTTGTAGGGAGTGTCCGGGTTCTGGCGGAAATGCTGCAGCAGGTCGAGCACCGCGGCCAGCTCCTTGTTCTTGGAGCGCGTCTTTTCCAGGTAGCCGGTCTCGCCCTTGATCACGCACTCGTAGAGCCGCTGCGAGGTCTTGGGACCGATATTGGGAATCAAAGCCATGACCCGCTGCCAGGCCGGCAGATCCGCAGGGTTATGGATGAGCCGCAGATGGGCCAGCATATCCTTGATGTGGGCCGCTTCGGTGAACTTAAGCCCGCCGAACTTCTGATAGGCAATGCCCGCTTTATTCAGCAGCACCTCCAGATGGTAGGACTGAAATCCGGCCCGGAAGAGCACGGCCATATCCTCCAAGGGGTACTCGTCGCGCAGCTCCTCGATGCGGTTCAGCACGATCTGGGCCTGGGTGAGATCGCTCAAGGGGGACAGAAGCTCGGGCTTGGCTCCTTCCTGCCAGGAGGAGAAGAGCCTCTTGTCGTACTTCTCCTTGGCCCCGCTCAATATTTGGTTGCTCAGGTCGAGGATGGGCTGGGTGGAGCGGTAGTTCTGCTCCAGCTTGATGATCCGGGTCTCTGGAAAGGAGCGGGTAAACTCCAGGATGTTGCGCACCGTGGCTCCCCGGAAGGAGTAGATGGACTGGGCGTCGTCGCCCACGGCCATGACGTTGCCCTCCTCCCCGGCCAGATGGCTCACGAGCCTCCCCTGGACGAGGTTCGTGTCCTGGAACTCATCCACCATGATGTGGCCGTGCTTGCGGCGGAGGAAGTCCCTTATTTCCGGGCGCTGCTTAAGCAGGGTCTCCAAGTGGAACAGGAGATCGTCGTAGTCCAGCAGACTGTGCTCCTGCTTGAAGGCCTCGTACAGCTCGGCGATCCGCTGCAGCTCCTCCAGGTAAATGAGCAGATGGCTCGATTCCTTCTCCAGGATGGACTGCAGGCTTTGCTCCTTGTTGCGGCTCTTGCTGATGAGGGTCAGAACGGTGTTCTTCTTGGGAAAGCTCCGGTCCTTGTGGCCGATGTGGTTCGACTCCTTGACCTGCTTGACGATCTCCTCGGAGTCGCCCCGGTCCAGGATGGTGAAGTCGTGCCGCAGATCGAGGCCCGAGGCGTGACGGCGCAGTACGCTGTTGGCGAAGGAGTGGAAGGTGCCCCCGGTGACCCCGTGCAGCCCCTGTCCCAGGAGGCGGCTGGCCCGAGTGAGCATCTCCTGGGCCGCCTTGCGGGTAAAGGTGAGCAGGAGGATGGACTGGGGGTCGGCGCCCTGCTCCACGAGGTGGGCCAGCCGGTAGATGATGGTCCGGGTCTTGCCGCTGCCAGCGCCGGCGATGACGAGCACCGGTCCGTCTACTGCGGTGACTGCCTCCCGCTGGGAGGGGTTGAGGTCGCTTTCCAGATCGAGATACATGCTCTTCTCAAGGTTCCTGGGTTCACGGTTCACGGTTGAAGACGCAAAGCGCAGAGCGCATGGCGCATAGCGATGCTCAGGGTTTGGAACAAAACAAATGCATCAAGATAAGTACCTTTATCCACGAATCTTCACCAATCTTCTCAAAGAGATGCAAGAGGGGATTGCTCTTGCATCTATGACTGATGCCTTTTTGCAAGCGTGCCTGGGTACAGATGTATGTATATCCCTGAGCCAAGAAGGCAAGGCTCTGGCTGCACGCGCACTCTTGCTCCCCACCTTTCCAAAAAGGGGCCAGGGGTGGTTGGTGTGCTTCGTTTCCATCCGCACTGCAACCCAGGCTCTTGGGCTAGACAATGATCTGTCCGGGATTTTGAAAATGCTCCAAAATGAATCGCCCTACATCCCGGACCGAGCCCGGTATCTCGCCGTAGCTGTCGTAAAACAGGGCATCCTCTGCAGAGTGAGTGCCGCGACGGCCGAAGAAGCCGAAGAGCTCGCTCCTGTCGAACTTGGCCTTGAGATCGAATCCGGGCCTGGGGACGCAGAGGAGATCCGGCCGCATGGGGTGCCTGCTTCCGGGATACAGCTCCTCGCCCCGGAGTACATCCCGAAGTACCGGCTCGCCTTGGTACTTCAGCTCCAGGAGGTCCTGGCGGATGGTCTCCTTCAGCTCTGCCGCATGGGCAGGAGAAAGGACCCCTCTAGCGAAGCGCTCCCGGATATGGAGATAGATGCGTCCCGGATCCAGGGCAAAGGCGCTCGACTCGGGGCTGATGACTGAGGCGTCCAGCTCGCCGTCCGCTGCTCCGGACAGGTGCAGCATCCGCCTCTGCTGGAGCCAGACGTTGAGATCCACCTCGGTGATCAAGGGTGCGAAGCCGTGATCTGCGAGCACCAGGAGCCTCTTGGGCTCCGGCAGGCTGTCGAAGCGCTCCAGGAGATCTCCTACCAGACGGTCCAGATGATTCATAACCTCCAGGCAGCCGCTGTGCAAGGGATCTTCCGGCTCGCTCAGGGCGGGGAGCAGGAAGTGTCCCAGCCGGTCGATCTCGGTGAGCACCAAGACGAAAAGGTCCCAGGCCAGATCTGGCCACAGCAGGTCGAGGGCTTTGCGCCGGGAGTCCAGGGTGGCGTGAAGCTCGGCCAGCAGATGCTCCGGATCGCGGCTGGCCCGGGTGGTGTCTGCCTCCAGCTTGTAGCCCTCGTCCCGGAGGCGGGGCAGGAGCATCTTGGGGTGGACCGCCTGCTCCAGCTCCGGGGCCACAAAGCCGGCGATGAGCATGCCCTGAATGGGCTTGGCCGGGTAGGTGTTGGGCAGGTTGATCACCCGGCTCTGCAGGCCCATTTCCCCCAGTCGGTCAAAGACGGTGGGGCACGTCACCCAGGTTGCGTCGGTGAGATGAAGTCTGTAGTCCCTGGGGTTGAGGTTGACGAATCCGAAGATCCCGTGCTCCTCCGGTCCGGCAGCGGTATAGAACGAGGTCCAGTTCACCGGCGAGAGCTCCGGGAGCTCGGACCGCATAGACCGTGCCTTCATTGATGCGGCCAATCGGTTGATATGGGGCAGATGCCCTTTTGCAGTCAGCTCCCTGGCCAGGGAAAGGGAGAGACCGTCCAGGCCGAGGACCACAAGGCGGGAGCGTTTTCCGAAATCCATTGCGGCCGGAGTGTAGCACTAAGCCCCGGCAATGGCCAGAGGCGCATATCGCCTGCCATAAAAGGGATTGACGATCTGCCCGGCCTGAGACTATT
The DNA here is from genome assembly GCA_964595165.1 of uncultured Desulfohalobiaceae bacterium. GTDB lineage: Bacteria > Desulfobacterota > Desulfovibrionia > Desulfovibrionales > Desulfothermaceae > CAZQPF01. Next base: position 3,717 of record CAZQPF010000127.1, read on the forward strand.
ATTTCAATTTGTTGCCCGGGTGGCGGAACTTGGTAGACGCAAGGGACTTAAAATCCCTTGGGGCGATGCCCTGTGCGGGTTCGATTCCCGCCCCGGGTACCATGTTTGAAGGGGCTTTTCGAAGATTTTGGTTTCTTCGGAAAGCCCTTTTTTTGTAAGTTTGTAACCCATTTGTATGCAGAAGGCGGGTCATTATGCCGCCAGTTGTATTATGATGCTCTCTTGGGTACACAAGTCCAGTTTCAAGGCCGAGTACAGCTTTCAGCCACGACGTCTTTTGTCTCTTGGGCCTTGACAGAGCCCTGTGTGCATGCCATTGATGATATCATATTGACATCAATTTCTGATTGCTTCTTGGAGGTACACATGCAGTCTTTAACCATACGGGGGATAGACCCTGAGCTGAAAAATAAGCTGAAGCAAGCCGCTTCCTGCCAGAAGAAGAGCATAAATCAATTCATCCTGGAAATTATCAGAAAAGAGCTCGGTTTGAAGCATGACGAGAAATTTTCAAAGGAATACAATGACCTTGATGATCTTTTTGGCCGATGGAGTGAAGAGGAGTACTCTGCTGTGAGCCGAAAAATCGATGCAGAACGGCAGATTGACCAGGAGCTATGGACGTGAAGAAAGTGCTCATTGACACGAATATCTACTCCTTGGCCATGAAGGGCGAGACAGAAGTTGTAGGCATATTGCGGAAAGTCGAAAGAATCGGCATATCAACAATCAGCCTGGGCGAGCTTTACTCAGGATTTACGGCCGGCAACAAGGAAAGACAGAACAGACAAGAGCTTGATACATTTCTTAATTCTCCGCGAGTAGCTCTTCATTACGTTGATGCGGAAACAGCAGATTTCTATGCGTTTATACTCAATAGCCTCAAACAGGCAGGTACTCCTATCCCGACAAACGACATATGGATTGCTGCCTGTGCCATGCAGCATGGGTATAAGCTTTTTTCCCGGGACAAACATTTTGGTTATGTACAGGGAATTCTCTGTTTGTGGGAGTAACCTGGGAAGACGTAACTGCAAAATATCGATTTTAGTCAAGCTGGAGCAAAAGGAATGATGAGGAGTTTTCTTGATGCTGGACCTTTATGCAGAGCTGCTTCACATCATAAGAAAGCTTGAACAGGAAAGCATTAGCTATGCCTTATGCGGCGGCTTGGCACTGGCAGTATATGACATCATACGTGCCACCGTAGACATTGACCTCCTTATTCTGACACAAGATGTGGAAAGAGCCAAGAAAGCCATGCTTGAGCTTGGATTCGACCTTAAGGCACAACCCATGAGCCTTGCTGGAGGAAAGGTGCTTATCCACAGAGTCAGCAAAATTGATCCTGGATCAGATCACCCTTTGAGCGTTGACTTTCTGCTTGTTACCGATGATCTCGAAGAGATCTGGTCGGAGCGAAAAAAAATTGAGCTTGAGGAAGAAAGTATATGGGTGGTGTCCAAACCTGGCCTGGTCCATTTGAAAAAGCTCCGAAACAGTGTCCAGGATCGCGAGGACATCCAACGGCTTGGAGAGGACAATGAAACAGACTGACATGGCCCCTGCAAAGGTAAGTCAGAGATTAAGGCGAGTCGCGCAGATGCGCACTCTGTGCCTCAAGCTCTCGGCTGCCGGGAGAAAGGCGAGCGTGAGCCTCAGGACGGACCGCAGCAGAGAAAAGCGGGGCAAAGCTGATACATGAACCCAGGCGAAGCCGCAATCGCATGCCTGGCCGGAGGATTGCCCTCCGCTTGCAGCCGCAGGGAGACATCACTTCCTTGACAACCTGGAGAGCGACGAGTTCTCCACGCACATCAATCATGCCTACAGCATGCTGTGCCGCAAGCAGCAGGAGGTCCTGGCGCACGCCCTGCATGTTGACCTGCGGCTGCCCCTAGTCGACAATCACCCTCTGCCGGAGACCAGCCTGTGCTGGAGCAAGCAGGAGCAGAAGAGGCCGGTCCAGCTGAGCCTGGACAAGCTCAAGGCCCTGGAGAACTATGTCCCGGAGGAGGTCAAAAGCCGGCAGGTGCCCTGGAGGGATGCCTTTTTGCATCGGGTCAGGGAAAGGGGTGGCAAATGAAGGATGAAAGCCCCTTGCGGCTTGGGCCCTGGCTTATGGACCTGCTGCAGGATGTATCCGTCGAGCCTGCGGAAAGGTGAACTCCATTCTGGCCGACATCAGGTTCGGCCGCATCAGCCAGGTGAGGATCGAGCTGACGTATCTGCCCCAATACGAGAACCTGAAGAGGCTCAAGGGGGAGAAGCTGTCGCTTCTGAATTTCGGCAGCCAGACCACGCTGCAGGAGTTTGTCCAGGAGCTCGTCAAGAACATTTTCCGGCGCGGCCGGGCGGATCTGAGCGAAGACCAGATCGCGGACTACCGAACCTATATTGATCTGAGCTGGTCCATCACTGATTTTGACGGCGAGAGCAGGCAAAAGGGGTTTTCCGGTGGAGAAACCCTGGGCATCACCTGGCCATCTGCCTGGGGCTCTTGTTTCATTGGGGCGAAGAGGCAGGGCAGGCCCATGCCCGGGGGCTCCTGATCATGGCCCTGGACGAGGCGGAACGCCTGGATGAGCAGGCGGTGTACACCGTGCGCGAGCTCCTGGACCGGGCGGGCTCCCAGCTCATGGTGGCCCTGCCTCGGACTATCGAGGTCCCGGACACGCTCTGCCACATGCTGACCCCCCTGGAGCAGGGGGTGACCCATGTCTCGGTCTATCACAAGGGGTGAGCCGTGCGCCGCGACTCCCTGAGGAAATGTCTGGCCTGGACCTCGTCCTGACGAGCGAGAACCTGGCCCCTTTTGAGCGGATGTGCCCTGAGAGCGGTCTGGTCCTCTTCTGTCCTGGATACAACACCGGGCTTGCGGCCCTCTGGCTCGGAAGCCTGCCGGCTGCCTGCCCCTGGGTGCACTTCGGGGACTTCGATCCCGACGGGCTGGCCATCTTCGAGCGGCTCTGCCAGCAGTCCGGACGAAAGGGCCGCTTCGTGCTGGACCTTGAGTGGCTGGAGCAATTGCGGGCCTCTCTGCCCGTCTGGAACGGGGCCAGGGAGTTCGATCCGGAGCGCTACACTCTGAAGGCCGTGCAGGAGCTGGCCGAGTGGGGCAGGGACAACGGCGTCTTCGCCGAGCAGGAGCAGGTCCTTCAGCTTCTCGGCTGGCGG
>CAZQPF010000128.1:0-6690 GCA_964595165.1 uncultured Desulfohalobiaceae bacterium
GAGGCGGTTGCAGAGGGTCTAAGTAAAGTTAAAGCCGGGTCCGGGGCCAAGGGGGTCGCCTTTTGTCAGGGCATGCCCAAGGGGCTGGAGCACTTCCAGCTTATCCGGCTGGCCAACTGCTTCGGCTCGCCCAACGTGGTGGCGGTGCAGGATGTCTGCCACGCTCCTCGCGAGGTGAGCGGACGGCACACCTGCGGCTTCTACCCGGTACCCGATTACCACCATCCCACCTCGCTCCTCCTTCTCTGGGGCAGCAACCCGGCCTGCACCAACGAGGAAGGGGCAGTCTCCAGCCTGGTTGCGGCCAGGCTCCGGGAGGGAGCCGGCCTGGTGGTGATCGATCCCTGCCGCAACCGTCTGGCCGAGCGGGCCGATCTCTGGCTGCAGCCCTATCCGGGAACGGACGGAGCCCTGGCCCTGGCCATGCTGCGGACAATTGTCCAGGAATCCCTCTATGACAGAGACTTTGTGGAGCATTGGACCAGCGGCTTTGCCGAGCTCGCCGAACAGCTGCGGGCCTGCGATCCGGATGCTCTGGCCAAGGCCTGCGGCCTGATGCCAGAGGAGATTGCCAAGGCGGCGAGGCTTTACGCCGGGGCCTCGCCAGCGGTTCTGGGCTGGGGCAATCCAGTGGAGCAGACGAAAAACGCCTTTGCCACCATCAGGGCCCTGGTCTGTCTCATGGCCCTTTGCGGCAATCTCGACGTCCCCGGGGGCAACATCGAGGCCACCGAGCCGGGCATCCTCTCTCTGGGCCGCTTTGTCCGGGCCGATCTTCTTCCGGACAAGAGAAAGACCATGCTTCACACTAGCAAAGGGGCTATTGCCGGCCTGATGACGGTTCCGCCGGCCCATTTCCGGACCGCGGTGCTGGAGGACGATCCCTATCCGGTTCGCGGGGCCTATGTACAGTGCAGCAATCCGCTGCTTACCTGGGCCGACAGCGAGCGGACCAAGGCTGCGCTCAGCAAGCTCGATTTCCTGGCCGTATCCGAGATTACGCTCACCCCCACAGCGGCACTGGCCGATGTGGTCCTTCCGGCGGCCACTTTCCCGGAGTTCGACGACATAGGCCACTTCGGGCTGGGCCACGGGATGCTCTTCCCCAGGCCCAAGCTCGCCGATCCCCCGGGCGAGTGCCGCTCCGACATGTCCATTCTCAATGCGCTCGGCCGGCGGCTCACCCGGGAGGATCTGTGGTTCGAAAGCGAGCGCGAGGCGATCGACACGATTCTTGCCCCGGCGGGCATGGATTTCAAATCCTTGTGCCGCCGCGGAGCGCTCACCGGAGAGCAGAGCTTTCGCAAGCATGAAGGGGAGGGGTTCAAAACCCCCAGCGGCAAGGTAGAGCTGGTCCTCAGCCGGGCCGAGTCCCTGGGAGTGGCCCGGATCCCGCACTGGGAGGGGCCTCCGGAGGCCGTGGATGCGGATTATCCGCTGCGTCTGACCAGCGCCAAGAGCCCGGTGTTTCTCCATTCCTCCTACCGCTGGGTGGAGAGCCTGCGCCGCAGGGAGCCGGAGCCCGAGGCCCTGATCCATCCGCAAACGGCCCGGGAGTACGGGATTGTGGACGGCGGCTGGGTGGAGATCGCCACCTCTCGGGGCAGCATCGTGCAGAAGGCCTGTCTCACCGAGCGCATTCTCCCCGGAGTGGTGCAGGCGGCTTACGGCTGGTGGTTTCCGGAAGAGGATTCGGCGCTCTTCGGCTGGAGCCGCTCCAACTACAACCGGCTCACCTCGGTCCAAGGGATGGGAAGGGAGTTCGGCACCCCGAACCTCAAGGGGATCAAGTGCCGCATCAGGCCGGCTCCTCCGGCTCATCAAGCTCAAGATCAATCTCCTGTCGGGCCAGACTGACATTCATCAGCCGCACCTTGAGGCTTTGACCCAGGGTGAACATGCGGGCCGTTCTCTGGCCCACGAGCTTGTGATCGTTGGGCCAGTACACGTAGTAGTCGTCGGTCAGGCTGGACAGGCGGACCAGCCCCTCGGCCAGGACCTCCTTGAGCTCGATCCACATGCCGAAATCTGACACCGAGGCTACGATCCCGGTAAAGGCCTCGCCGATCCGATCCTGGAGATAGATCACGGTCAGTCGTTTGAAGATTTCCCGCTCCGCAGCCATGCCCCTGCGTTCCTGCTGGCTCAGATGATCTCCCAGCTTGAACAGCTTTTTGGTTCCCGGAATCGGGTCCTCGGACTCCTGGAGCGCCTTTTTCACGGCCCGATGGACCACAAGATCGGCATAGCGCCGGATGGGCGAGGTGAAGTGGCAGTAGCAGTCCGAGGCCAGCCCGAAATGGCCGGCGTTCTCCGGGTTGTAGGAGGCCTGCATCATGGTACGCAGCAGGAGGCGGTTGACCAGAAACTCCAGATCCGTATCTTCCACAGCCTGCAGCAGCTCCTGGAGGCTCTTCAAGTCGGTCTCCTGGGGCAGCTTCGGAGCCAGATCGGTTTTCTGCAGCAGGGTGAACAGGCCTTTCAGCTTGTCCTCGTTCGGCTCGGGGTGGATCCGGTAGAGCAAGGGGAGGCCCTTCTGGGTGAGGAAGCGGGCTATCGCCTCGTTGGCCGCGATCATGAACTCCTCGATGATCTGGTGGCCGAAATGGCTCACCTTGGGCCGGATGTCGAAGCTCTCGTCCTGGATGTTGAACAGGATCTCCGGCTCCGGCAGATCGAAGTCCAGGGAGCCGCGCTCCCTGCGGCGGGCGGCCATAAGCCCGGCCAGCTCCTCGGCCCGGCGGAGCATGGGCATCACCGGCTGCAGCTTCCCCTGTTCCTGGCTGTCGTTGTCCAGCACGGCCCGCTTGACTTGGCTATAGGTCAGCCTGGCCCAGCTGGAGATGATTCCAGGGAAGATTCTTTCCGAGAGCACCTCTCCCCGCTTATTGCAATCAAGCTGGGCCACCAGGACCAGACGGGGAACCCCGGGCTTCAGGCTGCACAGCACGTTGGAGAGCTTCACCGGGAACATGGGCTCCACTGATCCCGGGAAGTAATAGGAATTGCCCCGCTTCTTGGCCTCCTTGTCCAGCTGGCTTCCGGAAGGGACATAGGAGCTCACATCGGCGATGGCCACATAGAGGGTGTACCCCTGGGCCGTGCTCTCCACGCAGACCGCGTCGTCAAAGTCCTTGGCCTTGGCCCCGTCGATGGTCACAAAGGGCTGGGAGCGAAGATCGGTCCTGTTGCCGAGGTCCTCCTGGCCGGGGTGCTCCGGGAGCTGGTCCACCTCTTCGAGCACCCGGGAGGTAAAGCCCCGCGGGATCTGGTGCAGCAGCTTGACGATCTCCTCCTGCACCGAAGGCTCGGTTTCCCAGCCCAGGATCTCCATGCAGCGGGCCTTCCAGAGCCCTGAGTCCAGCCGCTCCTGCGGGGAAACCACGGCCACCTGTCCCGGGCCCGGCTTCTGGGACACCTTGGAGGTATCCACCAGGAAGTCCAGCCGCAGCTTGCTGCCGGTGGGCTGGCCGAAAAAGAGGTTGCGCTCCAGCTTTTTGGACAATACTACTGGGACCTGCTTGAGGGCCCTCTCCAGGATGCGAACGATCCGGCCCTCGGGGTTCTTGCCGCCCCGCTTGGGGAGCAGGGCCACCATGACCTGATCGCCGTCCCAGGCCTCCCCGAGGTTGTCCGGAGAGATGAAGATGTCCTTGCGGCGTCTGTCCTTGGGAAGGACAAAGCCCACCCCGGAGCGCTGCAGCTGCAGGGTCCCCTGGACCAGGTCCATGCGACTGGTCAGCCCATAAGCCCTGCCCTTGCCGATGCTGATGAGCTTCCCCTCTTGGACCAGATCGGACAGGATCTTGTTGACCTGTTTCTTCTCGGCCTTGCTCGGGTTCAGCTGGGAGGAGATCTCCTTGAGCGCAAGGGGCTTGGCGCTCTTGTTGAACAGCTTGAGCAGGGCCTGATGATTGATGCGGCTTCCGTGTTGCTTTTTCTTGCTCATAGACACGCTTGTACAGGTGCATAGGATTTTTTGCAAATTGACAGCAAGCAAGCAGACCCATAGTCTATATTGCATTGGCTGGATATAGCAAGGCCCCAGCAGTTTCTGCCTGCTGGCTGCGGCCTTTGGCAAGCACTGTTTTTCAAGGAGCGCCTCAGCTGTGAAGGTCACCAAGTTCGCCATACCGGAGATTATTTTCGGGGCCCACAGCCTGCAGTACCTCGGCTCCTGCGCCAAGTCCAACGGAGCGAAGCGGGTCCTTCTGGTCAGCGACCCCGGACTGGAGGAGGCTGGATGGGTGGATCAGGTGGTGGAGGTGCTTCGCAGGGCCGGCCTGTCCTGGGCCTATTTCCGCGATGTCCAGTCCAATCCCCGGGACTTTCAGATTCAGGCCGGGGCCCGCTTTTACCTGGAGCAGGAGGCGGACGTGGTTTTGGCCCTGGGCGGAGGCAGCCCCATGGACACGGCCAAGGGGATAGCCTTGCTCGCCAGCAACGGTGGAGAGGTCCAGGACTACGAGGGAGCGAACCGGATCACCCGCCCCCTTCCGCCGATGATCTTCATTCCTACCACCGCAGGCAGCGGCGCCGAGATATCCCAGTTCGCCATAATCACCGATGTGCAACGGCAGGTCAAGATGGCCATCATCAGCCGGACCCTGATGCCCAACATCGCCATCATCGATCCCCTTTTCCTCCGGACCAAGCCGGACTGGCTGATCATCGCCTCGGCCATCGACGCCCTGACGCACGCCATCGAGGCCTACCTGTCCCGCATCTCCTCCCCCTTTACCGAGATGCACTCCCTCAAGACAGTGGAGCTCATTATGGAACATCTGGAGCCGGCTCTGTCCACCCGCTCCGAGGAGCATCTGTCCAGCCTGAGCACCGCCAGCACCATCGCCGGAATGGCCTTCAGCAATGCCGGCCTGGGTGCGGATCATGCCATCGCGCACTCCCTGGGCGGGATGCTCGATGTCATGCACGGCCTGGTCCATCCCATTATGCTCCCTCCGGTGCTGCGCTTTAATCTCGGGGCCAGGGCGGACAAGATGGCCCGCCTGGGGGAGATCATCTGCGGCAGGTATTTCGGAAGCGAGGAGGAAACGGCCCTTGCCGGAATCGAGCGCTTGGAGTCCTTTTTTCAGGGCTTTACCATTCCCAATCGCTTGCGGGACATTATGGACGACTCTTCCAAGCTGCCTCAGATCTGCAAAATGGCTGTCCAGGACGCCTGTATCCTGACCAATCCGAGGGAGGCAAGCTGGGAGGACTGCCTGGGGATCTGCGAAGAGGTCTGGTGAGCCCCCAAGGAGGATGACATGAACCGCTCCACCACATTGCAGGATCTCATCGGCATCGAGGATATCAAGCTCGGCTTTTTTCAGGAGGTCCAGACCAAGGTCGAGGAGCTCAAGCATTCCAACCGCGAGCTGAGAAAGAAGCAGGAGGAGATTCAGGCCATCCTGGACGGGATAGTGGATGTCATGGTCGTCCTGTCCGAGGACCTGCGCATCATCTCGGTGAATCACGTTTTCTATGAGGTTTTCGGATCCCAGAGCCCGCAAGGGAAGCACTGCTTCGAGGTGCTGCGGGGCAGAGGTGAGGCTTGCCCGGAATGTCCGGTGCTCCTGGCTCTTCGGGACAACCAGGTCCGGCGGGACGAAACGAGCTTCCGGGTGGGGGAATGGAACAAGCATTTCGAGATACTCGCCTCCCCGCTGCAGTTCAGCGACGAGTCTCTGCGGCGGGTGCTCCTGTTCAAGCGGGACGTGACCCTGCAGCGCGAGATGCAAGCCCAGTATCTGCAGGCCGAGAAGATGGCCACTGTCGGGGTTCTGGCCGCCGGGGTGGCCCATGAAATCAATAACCCCCTGGCGGCCATTTCCGGGTTCAGCCAGGGGCTGCGCAAACGGCTGCCCCGGATCAAGGAGCAGATCGACGGAGAGCTGGGAAGCGATTTTGAGGAGTATCTGGAGACCATCCTCAAGGAGTGCAGCCGCTGTCAGGAGATCGTGCAGACCCTTTTGACCTTCAGCCGCCCCAACAACTCCCGTTTTGCCCGGCTGGATCTGAACAATCTGGTGCTGGATTGCCTGAAGATATTGCGCTACCGGCTGAAAAAGAGCCCCGGCGTGGCTTTGCTGCTCGAGCTGGACAAGGACCTTTACTGGCTCCATGGCGACGAGGCCCAGCTGAAGCAGGTCATTCTCAATCTGGTGACCAACGCTTTGGACGCGGTGGAGGATCAGGGGCGGATAACCATTCGCACCACCAGGGGGCCAAAAGGCCAGGTGAGCCTGGTGGTGGAGGACGACGGGGCCGGCATCCCGCAGGGGGATCTGGACAGGCTGTTCGATCCGTTCTTCACCACGAAGCCGGTGGGCAAGGGCACGGGCATCGGGCTTTCCACCTGCTACACCATCGTCCAGAGCCACGGCGGACAGATCTTCGTCTGCTCCGACGAGGGCATAGGAACCAGCATCTGCGTCGCCTTGCCCGGCCAGGAAGGGTATGATGACTGATTACCGGGTTCTCGTGGTGGACGACGAGGAGTCCATCCGCCGCCTCATCGGCAAGGAGCTCCATTCGCAGCGGCGGAGCATCCAGACCGCCGGCTCGGGCGAAACGGCGCGCAAGCTGGTGCGCGGGGGCCATTTCGACGTGGCGGTGCTGGATATCTACCTGCCGGATACCGACGGCCTCTCCCTGCTGGAGGAGCTGAAGTCCGAATGTCCGGAA
>CAZQPF010000129.1:0-6664 GCA_964595165.1 uncultured Desulfohalobiaceae bacterium
TGCCGGGCTCGAGGGAGCCGATGCGCTCGAGCTGTCCAATGGCCTCGGCCGCCAGGGAGGTGGAGGCGACCAGGGCCTCCATCTCGGTCATCAGGTTTTGCTCCACCAGCTGAACCAGCTCCATGCTGTTCTTGCCGTGGTAGTTGTAAGGCGTTCCGGCATCCGTGCCCATGACCACCTTGACACCCATGTCCAGAGCCCGCTGCAGATTCCTGCGGCGAAGCGCGGCCATTTCTTCGGCCTTCTTGTACATGAAGGCCGGAAGACCGTTTTTGTGCACTGCATTGAGCATCCAGAAGTTGGAGCATAGCGTGGAGACCAGATAGACATTCTGCGCGGCCATCATCTGGAGAGCTTCGTCATCGGCCAGGGTCCCGTGCTCAATGGTTCGAACCCCTGCCTTGACCGCGTTCTTGATCCCCTCTGCGCCGTGGGCGTGGGCGGCCGTATGCCGGCCGGTCTTGACTCCTTCCTCGACCACGGCCCTGATCTCCTCGACATCGAGATGCGGCGCGCCGGGGACGCCTCCAGGGTTCATGATCGCGCCGGTGGCCATGACCTTGAGGATGTCCGCCCCTTCCTTGAGCTGCTCCCGGGCCGCCCGTCTGTTTTCGTCCACTCCGTCGGCTTCCCGGTAGAGCCCCTTGAAGTATTCGTTTCCTGCGGTGAGCATGCAGATGATCTTGCCGCTGGCCAGAATCCTGGGGCCCTGGACGAGCCCTTCTTCCACAGCTCTTTTCACCGCAATGTCGATGAAGTTGGCCGAGCCGGCATTGCGGATGGTTGTGAAGCCGGCCCGCACCGTGTTGGCCATCTCGATGGTGGCCCGGATGGTGCGCAGCTTATCCTCGACCAGGCTTTCGTGGTAGGTGTCCGGCATGCCGTGCATGTCGAGATGAATGTGGGTGTCTATCAGCCCGGGCAGGAGAAACTTGCCTTGGATGTTGACCACAGTTGCAGATTCCGGAATCTTTATCCGGTCCCTTGGGCCTACGGCTTCGATAAGGCAGTCATCGATGACCAAGGCGGCATCCGGTATGACCTCGCCGCGGCCGTCAAACAGAGTGGCGCCCGATAGTACGGTAGTCACGGTGTATCCTCGCTCCTGATATTCAGAGCCTTGTAAAGCGGGGCGGGTATCTAGTCAAGGTCGGTGAAGCGATTAAAAATCTGGTCAAAGGGGTCTTCCCGCGCATTCCAGGAGAGGGACATCTCGGTTTCCGGGTCTGAAGCCGGCGGGAGATGGCCGAACATGTGCCAGCAGATGTCATCGATCCGGCGGAGCTCGTCCAGCACCTCTTGCTCGTTGATGTGCAGCACATTGACCCGCTGCATGATCAAGGTCTCCATGGCATGGGTCTGGATCTGCTGCTGGAGCTGGCGGGAACGTTTGAGGGTATGCTCCAGGAGCATTCGCTTGCGAAGCAGGGCTTGTTGCAGATCCTCTCCCAGCGGGGTTTCTTCCAGGAAATGGAGCACAAATCGAAACAGGGCGTCGCGGTCGGCATGATCCTGGAGCTGCTCCAGGAACAGGATAACAAAGTCCCGTCTATGGGAGTCCAGGGAAAACCTGGCCTGTCTGAGGAGCGTTTTGTACAGCAAGGCCGAGGAATCGGCAAACAGCTCCTGGATGCGGCTTGAGAGCCGATCATCCAGCCGGATGTGGAAATGCAGCCGCTCAAGGAAGCGCCGGGCCGCATCCTGGGTTAGGGGCATCCGGGCCGGTAGGCTTTGGGGGCCCACTAGGACCACGAGCTCCTTGACCCGGGAGAAAAAGCAATCCAGGAGACAGCTCGTGTCCCGGCTGTCAAAGGCATGCTTCTCCAGTACAGGCTCCAGCTTCAGGCGGAGATCGAAGCTGGGGGAGAAAACGAGCTCCAGGATGCTCTCGCCTTCGGGATGGGCACTGTCCTGAAGCATGTCCACGACCTCCTGATCATAGGAGCAGCCGAAAGTGGACTCCAGAAAGTGGCGCGCCTCCGGGGAAAGGGTCATCCCCTGTCCGAGCCACTGGGCGATGGCAGCAGCCAGCTCATCGCAACAAGCGCTTTGATCCTCAGCATTCATAGACCAGGCTCGCAATCATGTTGATCAGTGTTGTCATTCCCACTCACGACCGGGCTGCTTTCCTGCCCAGGGCCGTAAGCTCCGTATTGGCCCAGGAAGGGGTGGATCTGGAGCTCATTGTAGTCGACGACGGGTCCACAGACAATACCCGGCTGGTCCTGGCCCGCTATCAGGACCGGCGTCTGCAGGTAATCCGCCAGCGGCACAGCGGGGTGGCAGCCGCCAGAAATCGGGGCATCGAGCACAGCCGGGGCGAATATATCGCCCTTTTGGACTCCGATGACGAATGGCTGCCGGGAAAGCTGGCCCGGCAGCTCAATTTCCAGGTCCAGGGGAAATGGGCGGTAACCCAGACCGAAGAAGTCTGGGTGCGCCGGGGGCGGGTGGTCCAGCCCCGGAACAAGCACGCCAAAAGGGGGGGCTGGATCTTTGCGCCCTCGCTGGAGCTGTGTCTGGTCAGCCCTTCCTGCTCCATGTTCTCCCGAGCTTTCTGGCAGGAGCTGGGTCCCTTCGATGATCGGCTTTTGGCCTGCGAGGACTATGATTTCTGGCTTCGAGCGGGTCTCAGCTACCCGGTGGGCCTGTTGCCCGACCCCCTGGTTCGCAAGTTCGGAGGGCATCCGGATCAGCTGTCCCGAAAAATTATCGGCCTGGATCTCTACAGGATCTACAGCCTGGTCAAGCTGCGGCGAAACCCCGGGTTGGAAAGGGAGCACAAGTCGCTTGTGGAGTTAGCCCTGCGCCAGCGGGCGGAGCGCTATATTCAGGGCTGCCTCAAGAGAGGAAAGCCGGAGGAGGCGCAGCGGGTGCAAGAGATAGTCGCAGCCCAAACAGGCCTTGTTCCGGATGGCTAGAGCCGGCGCTGCAAGAAGGCGGCGAAAGCGGGCGTTAGGATATCTCCTCTTTGTGCATTGCTTCCTGCTTGACCCGGTTCAGGGCCTCGGAAAGCGCCGGAGCTACATTCTCTCGCACATCTCCGGCCACCACGATGAACAGGAGATCGTCCCCGGGAGCAAAGACTCCTTCTCTGGCCTCGACGAGCACCTTGAATATGCCCGGCCGCTGCTCGAACTCGAGCCGGAGCGCTTCAATGCGCGTATAATCGGGATTGACCCGGAGCTGGGTCACGTTGCGGCCGTCCTGTCTGGACCAGCCCCGCACCACCCCGTTGTGAACCAGAATCATGCCCACCTGCTCGGTAAAGCCGGGAATTTTTTTCAACTCGGCGATCTTTTGGCTGATATCCATATCTTCTCGACAGTCAAGAGTTTTTGAATGACCATATGATGCAAAGCTTTCGGCTGTCGGGGCGCATGCGAAAAAAAAGGGCGGCAGATGCCGCCCTTTGCTAAGTGCTCAATGCAGCCCGGGTTAGACGCAGCCGGTCGGCTTGGGCAGGCCGGCCATTTTGCAGGCTCCCTTGCCGGGACCGGAGGGAAAGAGCTCATAGATCTTCTTGAGCTTGAAGCCGGTGACCTTGGAAAGAATTCGCACCATGGGAGCGATGCCGTTCTTTTTGTAGTAGTCTTGAAGGAAATGGATGACCTTCCAATGCTCATCGGTGAGTTCTTTGATTCCTTCGGACTCCTTAACGTAGTCCACCCATTCCTCACACCATTCGTCAAAGCTTTGTAGAAAGCCGTCTTCATCTACTTCAAATGTTTTTCCTTGAAATTCAACAGTTGCCATTGATCAAACCTCCTTGAAGCATATGGTTTGGGTTAAAAACTTGGTCAGCAAGCAAAGGCTTGTCTTTTGCTTGTATAACAGAAAAATCCCCGGCGCAAAAAAGATAAGGCAGTGTAATAGTGATCAATGATAGTCGTCAAGTGCGGTTTATTGTATGCGCAAACAAAGCTATCATATAAAAGGTTTAGCAAAGATTTGTCAAGTCGGAGGCCTGGTCATTTTGTCCCCAGGTTTCAGGCAGCATATCGCTGCCCCGGAGCGGTTCTTCAGGCTCTCAGCTCGGGGAACAGGACAAGAGGTCCTTCAGATAGCTGCGGGCGAACTCGATTTCCGGATCGATCTCCAGGCTGCGCTGCAAAAAGTCCTTGGCCGCCCCGGGCTTGCCCATCTTGAGATAGCACAGGCCGAGATTGGCCATGTCGATTGCCGCCCCGCCGTCGATTTCCAAAGCCCGGCTGAACTCCCGGGCTGCCAGATCGTACTGTCCGAGCTTGAAATGGGCCACTCCCAGGAGGTTGCAAAAGGCGTAGGATCCGGGGCTCAGCTCTTTGGCCCGCTTTAGGGGGGCCAGGCTTTCCTGCCAGGCCTCCATTTGGCTCAGGGCATAGGCCTGATAGAAGGCGGCCAGGGCCTTGCTTTCCCGGGACGGCTGGTGGGGCTCGGAGCTGGCAAAGAGCTTTACCGCAGCCTGCAGGCGCCCGGCCCTGAGATCTAGCAAGCCCCAAAAAAAATCCAGAAAATGGCTCCTGGGATAAAGCCGGGCCAAAAAACGCAATCCGGCTTGGGCCTCTTCCATGGGGCGCTCTTCAGCCAGAATGCGCCCTAAAAACATGCCCAGCGAGGCTTCAGAGGCCCGTTCCCGGAATTGAAAGCCCGGAACTATGGAGTACGTGGCCGGGATGCCTAGATCCGGGTGCGAGATGTCCACAGAGTACCAGGAAAAGCCGGAGCTGCTCAGGGAGGAGGCGAGGGCTTTGACCTCCTGGAGCAGGTCAGGGTCGCTTATATCCGGAAGGGTGTCCAGAGGCTTTATGGGACCGGCCTTAACCCAGCGGCAGGCCTCCAGGTCCAAAGGCTTGCTCAGTCCGGAGGGATCATAGCAGCTGCCGGTATGAAAATCTCCAGCCAGCTGGGCCACTTCGGTCAGGGCGCGAATGGCGGCCTTGGCCGGTGTGGTGGCCGTTCCCGCGGTGAAAACTATCTCGCTCAACATGGGCCAGGTGGAAGGATCATAGGCCAAGGCTCCCACAGTTGGTACGCCCAGGCCCAGACTGAAATCCTTGAGCCAGACCTGAACGCCTCTGGACTCGAACTTCTGGTAGAGCCGGCTCAATGCCGGGTTGCTGAAGCTGGAAGAATCCAGGGTGGGCAACACGGGCTGCTCGCGGTCGATGAGGGCGCATACATGGCGTTCCACCAGCTCGCAGCCTCCCTGGAGCAGGGCCTCTTCAAGGGTGTTTCCGGCTGCGGAGCCGTTATACTCGTTGAGCTTGCGGAACCAGTCCAGCGGAATCTGAGCCCCCTGCTCCTGGGAAACCTCGAGCCCCGGAGCGAAGCGCCAGGTGATAAGGTCCATGGCTTGCTTGGCCAGTTGGGGATCCAGGTCCTCGTCCACGGATTTCAGGATCTGTTGTACTGACAGGAGGGAGTGGGGAAACTTTGCTTCCGCCTCGGACCAGCTGGCGAGCTGGAAGTTGGCATCCTTGCGCCAGAAGGAGAACAGGCTGTAGCGCTCCAGGAGCTCCATGAGAGCGGA
Source organism: uncultured Desulfohalobiaceae bacterium (assembly GCA_964595165.1). Classification (GTDB taxonomy): domain Bacteria; phylum Desulfobacterota; class Desulfovibrionia; order Desulfovibrionales; family Desulfothermaceae; genus CAZQPF01. The sequence continues at coordinate 5,513 of CAZQPF010000129.1, forward strand.
GGCCTCGGCCTGCTCAGGCGAAACCCCTTTGCCCATCTGCTTGCGTCCGGGAAGAACTTCTTCGGCCTTGGGGCCGCACCGGGAAAGGTAAACCGGAATGCCCAGGCGTCCGGAGTCGATCCTTTCGGTTTGCGCCAGGATTCCAGCGCCTCGTCCCCTTAAAAGGGCTTTGACCTTGCGCACCGTTTCCCCTGGGGGAACGGCCTTGTCCAGATCGGCGCTATGGCCTTTGGAACAGCTGGTTAGGCGGAACATTTTCTGGGTATCAAGGTATAAATGGTGCAGAGATGGCGGTCTTCCGAGTTATCTCCGCGGCTGGACTGCTCCCGGTAGCCGAGCGTCTTTTCCTGCCAGGAGAACTCGGGCCCCGCCAGCTTGAAGAACTTCTTGGCCGCAAGCTTGTAGTCCTTGGCCAGCATGGCGGTTGCTTCCGGGCCAGGCTCGAGGTGACGCTGCAAGAACTTGATCAGGGGACGGTAATCGGTCTCCCGGTAGAGGACCTCGGAGCCGAGGATGAGGGAAAATCTTCTCTCCAGCCTATCCTTCGTAAAGTCCACCAAAGCGATAGAGGCCCTGTCCTGGAGGCTGTTTTGAAGGATGTTGATCCGGGCAAACAGGAGGGCCTCAGGCTCGTTGTCCGAAATGGTGACCTGGAAGCCGTGCTTGGCGGCAAACAGGCCGCACACGCCGACACCGGCTCCGATTTCCAGAGCCTGCAGCTTGGGGTCGGGGGTGAGCTTTTGCAGGCTATAGCTCAGCAGAATGGAAGTGGGCCAGATCTTGGCCCAGAAGGGCAGCTCCAGCCGCTGCTCCTCTCGCGTGCTCTCGGCCAAGCGGTCGATATACTCCTCCAGATCGGCGAACTGAAGGATATCCAAAGCATAGGCACCGATCTTGACCGGTTCGAAACGAACTCCGAACCTCTGGTCAGCGAGGTGGAGGAGCTCCTCGAAGGCGGCCTCGCGGATCCAGTCTACTGACAGTGGGGTTTGCTTCATGGTTTCTGTCTGATGTATTGTTTAGAGACGAGTTGTGCACTAAGGAGCACAGTCTTTTGGTTAAAAAAAAAGCCAAACGTTTTGTTTGGCTTGGGCGCATGGAGCGGGAAACGGGATTTGAACCCGCGACTTCAACCTTGGCAAGGTTGCACTC
>CAZQPF010000130.1:0-6546 GCA_964595165.1 uncultured Desulfohalobiaceae bacterium
TCCGCCCGACCGGCCCCCACCAGATTCTTCTTGATCAAGGCCGGCTCGTAGGCAGGGACCGGCACCCCGTGCCGGGCACAGGCCACCAGGGCCGCCCCTCTGGCCTGACCGAGCTTGAGGGCGGATGCGGTGTTGGCGGAGACGAACACCTCCTCCACGGCTGCTTCCACGGGGCTGAAGGCCGCGATGACCTCGCAGATTCGCTGGAAAATATAGCCCAACCTACGGCTCAAGTCCATATTCTGCTTGGGCCGGATAGTGCCGGTGTCCACCAGGCTGAGCACCCCGGAGCGCTCGGAGACTACGCCGTAGCCTGTACAGCGGCTGCCGGGATCGAGCCCCAGGACGAGGTTATCTTTGCCTGAAGGTTGCACTCCGGCCTCGGCTAGTTGCTCATTTCCGCATAGACTTCGTCCGGGATGTCGAAGTTGGCGTGCACCTTCTGCACGTCGTCCTGGTCCTCGAGCTGTTCATAGAGCTTGAGGGCCTTCTTGGCCGTATCCGCGTCAAGGCTGACGTAGTTCTTGGGAATCATGGCCACCTCGCCGTTCTGGATCTCGATACCGGCCTCCTCGAAGGCCTGCTTGACCTCGTAGAAGCTCTCCGGGCTGGTGCGCACCTCCCAGACCTCTCCGTCGTCGATGACATCCTCTACCCCGGCCTCGAGGCCGATCTCCAGGAGCTCATCCTCGCTGTAAGCGTTTTTGTCGAAAATGAGCACCCCGAGCTTATCGAACATCCAGCCGACACAGCCGAACTCGCCGAGGTTGCCGCCTCCCTTGCTGAAGATCTTCCGGATCTCGGCCACGGTCCGGTTCTTGTTGTCCGTGGCCGCTTCCACCATGATGGCCACGCCCCCGGGCCCATAGCCCTCGTAGACCACCTCTTCGATGCTGCCCGAGGTGATCTCGCCGGTGCCCTTCTTTATGGCCGTCTCGATCTTGTCCTTGGGCATGTTGATGGCCTTGGCCGACTCGATGGCCATGCGGAGCCGGGAGTTCATCTCCGGATCGCAGCCGCCGAGCTTGGCCGAGAGCATAAGCTCCTTGGTGGCCCTGGTGAACATCTGCCCGCGCTTGGCGTCCTGGCGTCCCTTGCGGTGCTTGATATTGGCCCACTTACTGTGTCCTGCCATTATATATCCTCCTGCTGCGAGTCTCTCTTGTACCCCAATCCGACAAGGAAGACCTCCTTGCTCTCGGACCGGGAGCTTTTGGGCTTGAATGTCTTCACCTTGTGAAACGAAGCCCTTACCTGTTTCGTAAAATCGGGCACGTCCGGCCCACTGAAAATCTTAGCCACGAAAGAACCGTTGTCCAGCAGACAGCTCTTGGCGTAAGCAAGGGCCGTCTCCGCCAGCTCCAGCGATCTGGCCTGATCCCGGATTTTGATCCCGGTGGTCCTGGGGGCCATATCGCTCAGGACCAGATGAAAAGGTCCATACCGCTCTATGGCCTCCTGGAGCTCCGGAGAGGGCTCAAGCACATCGACCTGCACGAACTCGGCCTGTCCGGGCAGGGGCTCGGCCAGCTCCCCCTGATCCACGGCCAGAACAAAGCCCTGAGGACCGACCTTTTGGGCCGCAAACTGGCTCCAGGACCCGGGAGCCGCCCCAAGATCAAGCACCTTCTGCCCCTTGGCCAGGAGAGGGAACCGCTTGGCCATCTCCTGGAGCTTGTACACCGACCTGGCCGGATAGCTCTGTTGCTTGGCCTTGTGGAAGTAGTGGTCCTTCGGCTTGCGCATCTTTGCTCTCTCCATGGCCCACAACCGGAGGCAAAGGAAGGCTGGCATTCAGCAATCAAAAAAACAGGGGCTTTGAATGCCTCAAACGACTATCTGTACCTTAAAAGGCCGCAGAAGCCAAGGGCCGCAGGCTCGGCGCAAAAGCGCCAAGGCTCGCCCGGGCAGGGATCACGAGCCGCGGATTCTGCTCAGGGAGGGCCAAATCCTTGACGAGTCAGAGGCTAACAGCGTATGCTGGTAAACCTTTCGGGGACGTAGCTCAGTTGGGAGAGCGCCGCCCTCGCACGGCGGAGGTCGTGGGTTCGAGTCCCATCGTCTCCACCATTATTTCAAGGGGTTACGAATATGTCGTAGCCCCTTTTTCTTCACTGAACAGTCAAAAGTTTTTGAATAACATATTGTTTCTGTTGCTGATATTGACCAGCTGGCTTGACTGCGAATGCTTTTGGCTTATCTCTTTGATTTTTTTGCCTTAACTGTGAAGCGTGAACTGGGAACTTTGAGCTCACAAGTTTCTTCAGTAAATTGCCAATAAGTCAGATTTGCCGGAGGCAAAGCTGACCAGGGTCCAAGATGATGCCCAGGCTTAAGATCGTGCTCCTTTCCATATGCTTGATCCTCCTGATCCTGCCAGGCCCTTCTGCAGCCAAGGATCCCTTGAAGGAAATGTACCTCAGCCATAAGCTCATTGAGCTTCTCCAGAGCGACAATCAGCATCTGCAGCTCTATACCATGGGCTATGTGACCGGCGTAGCCTACGCCTACGACTATCTGGCCGTTATCTGCATGGATCAGGAGAACATCGAGCAAAAAACCCTCGCCGAGCAAGTCCTTCGCTACTACCAAGAAAACCCGGATCAACGGCACAGGCTGAGCAGCGTGGTCATCAAGAACGCCCTGCGCGAAGCCTACCCCTGCGAGTAACCTCTCTCGCCGGTTTTACGCCCCCTTAGCCAGGTACCTTCTCGGAAGGAGATGCAAAAAGTTGTGTATGAAGAAAGCCCTCGATCCGGCTGATGGAATGTGATATAATTTTAATGAATTGTGGCAGAAAACTCTTTTCAAGGAGGAAGCTATGGTGGGTTATTGCAAGGACTGCACCTACTGGCAACCGGAAAGCGAGGACGGGAAGCAAGGCCTGTGCCGGAGATATGCCCCCAAGCCTTTGCAGGGACAGGCCATCACCACGGCGGCCGGGGAGCAGACCTACGACCGCTATCTGGCCATTTTCCCCACCACCTTTTCCGAGGACTGGTGCGGGGAGTTTCAAGCTCAGGAATAGCAGATCCCGGCCGAAAATCGGCCGGGGTTTCAATCTGCCCGGAAGTGCCGAAGCAGCAAAGATTTTCAGCTACTGAGCCGTTTCCATGAGCATAGGCAGGATCTCTTCAACCGAGGTCACCCCGTCCTTGGCCTTTTGCAGAGCCACCTGCTCCAGCGGCCTCATACCGCCATCCACAGCGATCTGTTTCAGCTCGGCCGAGTTTTTGCCCTCGAGCACGCCCCGCTTGATCCTCTCTCCCACGGTGAGGAACTCGTAGACGTTGGTCCGGCCTTTGTAACCGGTATTGTTGCATCTGGAGCAGCCCTTGCCCTTGTAGAAGGTGAAGCCGTTGGTTGTTTCCGGGGCCAGTCCGCTTGTGCTGAGCATCTCCTCGGCCTTTTCGTCCTCTATCTGGCAGTTGGGGCACAGCCTGCGGATGAGGCGCTGCGATACCGCCCCGATGATGCTGGCGCTGATGAGATAGGGCTCGACCCCCATATCGGCCAGACGGATGAAGACCTCGGCTGCTGTGTTGGTGTGCAGAGTGCTGAACAACAGGTGACCGGTGAGCGCGGCCTGGATGGAGATCTTGGCCGTTTCCTCGTCCCGGATCTCGCCCACGCTGATTACGTCCGGATCGTGGCGCAGGATCTGGCGCAGCCCCTTGGCGAAGGTGAATCCGATCTTCTCCCGGATCTGTACCTGGGTGATGCCCGCCATCTCATACTCCACCGGATCCTCGAGGGTGATGATGTTCTTGCCCAGCAGGGTGGGCTCTTGCAGGCAGGAGTAGATGGTAGAGCTCTTGCCGCTTCCGGTGGGGCCGGTGATGAGGAGCATCCCGTAGGGTCTCGAGATGCAGCGCTTGATCTGCTCCACGTCGTCCTGGAGAAACCCCAGGCTCTCCAGCTTCATGAGCCCGGCGTCCTTGTCCAGGACCCGGATGACCACGCTTTCGCCGTACACCGAGGGCATGCAGGAAAAGCGCAGATCGAGGACCTTGTCTCCCACCTTGATCTTGGAGCGACCGTCCTGGGGCATTCTCCGCTCGGCGATATCCATGTTGGACATGATCTTCAGCCGGGTGACCAGAGAGGCCAGGCGTTCCTTGGAAATGCCCATCTCTTTGTGCAGCGCGCCGTCGATACGATAGAGCACATTGACCCGCTTGGCCTCGGGCTGGATATGGATGTCGCTGGCCCGCTTGTTCACCGCGCTCTTGATGATGTGGTTGGCCAGGGCGACGATGGACTTCTCCTTTCCCGTGGTCTCGGTAATGTCCATTTCGTCGTCCGAGGTGTCGATCTCCTCCACATCGGAGTCCTCGATGTCCGCCTCGTCGAGCTTTTCCTCCGGGGCCCTGCGCTCATAGTACTCCTGGATAGCATAGGCGATGGACTCGTTGGAGGCGATGAACTCCTTGATCTGCAGGCCGGTATGGAACTCGATATCCTGCTTGGACTCGATATTGTTCGGATCGGCGAAGGCGACGCTCAGCTTGTGCTGCTGGAGCTCAAAGGGAAAGATCTGCAGGCCCTGGGCCAAATCCTGGGACACGTACTGCGTGGCCAAAGGATCCACCGGATACTTGGCCAGGTCGACGTAGGGCAGGTTAAACTTCAGGGCCAGGGCCAGGGCCAGCTGCTCCCCGCTTATGAGCTTCAGGTCCACCAGCACCTGCCCCAGCCGCTTGCTCCGCTCCTGGCTCTGCGCAGAGAGAGCCTCCTGGAGCTGCTCCCGGCTCAAGGCCCCCACGGAGATCAGAATCTCACCGAGCTTGTGATGGACCTGGGACTTCTGACGGTGAAGGGCCTGCGTGACCTCGGAGGGATGGACCATTCCCTGCTCGATGAAGATCTCCCCCAACGGCTTGGACCGGATCTCCTCCTGCTTTTGAAGCCCCTGCTCCAGGCCCTGCTCGGTGATCATCCCTTCCTGAAGGAGGGTCTCCCCGAGCTTGGCTGAGCTGCCTGGGGCGGAGTCTGGCTTGGCAGCGCCCTTTGCTTGGGATCCCTGGTCCCGGCCTTCCTCCGGAGTGCGGCCCAAGCGGTAGAACTTTGCGAAGAGCTCCTGGAAATCTCCTCCTCTACGGATCCTGCCACTGTTCTCCCGAAGAACCCGGGCCACCAGGTTGACGTTCTTGGCCGCCGGCCCGTCCGGGTACTCCAGAACAAAGGGCCTTTGCCTGGCCACCGCCTCCTGGACCTTGGGATCAAAGGGAACGCACCCCATTTTGCGCACCGAAAAGCCGAGATACTTTTCGGTGACCGTATTCAGGCGATCAAAGACCCGGTTGGCGTGTTGTACGGATTTGGCCTGGTTGACCCAGATATATACGTTGCTGCTGTGGCCCTGCTTGCGGTAGAGCTTGATGAGGGAGTAGGCGTCGGTGAGCGAGGTGGGCTCCGGAGTGACCACCACCACGGGAACGCTGGCCACTCCGAGCCAGTGCATGATCGGATCGGAAACCCCGGCGCCCACATCTATGATGAGCATCTCGTAGCTGCGCAGCCCTTGGAAGATCTGGATCATCTTCTGCATTTCATCCCAGGAGAGCTCGGGGATGCGGTCCAGAGCGGACCCGGCGGGGATGAAATCCAGCTGGCAGGGCGCTTTAACCAGGGCGTCTTCCAGGCTGCAGCGCTCCTCCACCACGTTCATCAGGCTGTAGTCAGGAGCCATTCCCAGAAGGATGTCCACATTGGCCATGCCCACATCGGTATCCAGCAGGAAGCTCCGGCTGCCCAGGTTGGACAGCGCTATGCCCAGATTGAGACAGAGGTTGGTCTTGCCTACCCCGCCCTTGCCGCTGGCCACGGTTATGACGATTCCGCTGTTGTCCTTGCTGTTCACGGCCCCATCAGCTCGGTATGGTGATTGAAGGCAACGATAAACGATTTACATAAGCCATGCGTACCCTTATAGTCTCCCCTTTGACAATAGGCCAAAAGTGCTAGCAAAAGTCAGCGTGGCCTCTGGCCACGCTGACTTATTTAAGTTTTTTTTAAAAAAAGAATTTAAGATCCAGATATTTCTGCAATTGGTTGATTGGTACTCGTGGCCGGGTTGACCCGGCACTCAGTTTCGGGATGGATAGCTGGAGCTTATGCGATAAACCCATTATATGCTTCCATGTATACCCTGCCTGAGATAATTTCAAAACTGAGTGCCGGGTTGATCAAGGAAGAAACTCCTCAAGGCTGCTCCCCTTTCCAAGGGGAGCTCCCGGCACTCAGTTTGCCAAGTCTCAGCACAAGCTTGATCAATAGCAACTGCTCAGTTGTAAAGCCTCAGATGGAAGAATGTTGCAGTTAAACTGAGTGCCGGGTGAGGGGTTGGAAAGTGGAGTTTCATACGAGCTTTGCCTCCGGCAAATCTGACTTGAAAGTATATTCGCAATCGGAATGGAGAGATGATGGCCCGAGAAGAGACGAAAGCTCCGCACCTGCCCGAGATCCTCGCCCCGGCGGGCAACAGCGAATCTTTCCTGGCCGCCCTGGGGGCCGGAGCGGATAGCATCTACTGCGGCCTGAAGC
>CAZQPF010000131.1:0-6523 GCA_964595165.1 uncultured Desulfohalobiaceae bacterium
ATGGCCCAGCTGGACAAGACCTTTCCCACCAACGACTGCTCCATGTGAATCATTTCGCCCAAGCTGGTCGAGGTCGGCCGGCACATCAACATCGAGCTGCACACCCTGGCCACGGTGAGCGGCATTCAGGGCGAACAAGGGGACTTCCGGGTTTCCGTCCGGCAGAAGCCCCGTTACGTGGACATGGAAAAGTGCATCGCCTGCGGCACCTGCGAAGAAAAGTGCCCGGCCAAGACCGTGGACGAGTTCAACGCCGGGCTGGCCAAGCGCAAGGCCATCTATGTGCCCTACGCCCAGGCCGTGCCCCTTAAATACACCATTGACGCCGATCGCTGCATCTACTTCAAGAAGGGCAAGTGCCGGGCCTGCGAGAAGTACTGCCCCACAGAGGCCATCAACTTCCAGGAGCAGGAGCAGGAGCTCACCCTGAACGCCGGCTCGGTCATCGTCTCCACCGGCTTCAAGCCCTTTGATCCCTCGCAGCTGGATCTCTATCAGTACGGCACCGCGCCCAACGTGATCACCAGCATGGAGTTCGAGCGCATCCTTTCGGCCACCGGTCCCTTTCAGGGCCATATGATCCGCCCCTCAGACCACAAGGAGCCGAAAAAGATCGCCTGGCTGCAGTGCGTGGGCTCCCGCGACATCAACCGCTGCGACAATGCCTACTGCTCCTCGGTATGCTGCATGTACGCCATCAAGGAAGCCGCCGTGGCCAAGGAGCACTCCGAGGAGGAGCTGGACACGGCCATCTTCTTCATGGATATGCGCACCTACGGCAAGGACTTCGAAAAGTACTACGACCGGGCCAGAGAGGAGCTGGGCGTCCGCTTCATCCGCTCCCGGGTGCACTCCATAGTCGAGGATCCGGAGAGCCGGGATCTCCTCCTGCGCTACTTCGACGAAGGCGGCGAGCTCAAGGACGAAACCTTCGATCTCGTGGTCCTTTCCGTAGGCATGGAAACCTCGCAGCAGCTCATTGATCTCTGCCAGGAGCTGGACATCGAGCTGAACAAGGACAACCTGGTCCAGACCTCCTCCTTCAGCCCGGTGGAGACCTCGCGTCAAGGGGTCTACGTCTGCGGCACCATCCAGGAGCCCAAGGACATCCCGGCCTCGGTCATGGAGGCCAGCGCCGCGGCCTGCGACGCCGCCGTATCCCTGGCCCCGGCCAGAGGGAGCAAGGCCCAGTCCAAAACCTATCCCCAGGAGCGCGATGTCGCCTCCGAGGAACCGCGCATCGGGGTTTTCGTCTGCAACTGCGGCGTGAACATCGGCGGCATCGTGGATGTGCCCCAGGTGGCGGAGTACGCCCGCTCCCAGCCAGGCGTGGCCTACGTGGAGGAGAACCTGTTCACCTGCAGCCAGGACACCCAGGACAAGATGAAGGAGATCATCCACCGGGAGGGGCTGAACCGAATAGTGGTCGCCGCCTGCACCCCGCGGACCCATGAGGTCCTGTTCCAGGAAACCCTCAAGGATGCCGGGCTCAACAAGTACCTCTTCGAGATGGCCAACATCCGCAACCAATGCTCCTGGGTGCACAGCAAGGAGAAAGAGGAGGCCACCCGCAAGGCCAAGGATCTGGTGGGCATGTCCATTGCCAGGGCGCGCATGATCCGTCCCCTGCCCCAGCCGACCATTGAGCTGGACAGCAAGGCCCTTGTGGTCGGCGGCGGCGTCTCCGGAATGAGCGCCGCTCTCAGCCTGGCCGATCAGGGCTTCCACACCTATCTCCTGGAAAAAGGCGACTTCCTGGGCGGCAATGCCCTGCAGCTGAACACCACCTGGCAGGGGGAGGATATCGGCCGGGAGGTAAGCAATATGATCCAGCGGGTGGAGAGCCACGAGCACATCGAGGTCTTTACCCGGGCGGAGATCAGCAGGGCCGAGGGCTTCGTGGGCAACTTCCAGACCACGGTGAGCCATCAGGGCGGAGAGTCCACTCTGCAGCACGGAGCCACCCTTATCGCGGTGGGAGGCGCGGAGCACAAGCCGCAGGAGTACCTCTACGGACAGCACGACAAGGTGCTCACCCACCTCGATTTCGACGCCGCCTACAAAAACCAGGACCCGCGGGTCACTAAGGCCCAGAACGCGGTGTTCATCCAGTGCGTCGGCTCCCGCGAGCCGCACAGGCCCTACTGCTCCAAGGTCTGCTGCACCCACTCCATCAAGTCGGCCATCTCGCTCAAGGAAATGAACCCGGAGATGAACGTCTTCATCCTGTATCGGGACATTCGCTCCTACGGGCTGCGCGAGGAGCTCTACCGCAAGGCGCGGGAGCTGGGCGTCATCTTCATCCGCTACGACCTGGAGCGGAAGCCTTCGGTGCAAGCCGACGGCGACAGCTTGCTCATAAGGACCAGGGACCACGTGCTGGGCCGCGAGGTGGAGATCGAGCCCGACCTGCTCGTGCTGGCCAGCGCCATCGTGCCCCGGGACAACGAAACCCTGGCCCAGATGTACAAGCTGCCCCTGAACGAAGAGAAGTTTTTCATGGAGGCCCACGCCAAGCTGCGTCCGGTGGAGTTCGCCACCGAGGGCATCTATCTGGCCGGCCTGGCCCACTATCCCAAGCCCATCGAGGAGTCCGTGGCCCAGGCCAAGGCAGCGGCTTCCCGGGCCGCAGTGGTCCTCTCCAAGGACACCCTGACCATCGAAGGGGTGGTCTCCCAGGTGGACGAGGAGCTCTGCCGGGGCTGCGGGGAGTGCGAGGAGGCCTGCCCCTACAACGCCATCGGCCTGGTGCAGCTGGAGGGCAACGTCAAGGTGGCTCGAGTCCAGGCCGCCCTGTGCAAAGGGTGCGGCGTCTGCGCCGTGGCCTGCCCCACCGGCGCCGCCTCGATCTGCAACTACGAGGACCAGAAGGTTCTGACCATGGTGGACCAGGCACTGGAAGCCAGTGGTCTGTAGTCGGTGGAAGAAGCTTATAGCTCACAGCTGATAGCTGATAGCAAGAGAAGACGCAGAGCGCAGAGTGCATGGCGAAGAGGGCAGGAGTCGGTGGAAGAAGCTCACAGCTCAGCTGATAGCTGATAGCAAGATGAGTCAAGTTCACGGCTCACGGTGAACTTGGAACCAACATTCAACATCAGTCCCAGAGTGCAAAAGGACGCATCATGAGCGATCAACAGTTCGATCCCAGCATCATCGCATTTGCCTGCAACTGGTGCGCGTATGCCGCTGCGGACCTGGCCGGTGTCAGCCGGTTCCAGTACCCGCCGAACCTGCGCATCATCCGAGTCATGTGCTCCGGAAGAATCAGCCCCAACTTCATCCTCCGGGCCTTTGAGGACGGAGCGGACGGCGTGCTGATCGCCGGTTGACATATCGGGGATTGTCATTACCTGGATGGTAATGTAAAGGCGCAGCGCATGTTCGAGATGGTCAGCGAGCTGGTGGAGATTCTCGGGGTGGACACCCGCCGCGTCCGCCTGGAATGGATCTCCTCGGCCGAAGGCAACCGCTTTGCCGAGGTAGCGCGGGAGTTTACCTCGCAGGTGAAGGAGCTCGGCCCGGCCAATCTCGCGGTAGCGGCCTAGCATGACTACGGTTCTTCTTCGCTATGCGCCATGCGCTCCGCGCTATGCGCATGAACTTCGAACTCTCAAGATAGGAAGTCATTATGAGTAAGGACGTTCTCGTCATCGGCGGAGGCATCGCCGGGATCCAGTCCTCGCTGGATCTTGCCGAGATGGGCTTCAAGGTCTATCTAGTGGAACGCCTGCCCAGCATCGGGGGCAAGATGGCCCAGCTGGACAAGACCTTTCCCACCAACGACTGCGCCATTTGAATTCTTTCGCCCAAGATGCTGGATGTCGGTCGACATCCCAACATTGATCTTCTCGCTTACAGCGAGGTGGAAAAGGTCCAGGGCGAGCCTGGCAGCTTTCAGATCAGCGTGCGCAAGAAGGCCCGTTTCGTGGATGAAGACAAGTGCACCGGCTGCGGGGCTTGCGCGGAAAAATGCCCCACCACGGTCCCGGACGCCTTCAACGAAGGGCTGGGCACCAGGAAGGCCATCTACAGCTGGTTCGCCCAGGGCATTCCCTCCACCCATGCCATCGACACCGAGCACTGCCGCGAGTTCCAGGGCAAGAAGTGCGGGGCTTGCAAGAAGGCCTGCCAGGCGGAGGCCATCAACTTCGAGCAGGAAGACAAGATACTCAACCTCCATGTGGGAGCCATCATTGTGGCGGCCGGCTACACCGTGTTCGACCCCTCCAGGATCCCGGAGTATCGCTACAAGGACATCGACAACGTGGTCACCGCCATGGAGTTCGAGCGTCTGCTGTCGGCAAGCGGGCCCACCGGCGGCCATCTGGATCGGCCCTCGGACCGCGCCGTGGAGGCGCGCATCCAGACCCTGGAAAAGTCCTTGAAAAAGGCCAAGCGGGGCCTGGAAAAGCTTGAAAAGGAACGGGGCGAGAGCTCCGAAGCCTTTTATCAGAAGACCAAGGGCGAGGTCGGAGACGACGAGGAGGCCCGCAAGTGGATGGATCGCTATGAGGAGTATCTCCAGCTGGCCAAGGAGCACCAGGAGCTGGAGGAAAAGGCCAAGACCTTCGCCCCGGCCAAAAAGCTGGCCTTCATCCAGTGCGTGGGATCGCGCGACTTTCGCTTCTACCCTTTCTGCTCCGGCTACTGCTGCATGCACTCCATCAAGGAGGCCATTATCGCTCACGAGCACGAGCCGGAGACCGAATCCACCATATTCGGCATGGATATCCGGGCCGTGGGCAAGGGGTTCGAGGAGTACAAGATCCGGGGGGCCCACAACTCCCACATCTCCTATCGCAGAGCCCGGGTGGCCGAGGTCATCGAGGACGCGCAGAAAAACCCGGTGGTGGTCTACGAGGACACCCAGGAGCGCAAGGTGAAGCGCGAGGCCTTCGACCTGGTCGTCCTGGCCACCGCTTGCGAGCCCAGCAAGAGCTTCCCCCAGCTGGCGGAGCTGCTGGACATCGAGCTCAACCGCTTCGGCTTCTTCAAGACGAGCCCCAGCCAGCCCATGGACTCAACCCGGCCCGGGATCTTTATCTGCGGCTGCGCCAACAGCCCCATGGATATTCCGGAGTCCGTAGCCCAGGCCAGCAGCGCAGCAGCCAGGGCGGTCCAGTTCATCGCGGAACAAACCGACACCCACCCCCGGGAGATGGTCCGGGCCTCCTAAGGAAGGAATACGCTCTATGAACGAACACGACGCCAAGGTTTCCAACCAGGAAGAGGAGCTGCGGATCGGAGTCTTTATCTGCGATTGCGGCTCCAATATAGCCGGGCACCTGGACTGCAAGGCGGTCACTGAGTACGCGGAGCAGCTCCCCGGAGTGGCCTTTGCCAAGGAGAACCTCTACACCTGCTCCGAAGCCGGGATCAACGAGATCAAGAACGCCATCCAGGAACACAGCCTGAACCGGGTGGTCGTCGCCTCCTGCTCTCCGCGGACCCACCAGCCCCTGTTCTCCTCCTCCTGCGCCGAGGCCGGCCTCAATCCGTACCTCTTCGAGATGGTCAACATCCGGGACCAGTGCTCCTGGGTCCACATGCAGGCCAAGGAGAGCGGCACGGAAAAGGCCAAGGAGCTCGTGCGCATGGGCGTGGCCAAAAGCGCTTTTCTGGAGCCGCAGGAGAACATCCACTCCTCTCTGGTGCGCAAGGTGATCGTCATCGGCGGCGGAATGGCGGGCATGTCTGCCGCGGAGTCCATGGCCTCCATGGGGATGGACGTCATTCTGGTGGAAAAAGGCCCCCAGCTGGGCGGCGTGCTCCGATCCCTGCACCGGCTCTCGCCCCACATGGATCAAGCCAGCGACCGGATTGGCGAGCTGGTGGACAAGGTAGAGAAGCATCCCCGCATCACCACCTACCTCCAGGCCAATGTCCAGGCGGTGAGCGGCTACATCGGGAACTACCAGGTCAGCCTGGACACCCAGGAGGGGCAGCAAAGCGAGACCGTAGGCTGCATCGTGGTGGCCACCGGGGCCTTGCCTCTGCAGCCGGAGGGGCTCTTCGGCTACGACGGGCGCTCGGTGATCACCCAGATGGAGCTGGAGCAGAGGCTGGCCCAGGGCAAGGTGGACGCCGGCAAGGTGGTCATGATCCAATGCGCCGGGGCCAGAATCCCGGAGCGGGAGTACTGCTCCAGGATCTGCTGCATGGTCGGGGTCAAGAACGCCCTCCTCCTCAAGCAGCACAACCCGGACATGGATGTACACATCCTCTACCGGGACATGCAGATGTACGGCACGGACAAGGAGCAGATGCTCTGGGACGCTCGCGGAGAGAACATCTGCTTCGACGTCTACGATCCCGAGAACCCGCCCCGGGTGGAGTCCGGCCAGGTAAAGTTCTACCACCCCCTCCTCGGACAGGAGGTGGATATCGACGCCGATCTCGTGGTGCTCTCCACCCCTATGGTGGCCAGGGAGGACGCCCCCAGGATATCCCAGATGATGCGCGTGCCCACGGATCAGAACAACTTTTTCCTCGAGGCATGCATTTTCAGGACCGTTACAATTTC
>CAZQPF010000132.1:0-6490 GCA_964595165.1 uncultured Desulfohalobiaceae bacterium
GGCCCGATTCGTGCTCACCGGCTCCATGAATCCGGAGGAAGGCTGGCTTCGGCCGCAGCTTCTGGATCGCTTCGGCCTGGCCGTCCACTTCCAGGGTCTTGCTTCCGTGGAGGAGCGATCCAGGGTGCTTTTTCTGCAGCTTGAATGGTCCAAGGATCCGGTAGCCTTTCAGGAGCGCTACGCCGAGGAAGAGCAGCGGTTGTGCTCTCGCCTTTCCCGGGCGATAGAGCTGCTGCCGGAGGTCGAGATGGAGCAGAGTATCGTCCACGCCACCATTGAGCGGGTGCTGCAGCTCGGGGTGAGCACCAGCCGGGTGGAGATCGCCGCGCTCCAGGCGGCCAAAGCCAGAGCCGCCTTGCATGAGCGGCAAGAGGTCCGCTGGCAGGACGTACAGGCAACCCTGCCTCTGGCCCTGCAGCACAGGCTCGGGGAGGAGGAGACCCAGCAGCCTCTGACCTGGGAGAATCTGGAGCGCAATGTCTTCGAGGGACGACAAGAGGATGATAAGCAGCGGCACGGATGGTTCCCCTCTCCGTTTTATCGGAAAAAAAAAGCCGACAGGCAAAAATGATCGTCAAAATGGGGAGCCGATCCAAGCGTCATCCAGCTCCTGTTCCGGCCGGAGCCGAGACCTTGCTCAGCGAGCTCTGCGGATTGGAGCCCGAGCCTGGAGCATGGAGAAAGGAGCCTGGGCATCCGGGACAGGGGCGGTCCCGCTGGCGCAAGCCGGTTGCAGCCGCTAGGGGGAGAAAGCGCTCCCCAGACTCGCGGCGCAGCCGGGACACAGGGAGGATCGACATTCCTGGAACCATCGCCCAGGGCTGGCGCAAAGGCAGACAGCGACCCAGGGCCTCTGATCTGCTCACAGCCTGCTATGTCGCGCCCCAAGCCAGACTGGTTATCCTGGTGCTCGATCTGAGCGATTCCATGCTCCAGGCCCTGGAGCTCATTCGCAGCTGGCTCAGGCAGGCTATGCAGGCCGCCTATTTCCGCCGGGATCCCCTGGCCTTGGTTCTGGTTCAGGGAGGGGGCTCCAGGCTGCTCGCACCGCCGAGCACCAGCCTCGGCTTCTTGCTGCACAAGCTGCGGCAGGTGCGCGTGGGCGGGGCGACCCCTCTGGACCAAGGGTTGATCCGCACTGCCAAGCTGCTGCGCCAGTGGAGACAGCGCTACCCGATCATCGACGTCATCCTGGTTACCGACGGCCGATCCACTGCACCGCTGCAGACCGCCAGCGTGGAGTGGGCCGCTGCTGCAATCCGTCGCAACACGCGGCAGGTTACGGTTGTCAATCCCGTCCAGGGAGCGGGGGAAGCCTCCGGCCAGCTGGCCGGCCTGCTCAAGGGCCGAAGGGTCGACATGCACGGAGCAGCCGGAAGCGATTGAACAAGAGGCATCGCCATGCAATCACCCCGGGCCCTTTCTTGCGAAGGAGGGGAGCAAAGAAAGGATCGATATCTCTTCGGGTTTGTGATGTGCGATATGCAGGGGGATTTCAGATCTTTCCATACTAACTCGACAGTCAAAATTTTTTGAGTAACATATTGCTTTGATTGCTGATATTGACGAGTTGATTTGACTTTGAATGCTTTTGATTTACCTCTTTGATTTCTTTGCCTTAACTGTGAGGCGTGAACTGAACTCTCAAGATACTAAATGACTCCCCACAAGCAGGAGGAGAGCATGGCTGACAGCAAAAAGGTGTGCATTGTCGGCGCCGGGGCGCTTGGCGCCTTCTACGCGAGCAAGCTCGCATCCCTGGACCCGGAGAGCGTTTTCTTTCTGGCCGGGGGAGAGCGCTTCCAGCGGCTGAAGCAGGAAGGCGTGACCGTCAACGGACAACGCTACCTGCTCCCGGTGCGGAGGCCGGAGGACAAAGGGCCGCCAGCGGATTTGGTCCTGCTTACGGTCAAGTACCACCACCTCAAGCAGGCTATCGAGGACATGCAAAATGTGGTGGGTGAGGGAACGATCATTGTCTCGCTCATGAACGGCATCGACAGTGAGGAGGCCCTTGCCGGGCGTTTCGGCTGGGAGCGGGTTGTCTATGGGGTGGCGCTGGGCATCGACGCCCTGCGGCAGGGAGCTGCGGTTCGGACCACCCAGGAAGGGATGGTCTATCTGGGCGAGGAGCGCAACGAGGCTCTGAGCGCCAAGGTGCAGCAGGCGAAATCCTGGCTGGAGGCGGCGGCAATCGAGCACACCGTGCCCCGGGACATGCTGCGGGTGATGTGGTGGAAGTTCATGATCAATGTGGGCGTCAACCAGGTATCGGCCGTTCTTCAGGCGCCCTTTGCCGTGTTTCAGAGGACCGATGAGGCCTGCCGCGTGATGCGCCTGGCCATGCGGGAGGTGGTCGAGCTGGCCCGGGTGTTGGGGATCGAGCTCACCGAGGCGGATCTGAGCTCCTGGGAGGAGATTATGGCCCGGCTGGCTCCGGATGGCAGAACCTCAATGTGCCAGGATGTGGAGGCCAAGCGCAAGACCGAGGTGGAGATGCTCTCCGGCAAGATGATGGAGCTGGGGCGGAAGCATGGAGTTCCGGTGCCGGTCAACGAGGTTCTCTTTCATCTCATCCGCTCCATGGAGCAGAGCTACGATATCCTAGCGGCTTGAGCCAGCTCTTAGAAACACATAGCCACTACTATACCATAAAATCAGCTTATTTCAGGCATTGTCAATGTTCACCGAGATGAAGGGCCAGCTGAACATCTCGCTTTGAAGCTGGTTGGCCACGCGGAAAGGCTCCACAGCAGTGAGGAGGCCTAGCATGGAAAAGCCCGGAATGAGAAGGAAGTGGATGGGATGGGATCGGAGCTGGTTTCCAGAAAGGATCTCAGCGCTCATGACCTATATTTCCAGTACATATACCAGTAAATAGAAAACCCGGGGCAGGCTTTGGATCTGCTCCGGGCTGCAGAACCATTCTGATGGTTCTGCTGAAAGAGGAATCGGACTGCTGAAGGGGCATAGCCGCATGCTTCATGAGCTCATCAGTCCATAAGGTTCCTTTCAAGGACTGCAATCAACTCGTTCTTGTCAACTGGCTTGGCGATGTAGTCATTCATGCCAGCCTGGAGAAATCTTTCCCTGTCCCCTGACATGGCATAGGCCGTTAAAGCTATGATGGGAATATCCCTGCCTTGTTCTTCAATGGCCCGGATCCGCTTGGTTGCCTCAATTCCGTCTAAAGCCGGCATCTGGATATCCATGAGAATGCAGTCAAAGGGCTCAATTGCAAGCCTGGAAAGGGCCTGCTCTCCATTTTCTGCCTCCCGCACAGCTAAGCCTTCTTTTTGCAACAGCCGGCTGATTTGGACCCGTGTGGTCTCATCGTCATCGACCAGAAGGATCTTGCGGGCGTTTAGGGCTACGCCGATCTTTTCGGCTTGATATTGAGGTCTTTCCTCCTGCAGAGCTTCCGGCAAGGCAAAGGGCAGGCTGATATAGACCGTGGTGCCCGAGTCCTCCCGGCTCACGAGGCATGCGTTGCCGCCCATGAGATGAACCAGCCTTTTGACCAGGGGCAGTCCCAGGCCTACGCCTTCGTACCTTTTGGTCAAGTCTGAAGAGGCATCGCTTCCCTGGGTAAAGGATTCAAAGACCTCATCGAGCTGGTGGTCCGGAATCCCTTTGCCTGTGTCCGCCACGGTAAACAGCACGCGGCATCTTTCAGCCTCGTCACGGGACAACAGGGAAACAGTTACGTCTATTCTGCCGTGGTGGGTATATTTATTCGCATTACCGACGATGTTGAACAGAACTTGAGTGAGCCGGGTGTTATCGCCTACCAGCCTTTGAGGAACGGTATCCTCCATGAAAAAATTGAGAGAATTGCCTTCATTTATGGCCATGTGCTTGAATATGTCTTCCATGGATTTGATAATATCACTCAAGTAAAACTCTTCCGCCCTGATTTCCATTTTGTCTGCCTCGATTCGTGAAAGGTCGAGTATGTCGCTCAAGAGCCTCAACAGCCGCCTGGAAGAATTAATGGCTATCTCGACGTATTCACTCTGCTCTTGATCCAGCTCGCTCATTTGCAGCAGCTGGAGCATGCCCAGAATGCCGTTAAAGGGGGTGCGGATCTCGTGGCTCATATTGGCCAAAAACTCCGATTTCGCCCTGTTGGCAAGCTCGGCGAGCTCCTTACTTTCCTTCAAGGCCTTCTCTGCCAACTTCTGGTCGGTGATGTCATAGTATACCGCATAGCCTCCAACGGATTCTCCATTGACAATGACGGGGCCGCCTTTAATGAGCACATGCTTCATTTCACCGGACTTGGCGTATCTCATCGCTTCTTTTTCTACATATTCGCCATTTAAAATATGGTAGCTCTGATAGTCCGTCTCCTTATCTTCCGGGTCGACAACAGAATTTATGTTTTTCCCTTTGACCTCGGCAAAGCTATAGCCGAACATCTTTGTAAACTGATCATTAATATTGAAAATATTATGATTGTTGTCGAAATAGACGATTGCATCATGTGTATTGAGAAAAATGGACTCAAAATGCGCTTTTTGCTCAAAAAGCTCAAGCTCTGCCTTTTTCCTTTCCGATATGTCCGTGTGCGTACCGATCATGCGCAAAGGGTTTCCGGAGCTGTCCCATTCGATGATCTTGCCTCTGTCGAGCACCCAAACCCAGTGGCCTTGCTTGTGATGCATTCTCGCTTCGCATTCATAAAAATCGGACTCTCCGGCAAAGTGCTTTTGGAGAAGCTCGTTCGAGCGGCGCAAATCTTCCGGATGGCACAGCTCGGTCCAGGTCTGAATGCTCAAAGGCCTCAGCTCGTCGAGGCAGTAGCCTGCCATATCAGCCCATTGCTCGTTGAAGACCGTCTCGCAGGTCTGGATATTCCAATCCCACAATCCGGTATTCGTAGCCTGCATGGCAAACTCGAATCGTTCCTTGGTCTCCAAGAGCTGCTCTTCTATCTGCTTGAGCTCGGTGGTATCCTTGTATATCGCTACCACTTCATCTGAGGGGAGCTTGTATATAAAGTTTTCCCGCCAGCCGGCAATTCGATTGCCTTTGTATTGGGCAACCGGCATCTGCTCGCTCAGGCCGGTTCTGGAGACCCTTTGCAGCGCATCAAGCAGGCCTAAGTCCCTGATGCTGGGAAAGACCTCGCTGGCCTTTCTTCCGAGAGCTTCTTCCGGGTCCAGCTTGTCGATCTGGGCGCCGCGATCGTTCAGGCCGACGAGAAGAAAGTCCTCTCCTTCGTCTATCGGCTGGTAAATGGCCACACCCTCGAACATATTCTCGAACATGCCGCGATACCGCGCTTCGCTTGCCGCCAGCGCCTCCTCTGCCAGCTTCCTTTCATTGATGTCCCTGGTGGCGCCCTGCAGCCCGATGACCTCTTCCTGGTCATTGAGCAAGACATTGGCTGTCACCTCTGTCCAAAAAGTCTCTCCGTTCTTTTTGACTTGCCTGAGCTCCACGCTGGAGGGTTCATAGCGATCATGACATGTTACCTGCGAGAAGGCTTGTTGCATTTTTTCCTGTGCAACCAATCTATCTTCAGGAAGTATTGAATGGAGGATATCAAATCCTTTCACTTCGTGAGGCTCGAAACCAAACATGTATCGAACAGAGGGACTGACAAAAGTAAATCGGTTTTCTTCATCCGACTTCCAGATTACGTCCACTGAGTTCTCGGTCAACAGTCTGTATTTTTCTTCACTTTCCTGAATGATCCGCTCCTTTTCTATCTCCTCAGTCATATCAAGAAATGTTGTTAAAATATATTGTCTTCCATTTATATGTACAATTGTGCCAAACATCTTGGCATGCTTGATGCTACCGTCGAGGATGTCAAAGTCCATGTCCAGATCATGGACATAGCCGTCATGTACAAGCTGCTCCATGAATCTTTTCCGCTCATGCTCCTTGTAGAAGCCCAGCTCAGTTGTGCTATGTCCTATCAGCTGGCTCTTGTCCATTTTGACTTTCGCACAGAACTGCTCATTCACGTCAACTAAGCATCCGCTCTCCAGCTCGGTGAGTGCAATCGCTTGAGGTGAGTTATCAAAAAGGGCCTTCAGCTTCTGTTCGCTTTGCAGAAGCTCATCAACCCTTTTTTTGTATCGATCCTTTTCCTCCTCAAGCTCCCTGATCCTCTTTTCCAGCTCTTCGTAGGTTGGTTTCAAGTCGGACATGGGGCATCCTGATTCCTGATAGTTATTGATATGAGCATCGCTCCACATGTAGATCAATTCAGCTTTTGCAAGTATTAAACCAAGTGCTTTCTTGAAAGTGGCGCGACTTGAACGGCGGACAGGACGGAATAAGACACTCACAATGCAGCTGCGGGCCTGATTCGACCCTGGTCCGGCCTCTGTGTTATATTTGAGGTTTTGAACTGTATCACGATCAAGGCTAAGAACGCGGTGTGTCATTAAAGATGCTTGTGGATCACTCCGAGTAGCTCGTCCTTGTCCACCGGCTTGGCGATGTAGTCGTCCATCCCTGCCTGAAGAAACTT
>CAZQPF010000133.1:0-6408 GCA_964595165.1 uncultured Desulfohalobiaceae bacterium
CGTGGATGGCGGAGACCTCGAAGACCCCTTGGGTGAGCGTGCCGGTTTTGTCCCAGACCAGGGCCGAGATCCGGTTGAGCCCTTCCAGATAGTTGGCTCCCTTGACCAGAATGCCCTGTCTGGAAGCGGCCCCGATGCCGCCGAAGAAGCCCAGGGGTATGGAGATGACCAGAGCGCAGGGGCAGGAGATGACCAGGAAGATGAGCCCCTGGTAGATCCATTGCGACCACACGGGCGGGGCGGAGTAGAGCGGCTGCAGGGCCGGAATAGAGTACAGAAGCACCGGCAGGGTGGCGATTCCCAGTGCGGCGAAGACCACGGCCGGGGTGTAGATCCTGGCGAATCGGGTTATGAACTGCTCAGTGGGGGCCTTTTGGGCGGCGGCGTTTTCCACATAGTCCAGGATCCTGGAAACCGTGGACTCGGCCAGAGGCTTGAGGACCCTGACGGTGAGCAGCCCCGAGGTGTTGATCATTCCGGAAAGCACGCCGTCTCCCGGACCCACCCGTCTGGGCACCGATTCCCCGGTCAGAGCCGAGGTGTCCAGGTGCGAGGATCCATCCAGGACATCCCCGTCCAGAGGCACCCGCTCTCCGGGCTTGACCTGGATGATTTCTCCCTGCTGCACCGTGGCGGGGTCCACCTGCTGGAAGCGCTCGTTGCGCATGACTGAGGCCTGGTCGGGACGCAGGGCCAGGAGGGCAGTGATGGAGCGGCGGGATTTGTTCACCGCGGTTTCCTGGAGGAGCTCCCCGATCTTGAAGAAGAGCATGACCGCCACTCCCTCGGCGTAGGCTCCCACGGCAAAGGCGCCCAGGGTGGCCAGGGTCATGAGGAAGAACTCGTCGAAAACCATGCCCCGGGCGATGTTCCTCACTGTGGAGCGCAGGATGTCCCAGGCTACCAGCAGGTAGCTGGCTAGGAAGAGGCCAAGGAGTAGGGCGCTCGGGGGGCTCCAGGCCTGGCCCAGGACCAAGGCGCTCCCGTAGAGCATGCTCCCCGGGGCCAGGGAGAGGAGCTGCTTTTTCAGATCGAAGCCCTCTAGCTGGGGAGCCCCGCAGCTGCAGGAGGAGCAGGGGCTCCCGGCCGCGATGTCGCAGGAAGCCTCCGGGGCCTGGAAATCCGGTTGGCTGAGCTCCCGGCCTTCGGAGCCGGCATAGCCTTTATCTATGCCCATGGCCTTCATCTCCGGCTGGATCCTTGTGGCTGCGCTCTTCTTGAATGTGCTCCAGGGCTTGCTGCAAAAGCGTCTCCACATGGTCGTCGTCGAGCTTGTAATGGACGTTTTTGCCTTCCCTGCGGAAGCGGACCAGCTTGGCCGATCGCAGCAGCCGCAGCTGATGGGATACGGCGGAGGGGCTCATGCTCAAGGCTTCGCACAGGTCGCAGACGCAGAGCTCGGAATGGGAGAGGGCGTGAAGTATACGAACCCGGGTAGGGTCGCCGAGAACCTTGAACAGCTCGGCTACATGGTGCAGGGAATGGCTGGGCAGCATCTGCTGCACCACTCCGGCTACCCTTTCCGGGTGGACCTGGGTGGCCTGGCAGGTGTCGGGTGGTTGGGACGGCACGGGATGCCTCCTCTGATAAATGCCAAGAATGAAAACGGGAACTGAGAAACAATTCATCAATTGAACACATATTCAAATAATAAAAGGCCCGGCCTTTGTCAAGGCCGGGCCTTTTATCCAAGTATATCAATGCGGCCTGCGGCCGCGATCTTTATGTGCCCTCTTCCCAGCTGTCCAGGTAGTCCTTCTGCTCCTGAGTCAGATCATCGACCTCCATGCCCATGGCTCTCAGCTGCAATGCGGCGATCTGGTCGTCGATATCCTTGGGCAGCTGCAGTACCTTGTTCTCGAGCCGATCCTTGTTCTTCACCCCGTACTCGCAGGCCAGGGCCTGACCGCAGAAGGAGGTGGACATGACCTCGCTGGGATGGCCCTCGGCTGCGGCCAGATTCACCAACCGGCCTTCCCCGAGGACGAAGATCTTTTTGCCGTTCAAAACGTACTCTTCCATAAAGGGCCGCACATGGCGCCGGGACTGAGAGGCATCATGCAGGGCGTCCAGCTGGAGCTCATTGTCGAAGTGGCCGGAGTTGCAGAGGATGGCCCCGTTCTTCATGGATTTCATGTGCTCCAGGCGGATAATGTGCTTGTTCCCGGTCACGGTGCAGAAGATGTCTCCGATCCTGGCCGCATCCTCGATCTTCATGACCCGGAAGCCGTCGTAGACAGCCTGTAGGGCCCGGAAATGATCCACTTCGGTAACCACCACGTTGGCGCCAAGGCCCTTGGCCTTGAGGGCCACGCCTTTGCCGCAGCTTCCATAACCGGAGACAACAAAGGTCTTTCCGGCGAACAGAATGTTCGTGGCCCGCAGAATGCCGTCGATGGTGGATTGACCGGTGCCGTAGAAGTTGTCCACCATGTGCTTGGTCATGTTGTCGTTGACTGCGATCATGGGGTACTTGAGGGCCTTGTCCTTCTCCATGGCCTTGAGGCGGATGATGCCGGTGGTGGTCTCCTCGCAGCCGCAGATGATGTCCGGAATGAGCTGGCTGTGGTTCTTGTGGATTTCGGATACCAGATCGCACCCGTCGTCAATGGTGATCTGCGGCTTGGCCTGGATCACATTGTTGATATAGCGATAGTAGTCCTCTTTGCTCTCGCCTTTGTAGGCCCAGACCTTGACCCCTTCATCTGCCAGGGCGGCGGCGATGTCGTCCTGGGTGGAAAGCGGGTTGCAGCCGGTGATGGCCACCTCCGCTCCCCCGGAGATAAGGGTGCGCACCAGAACTCCTGTTTCCTTGGTCACATGGAGGGCCAGGCCGATCCGGACCCCGCTGAGCGGCTTTTCAGACTCGAAGCGCTTCTTGACCTCCAGCAGCGCGCCCATATTGAGCTCGGCCAGCTCCATGTTCTTTCGACCTTGGCTGGCCAGGGAGACGTCCTTTACTTCGTAGTGGTTTCCTTTGTCCATAGCTAACTACTCCTATTGAATGGTTTAGACCTGCGTTTACGCGGTCACTGTTTGTACGCCGCGAACAGATTGACCCGAAGCCCCAGATGGACAGGGTACTGCTCGGTTTCCATAATGCTAAGCCCCGCTTCCTCAAGCCATTGCCGCATTTGGTCGGCGGAGATTCCAAGCCAGGAGCCGCCGTATTGCTCCCGGATGGTTTCATCGTCGTGCCGATCGAAATCGGTGATGATCAAGCGGCCGCCTGGCTTCAGGATGCGGTAGGTTTCCCGGATGGCGGTCAAGGGGCTCGGAATGTGCCGCAGCACCAAATGGGCCACAGCCAGATCGGCCTCCTGGTTGGGCAGGGGGAGGTGCTCCAGCTCGCCGAGCCTCAAGTCGGCCTGGGGGGTCTTGAAAAGCCTGTTCCTGGCCTGATCCAGCATCCCTGTGGAGCTGTCCACGCCAATGACCTGTTCCGCCTTTTCCAGGAGCTGGAACAGGAGGTCCCCGGTGCCGCAGCCGAGATCCACAGCCACCTGACAGGAGGGGGCTCTGTCCAGGATGGCTCGGTTGAGGTCTATATCCCCGAGCACGTCCTGCTTGAGCCGGTCCCAGTCGTCGGCGATGGAGTTGAAAAAGTGCCTGGTTTTGCTCTTCTGCTCCTGGATGATCTCCGAGGCCCGCTGCAGGTCTGCGGACAGCTCCTGGTTGCTGCTGGCCCAGGAGGAGATGAAGTTCACCAGATGCTGGTTGGCTTGGTTGTGGACGCTTCTGTAATAGACGAAGCTCCCCTCCCGCCTGGGGGCGAGCAGCCCAGCATCGGCCAGTATTTTCAGGTGCCGCGATATTCGAGATTGGCCCATGCGCATGACGAGCACAATCTCATTGACGTTGAGCTCGTGGTGCAACAGGAGATTGAACAGCCGCAGCCGGGTCTCGTCGGAAAGGGCCTTGAAGTATTTCGTTATGTCCATTATATTTCTATATAAAGATATTTTGATATGTCGTTTGGTTGATAGCTATACCCCTCCTTTTCTCCCATGTCAAGGAACAATTCTCCCCCTGGCCTTGGCCAGGGGAGAATTGTTCCTTCTAAGAAAAAGAGATGCAGCGGAGGGAGGAGGAAAGAGAGCCCGGGCTCTTCTGCATCAGCTCGGAGAGTGATTCGGCAGGCGATCGCCTGAAAGGAATGTCATATAAGATGAGGAAGCGCTTTTACAGCCTCTGGATGAGCTCGTGGTGCTTGATGAGGATTCGGCTCACATAGTTCACTGTTTCCTCGATGGCTGGAATGCGACCATAGCGGTAATAGATCCGGGATCGATAGCGGGTGCGCCCCAGGCCGGCGTTGTACCCGGCGGTGGCGGCCAGGATGTTGCCGTTCCTGGCCTTGAGGTGCCGAGCCATGATGCTGGTCATGGCCGATATGGGCTTGGCGTAGAGGACGCGTTCATCGAAGGCGCTGAGGAATTGCAGGTCCTTGCGGTTGAATATACTGCGCCCCTGGAAATTGGCCCGCAGATAGCTGCGGTAGTTGTCCCTGGCCTCGCCGCTGGCTTGGAGCAAACGCTTTTCCTCATCCAGGGCCTCCAGGTACTTGCCGGCCTGAGCCATCCTCTTTCCGCTGCTCGCGGCTTCGAGAGCCCGGCGCAGCACTTGGTCTCGGCTTTGAAACAGGGAGCGATGCTGCCGCAGAACTCGCTTCCTTTTTTTGTACAGTCCGGTGAAGCGATCCAGCTCCCCGGCAAGCTCCGGCTTCTGTGTCCGGGCCCGGTTCAGCCCCGAGGTATTCGCCGTGGTCATGCCGTGATGGGCTGCCGTGCTGGGTATGAATTGGCAGATGCCCACGGCGAAGGCCCAGGATACGGCGAACTCATAGAAAAAGGACTCCGTCATGATCTGAGCCATGATCCAGATGGGATCCACCGAGTAGGTGGCTTGATTGCTCTCCACCCCTCTGACCACCCAGTAAACGATATTCACCACCCGTTTCTCCAGATCGATTTCATCCGGCCTTTTCCTCCAGATGGGAAGCTGACGCCCGGAATAGTTGTCCTCGATGAATCCCAGAACGGCACGGGCCAGCCGATACTCGAAGCTGCTGCGGCTGCTCGGGGAGAAGGGGAGCTCGCAATGGGCCGGCAGGATGATCCGGGCCTGGCCGGTGAGGTCGCGGGAAGGCCCTGCGGCTCGGGCCGAAGAAAAGCCGAACACCGGAAGCACCGAGGCCCCCACAAGGGAACGGATGAGCTGGCGTCTGTTCATAAAGGGATGGCTATCCAGGGTTAATGAGTGTCTTGTAAAGGCTCATATGTCGAAGACGGCGATTTCCGGCCGGCAGAGGAAGCGAAGCGGCAGGGCCGTGGTCCCCAGGCCGACGTTGACGTACCTGGGCCCCGCAGGGGTAGTATACCAGCCTCGGACATAGCCCTCCACCCAAAAGGAAGGCGGCCCCTGCGACCAGGGGGGTGAACAGAGTGCGTCGGGTGTACATCAGCTCCGGCTAGCCTGGGTTCATCCCTCAGGGGGAGAAGGGGGCTGGGCCCGGGAAGCATGGAGACAGACCCGTTTGGCACGGGACCATTCCCGCAGCCCCAGCCAGGAGTGGATCAGCAAGGTGAGGATCACGATCGTTCCCCCGACGTAGGTGAGCTGGGGCGGCATCTCCCCCAGTACCAGCCAGACCCAGATGGGAGAGAGGATGGTTTCCACCAGCAAGAAGAGGCTCACCTCGGGGGAGGGAAGGTACCGCGTGGACTGGGCGATGAGGCTCAGGGCCAGCGGCATCTGGACCAGGCCCATGAGTACCAGAACCAAGAACCCTATCCCGGAAATCCGGAAAGGCTCGGCAAAGGGAAGGGATAGCAGGGCCATGACCAATCCTCCCAGGCATACCAGGGGCAAGCGGTCCAGAACCTGGTGGTGCCGGAGCAGGGTCAGGTTTCCGCCAACGACGCAGGCATTGAGCACTGCGATGGCATCCCCGAGCAGCCCTCCGCCTCCCAGCGAGCCGGCAAAAACCACGCCCACCCCGAAAAAGGCGGAGCAGATGGCCAGCCAGGTTCGCAAGGGAACGATCTCTATGCGGAGCAGCCAGGTGAACAGGGCGGCGAACAGAGGGGCGCTGCTGATAATGACCACCGTATTGGCCACCTTGGTGAACATTACCGAGCTGACAAAGGCGGTGCTGCCCAGGCCGAAGAGCAGGGCGGAGAGCAGGGCCGCCCGTCCTCCCCGGATATAGCTGTCTGCCATCCGCCGGCCCTGCCGGATGAACAGCAGGGTCCCCAAGGACAAAGCCATGAATATGCCGCGCCAGAAGATCACGTTCCAGCTATCGGTATGGGCCAGCCGGATGAGGAGCGCGTCCACGCTGATCACCAGGGTGCCGCTTCCCACTACCGCCATCCCCTTGGCGCGGTCGATATGCAGGGGCAGGTT
>CAZQPF010000134.1:0-6332 GCA_964595165.1 uncultured Desulfohalobiaceae bacterium
TGGAGTCTATGCATGTACTTGGCTTTGCTTTTCCTTTTCCTGTTTGTCGCCTTTCTGCTCGCATTTTCCGGAGTGAACCAGAACAAGCGCGGCCGGGCTTTGGCCGGCATCCTTCTGGGTGTGGCCACAATTGGCTTCTTCGCCTTTCTGCAGTTTTGGGGCCAGTATCTCTGGTACGAGGCCCTGGGCTACAGCGATCGCTTCATTACCCGCATCGAGGCCATGCTGGGCTATACCCTGCTCGGAGGCGTTGTGGGCTGGGCCGGGGTATGGCTCCTCTCCCGCAGCTTTCCCCGGGCCTGGACCAGGGCCAGGAAGCTGGCCCAAGTGGGGGGTGGCCTCATCGGGCTTTTGTGGGGCCTGAGCGCTTGGCGCACGATCTGGGTCTACACCAACAGCGTCACCACCCAGGTGACAGACCCCATTTTTGCCAAGGACACCGGGTTCTATATTTTCGATTTGCCTTTCTATAATGCTCTAATCTCCCTGTTCGTGCTTCTGGTTCTCTTCACCCTGGCCCTGACTGCAGCGATCTGGATCAACTCCTCCCGCGAGGGCGGGCTGGAGGAGCTATTGCGTACCGGGCGCACCGCCCGTCCGCTCACCGCCGCGCTTCCTGTGAACCCTGTCTATCTCTGTGCCGCAATCCTGCTGGTTTTGATAGGGGCGGGCGTCTTTCTGGGTCGTTATGAGTTCATGTTCTCCAGCACCGGAGTGGTTACCGGAGCGGGCTGGACCGACGTGAACATCCGGATCCCGCTGCATACGCTCATAACTGTACTGTGCCTGGTGCTGGCTGCAGTGCTGGTGGTGCCGGCGACGCGGTCCCGGCTGCAGGGCCTGATGCGGCGAGTCCCCATGCCGGGAGCGGATCCCAGCCTGCTGGGGCTGGGTGCGGTAGCCGGCGTGCTGATCGTTGTCTGGGTCGCGCTGCTCTGGGTGCTGCCCACTGCCTTCCAGCAGCTTCGGGTGGAGCCCAATGAGATCACGTTTGAGCAGCCCTATATCCAGAACAACATCGAGTTCACCCGCCGGGGATTCAATCTGGATAAGACGGAAAAAAGGCGGTTTCCGGCCTCGGAACGATTCGACCGCCAGCTGGTGCAAGAGAACAAGCAGATCTTCAGCAACATCCGCCTTTGGGACTGGAGGGCCCTGGGCCAGGTCTACAAGCAGTTCCAGGAGCTGCGGCTCTACTATGACTTCAACGATCTGGACATCGACCGCTACCGCTTCGGGGATCAGTACCGCCAGGTCATGATCTCCGCTCGGGAGATGAATCAGGACAACCTGCCCCAGCAGAGCCAGACCTTCGTCAACAAGCGCTTCAAGTACACCCACGGCTACGGCATTGTGATGAACAATGTCAGCGAGTTCACCGAGGAGGGTCAGCCGAAGTTTCTGATCAATGACATACCGCCTCAGAGCGCTCATCCCGATCTCAAGGTGGAGCGGCCAGAGATCTACTACGGCGAGAACACCAATACCCATGTGGTGGTCAACAGCGAGGAGGATGAGTTTGACTATCCCAAAGGGGATGAGAACGTGTACGTCCACTACCAGGGCGACGGCGGCGTGGACATGGGCAGCCTGTGGCGCAAGTTCCTCTACGGCTGGATGTTCGACGGCACCACTCTGTTCTTTTCCGGCTATCCGCAGGAGGGCACCCGGATCATGTTCGACCGCCAGATCCTGGACCGGGTAAACAAGCTCGCCCCCTTCCTGCAGTACGAGCCGGACCCATACATCGTCCTGGCCGGTGGAGAGCTGTACTGGATAGTGAACGCCTACACCACCACGGATCGCTATCCCTACAGCGAGGTGTTCTCCACCCGGCAAAGAGGCCGGCAGCCGGGAAACACCCGCAGGCCGGGCCAGATCTTTCTGCCCCAGCAGGCCGATTATCTGGAGGGGCCCAACTACATCCGCAACTCGGTGAAGGTGGTGGTCAACGCCTACAACGGGGATACGGACTTCTACGTTTTCGACGAGGAAGATCCCCTGCTTCAGGTCTGGCGGAACATCTATCCGGATCTGTTCAGCAGCAGGGAGGAGATGCCCGAGAGCTTGGAGAGCCATGTGCGCTATCCCTCGGACCTGCTCCTACTGCAGGGCATGGTCTACTCCAAGTATCATATGACGGATCCGGATGTGTTCTACAACCAGGAGGATCTGTGGGTCCGGGCCACGGAGAAGTACTATGGCCAGGGCCAGGCAGTGGAGCCCTACTATGTGATGTGGGAGCGGCCGCAGTCGAACCAGGCGGAGTTCATCAGCATGCTCCCCTTCACCCCGAAGAACCGGCAGGTGCTCATCGGCTGGCTGGCGGGCATGTGCGATGGGGAGAACTATGGAAGGCTGCTGGCCTATCAGTTTCCCAAGGACAAGCGGGTGCTGGGTCCGCAGCAGGTGGAGGCCAAGATCGACCAGAACAGCTACCTCTCGGAGAGGCTGGCCCTGTGGGATCAACGCGGCTCGCGGGTTATCCGGGGCAACATGCTGGCCATTCCCGTGGACGACACCCTGCTCTACGTGGAACCCATCTATATCGAGGCCGAGAGCTCGGCTTTTCCGGAGCTGCGCATGGTGATCGTCATGCACGGGGAGAACATGAGCTATGCCACCACCTTCGAGGACGCGCTGGAGGGCCTGTACTCCGAGGACGTTGAGCCAAGAGAGATGGTCGAAGGAGCCGCACCCGGAGCTGCAGAGGAGATGGCCACGGTGCAGGAGCTCGTTCAAGAGGCCAATCGGGCCTTTGAGAGCTACCTGAACCTGCAGCAGCAGATGGAGTTCGAGAAGGCCTCGCGCCAGATGCGCAAGCTGCGCGATGCCCTGCAGAAGCTCTCTGATCAGGCCGCCGCCGAGGAATCAGGATCAGAGTAAGCAGACAAGCCAGCGACTGATTCTGGGCATCTTGAATGCTCTAGACACAGCTGTGCCTGGATGGTTGATCGAAATCCCCGACAGGCGAAACCGTATCCGCCCGTCGGGGATTTTTTTAGCCATGGGCGACTTGCCCCGTAAATTCTATTTCATTTGGGCAGCTCGATAGCCGGAGGACTCAGGGAAGGAAAACCGAATTTTATACATTTTGTGCATGGCACGTTTTGTGTAGAAAATCTTTACTTGTTGTTATAGGTTTTTATAAGTCGTTTTTTGTATAAATTTAATGTTTTGACATAAGATAACTCATACTGTAATTAGGAGCACAGCTTTCACCAACCAATAAAGCCAAGGGGTGAGCTGTCATGTCTAAACCCTTAGCCAAGCTGCTGGCTTTTTGCCTGGCCTTCATGATCTTTGCCGGTGCAGCAAGCGCCCAGAGCCTGATTATGGCCACCACCACCAGCACGGACAACACCGGGCTGCTGGACTATCTGGCTCCGAAGTTTCAGAAGGATACGGGCATCGAGCTGAAATGGACAGCCGTGGGTACGGGCAAGGCCCTGGAGCTCGCCCGCAACTGCGACGTCGATGTGCTCCTGGTTCATGCTCCGCTGGCAGAGAAGCGATTTGTACACAACGGCTTCGGCGTGGAGCGAACCCGGGTAATGTACAACGACTTCATTATAATCGGCCCGTCTCACGATCCTGCTGCTGTGCAGGGAAAGTCGGTGTGCGAGGCGCTGAAGGAAGTCAAGGCCCAAGGAGCCACCTTTGTGAGCCGCGGTGACGATTCCGGGACCCATAAAAAGGAGCGACATCTGTGGAAGCGAGCCGGCCTGAAGGTCCCTGCCTCAAAGGCATGGTATCTGGAGACCGGGCAGGGGATGATGGCCACCCTCCGGGTAGCCACCGAGAGGGAGGGCTACACTTTGGCCGATCGGGGCACCTACATCAAGTACGCGGAAAATTATGACGGCCAGCCTCCATTGAAGGTTCTTGTGCAGGGCGATAAAGCCCTTTTCAATCAGTACAGCGTGATAGCGGTCAGCCCGGAAAACTGTCCCCATGCGAAATATAGCCGAGCCAAAGAGCTCATCCGCTGGATTGCCTCACCCGAAACTCAAGACAGGATCGGCAGCTACCGCTTGCTGGGGCAGAGGCTTTTCACTCCCAATGCCAATGCTTCTGAGTAAGGATGCCATCTTGGTTGACGGCAGCAGAATTGGTGACCAAGATGTTCCCCTGAGCCGATTCGAGGTCGCCCTATAAGGCGCGACTGCAGCAACCCCTTTTGCAGGCGTACCTGCATAAGGGGCTCAGCTTGATGCCCGAAGAGAGTAGACAACAAACTTGGCATTGCCGAGAGGAGGCCAAATGCTCGATCAGGACCCCAGCAATATGTCCCGGGAAGCCGGCAACCTCGACCTCCAGGCCCTGTCCGAATACCTGGTTCAACAGGCCTTTGCTCTTGGGGCTCACGGCGCAGCAGCCATCGCTCCGCGCCAGGTCCTCATCCAAGACGAGCTGGCCGACTTGTGTGCCGATCTGAAGTGCGACGGTTACGGCCAATCCATGAGCTGTCCTCCGCAGGTGGCTGGGCCCAAGTGGTTCAGAGCCAGGCTGGCCCAAGCCTCTCTGGTTCTGGCCTTCAAGTTCGACGTCCCCACCGAGATCCTGCATTCCAGCCAGCGCTGGGATCTCTTCGGCCTTTTGCACCAGACGGCGGCCCGCCTGGAAGATATCGCTCGCCAAACAGGCTTTGAGAGCTCCTTCGGCCTGGCCGGCGGATCCTGCAAGAATATCTTCTGCTCCGGCCACTACCAATGCCAGGTGCTCTCCGAAGGAGGCCCCTGCCGCAATCCCGATTCAGCCCGGCCTTCCATGTCCGGATTCGGAGTGAACGTCAAAGACCTGGCCGGAGTCCTGGGCTGGCCCATGGAGTCCACAGTGTCAGATCCCACCTCGGGCCGGATGCCGACCGCCCTTTTGGCCGGGATGGTGGTGGTGCTGTAGGTTGATGCGGGCGCGACTGCAAAAAATCCTTTTTGCAGTCGTAGTGGTCACCCATTAAAAGGCCCTAGGTCAGTGGACAGTTGTCAGTTAAATGAGAAGATTACAAAGAAGTTGCTTGTGCTTGAATCCGTTACACATGACTTTTTGCAGGTGCGTCTGGTACAGGGTTCCTGGTTGAAGGTTGTTGGGTTGTCGAGTGTTAGGCAGCTCTTTAAGGATTAGGTATCATGCGCAATTTCCTTCAAGAATTTAATAAAAT
The DNA here is from genome assembly GCA_964595165.1 of uncultured Desulfohalobiaceae bacterium. Taxonomy (GTDB): domain Bacteria; phylum Desulfobacterota; class Desulfovibrionia; order Desulfovibrionales; family Desulfothermaceae; genus CAZQPF01. Next base: position 5,162 of record CAZQPF010000134.1, read on the forward strand.
CAGCAAGGTCCTGAGTAACCATCTGAAAACAATCTTTTAACCCTTCAGCCAGATCTTTCATTCGAGATGGACGGAGATTAAAGGTATAAATGTTGCGGACGAGATGCCTGAAGGCTCTATATTCATCTAGACAGAAACGGGTTTGTTCACTCAAAACGGAAGGACGCACCCCATCCAATTGTGCTCCCATCTGCTGCATCAACTCTTTGTGCCAATTTCCACCTGAGGGAATTGCCTGGTCCAAAGTTCTGGCAATATCTTCAAAAAGAGACTCGATCCCTGTATAAAAACTGTGCAAATTCAAGGCAATACCGTCAAGGTATCCACTATCTCCGCTTTTCTGGGCTTTATCATGCAAAATCTCAACCCGTTGAACCACTCTTTCAATATCAGATATGCCCAGTTGCAGGCGTCCGGCTAATGCCTGGTAGGTTCCATAGCTCATATGATTTGAGCCTCTTCTTCTATATGTTTTCGTAATGATTTAGAAGCCTCTTCCACAGCAATGAGGTCCACTGAAATATATGAATCCAATGAAGTTAATTGAGCTACAGCCCGTAGATACGATTGAGGATTAACTCCCCAGACGGCAATATCTACATCCGAATACATGTGAAACAGCTCCGGTTGTAGAAGGGAGCCAAAAACAGCTACCTGCGTACATCCAAACTGATGGCGCAGAAGGACTGCCGCCTGTCTAGCTATTTCCCAAGCCCTATCCACACGTTCACGCCGATACTGCTCTTCCAAAGCCTTTCGTCTTTTGGCTGTTTCTCGGAATTGCGCTATGTTGTTCTGGCTCATAACACCTTCGGCAATTCATCAATGGCAGAATTCTTCCAGGTATGAACCCAGCTTTCTATCTGCAGCTCTTCCATTCCTTCAAATTCAGCGATATTGCTGGTCACCAAGCACATGCCTCGTGCAAGAGCTACTCCGGCTATTAACTCGACTTTCATCCTTGCGGTGCCATTTTGCCGCCAAAATTCAAGCATAACAGCACGTTATTGGCGCAGCTCATGTAAGACCCCATTCTCCACCTGATGGCCAAGGGCAGCCAGGATCGCCGCCTGTTCCGGGTCCGGCTCCTCGAGCATGCGGGTAGGCTTTCGCTTGCCGCTGTGCCAACACATGCAGCTGGACAGATTGCGCATGGACTGCATGGCACTGT
>CAZQPF010000135.1:0-6238 GCA_964595165.1 uncultured Desulfohalobiaceae bacterium
ACAAGCAGAAACGCAATGATCGCCCCCAGATCACAGTGGGTTTTGTTATCGACGAGCACGGGTTTCTCAAAAGAAGCCGTGTTTTTAATGGCAACATCAGTGAGCCCTCCACACTGATGGAGATGGTGCAGGACATGCACCACAAGTCCAAAGGCGAACAGCCGCCCCTGCCGGTAAACAAGCCCACTGTGGTCCTGGATGCCGGCATTGCTACGGAAGAGAATCTTGAGTCTCTCAGGGAACAGGGCTTCTCCTATGTGGTCGTCTCCAAATCACGCCCCAAGGACCTGCCCGAGCAGGAGCTTGACGAGATCAAGCCCGGGATCAAGGCTCGGTGCTTTCAGCGGGGCCAGGAGCTCTTTTTGCACTGCTTGAGCGAAGCCAAGACCAAGAAAGAGCAAGCCATGCTCCAAAAAGCGAAGGAGGGCATGGAAAAAGAGCTCAAAAAGCTTCGCCAAGGTCTGGGCCTCAAAAACCGCCTCAAAAAATACGACAAGGTGCTGGAACGTATCGGCAAATTACGGAAGCGCTACTCCAGGGTCTCCAAAGGCTTTGACATCCAGGTTCACCAGGATGGCGACAATGCCCTAGATATCACCTGGAGCTTCGATGAGACCAAGCTCGGCAAACCCTATGATGGCTCATACTTCCTCCGGACGGACAGAACGGACCTGGATGCCCAGGCCATATGGCAGATCTACGTCATGCTGACAACGGTAGAGGACTCCTTCCAATACCTGAAAAGCGAGCTGGGATTGCGACCGAACTTTCATCAAAAAGCCGAGCGGATAGAAGGGCATGTTTTCATTACAGTCCTGGCTTACCATCTTCTGCAATGGATCCGGTATACCCTGAATCAAGCAGGCATCAATCATCGCTGGTCTACAATCCATGCCTGGCTAAGGACGCAGCGGCTGCTGACCACGAGCCTGCCAAGAGAGAAAGGGGGCGTGGTCCACATCCGCCATTGCACCACGGCCACTTTCAAGCAGGCAGAAATCTACTCTGCAATGGGAATCAGCAACGTGCCGCTCAAGAAAAGGAAGACGGTGACGCAATAAAAGTAGTGACCATAATCGGACAATAAATTTAAATAAGCCACTGATAAAACTTAATATATGTCGATCCATTCCATAAAGATGGGCTAAGCAATACCGGGAAAGATAGGACACCGGCTCAAGGCCCTTTTTCCAATTTCCGGACCCACTGCTTCACCAGCGGCACTTCCTCCGGCGGCAGGGTGATTTTGCGCAAGCCCGCCTGGATGAGATGCGGGAGGAGCCCTTCCACCCGCTCCGCCTTGCCCGCTCGCAAATCCACGTCCAAGCCGTGTTGCTCCCCGGCCTGAAGGATCTTGCGAGCCGGGGCGGCCAAACGCTCTACCCAGGCCTCTGCAGAGCCCCTTGACCCCTTTTGCTCCTCCTGACTGGAAGCCATCCAGGATTGAAGCCCCTCAAGATCCAGCGACAGACCCTGGAACCGAGATGCGAAAGCATCCAGCTGATCCAGGTTGGCCTCGTAATCCAGGGAAAGGTGCATCTCCGCACCCTCTCTTTCGAATGCGAGTCCGTGCTGCTGCAAGAGCTCGATCAGCCGGTCCGCCTCTTGAGGGTCCCGGCAATGGGGAATCATGAGCTCCAGATTTGTGAATCCCAGTTGCTCGCGCACCGAGCGCAGAGAGTCCAGCTCCAGCTCAAAGGCCTCCTGATAGGCCGGATGGAGATATCTGGCCACGCCTCGGCAATCCTCGGGAAGCTCGGCCTCGAAGATATCCCCTCCTTTGAGCTCGGCGAGCTCCTCGGTTCGAAGGTCGTTGAGCCGGACGATTACCGGCTGGGGATAGGCAACTGCGGCTATCTTGGCCACGCAGGTGCGAAGCAGGGTGCGAAAATAATCGGCTGGATGGGCGAAGCCTTTGCTATAGGTCTCTATCTGCAATCTGGTGGCCCGGCTGGCAACCTGGTCCAGATGGAGCAGGGCCAGGGGATGGATGGCAATGCGCTGCTTCAGGATGAACTCCAGGCTGACCAGGCCCACGCCTTGGCGCGGCATGCGCCACCAATGGAGCATGTTCTCCGGGGTCTCCACGCTGAGCCAGAAGCCGCAGCGCGTTTTCGGCAGACTCCCGAGGGAGACGGTGCGCGATTCAAAGGCCGGCCTCCCGGCATAGACATGGCCGTAATCCCCTTGAGAGGCGAACAGGGTCACCTCCTGTTCCGGGCTCAACCTTGCGGTGGCCTCCAGGGTTCCCAGAACCGCTGGAATGCCGAGCTCCCGGCTCAAGGTGGCTGCATGGGAGTTTTTCCCGCCGAAGTCGGTGATCAGGCCCTGGATGCCCTGCTTTTGCATACTGGGGAGCCAGGCGGTGTTGGCTGTTTCCGAGACAATGATGGGACAGCCAGATATGCTGTGGATATCGTCCGCATCTGCCAGAAGGCAGATTCTGCCCTGAATCACTCCCTGGCCTACGCTTGTGCCGGACAAAAGACGTTGGCCAGGCTCCAGGAGGCGCAATAGCTCGACAGAGTCCTCGCTCCCGGCGGAAGGCTTGACAATGGGCCTGGCCTGCACCACGTAAAGCTCACCGCTTGTACCGTCCTTGGCCCATTCGATATCCATGGCACGGCCGAACAGATCCTCCACCGCCCTGCCCCACAGGCCCAATTGGACGCTTTCTTCCGGGCTGAGAACAAAGGCTCTGCGCTTCTCCCGCTCGGTCTCCACATTGACCACGCCCTGCCCGGACTCGGCATACAGGGCCGTCTTTTCCTTATACCCCAGAGTGGACTCCAGAATAGGGCTGCAGTCTTTGCGGTTCAGAAATGGCTTGAACAAGAGAATTACATCCGGATTGACCCCTCCCTGAACCACGTTCTCGCCAAGCCCCCAGGCGGCGGTCAGGACCATGAAATCCTGGAAGCCGGACTCCTGATCCGCGGTGAACAGGACTCCTGCTCCGGCCAAGTCGGAGCGAACCATCTTCTGAATGCCGACGCACTGGGCCACCTGCAGATGGTCGAACTGCTTCCTCTGCCGATAGCTGATGGCCCGGTCGGTGAACAGGGAGGCGAAGCATTGCTGACAGGCTGCAAGCAGGTTTTGGGGCCCGGAGATGTTGAGCCGGCTGTCGTACAATCCGGCGAAGCTGGCCCAAGGGAGATCCTCGGCTGTGGCGCTGCTGCGCACGGCGACATCGAGGTCTTGTGTTCCGTACAGCTTGGACAGCTGGCGGTAGGCCTCGGTAATGGCCTCCTGGATGTCCTCGGGGAAGCTTGCCTGCAGGATGCCGCTCCTGATGCGCTGCCCGGTGTCCTCCAGGGAGCGGAGGCCTTTTTGAAAGTCTACGATCAATTCTTCCAACTCCTCAATCAAGCGATTGCGGCGGAGAAACTCCCAGTAGGCCGCGGAGGTAACCACAAAGCCATGGGGCACTCGAAGGCCTCCGGACGCGAGCTTCTGCAGCATCTCCCCCAGAGCGGCGTTCTTGCCGCCGACCCTGGATACGTCTTGGGATCCTATTTCTTGTAGCCAGGCTATGTACTCTTGCCGCTGACTGTGCTTCATGGCCAAAATCCCGAAGAATGGAAGAACCTTGCAAATACTTTAGTGAGCTATTGTAATTTTACGCATTTTTTCAGCTCATTGCAAGTCAGCGTGGCCGGAGGCCACGCTGACTTATTGGGTTAGATTAATAAGAATCCAAGTTCTTCATTTTTTACAAATATATGCTGAAAACCGCTATAGCCGGGTTGACCCGGCACTCAATTATGAAATTATCTCAGGATATCAATGGAAGCACATAATGGATTTATGGTATACTTCCAGCTGTTTATCCCGAAACTGAGTGCCGGGTTGATCACAGGAAGAAACTCTTCAAGGCTGCTCCCCTTCCCAAGGGGAGCTCCCGGCACTCAGTTTCCAGCTTTAAGCTCGGAGCTAAAGAAGGATCCGAGCTTGGGGTGCGCGCATCAAACCGTGGAATGGTCCAATAAAACTGAGTGCCGGGTGAGGGGTTGGAAAGTGGAGTTTCGGCAATACAACTGGACGGCTTCAAGGCAGGTGGATCAATGAATTATGGCGAGCTGGCAGGAAACTTTAGAGTTCACAGTTCACGGTTCACAGTTAAGGCAAAGAAATCAAAGAGTTAAGTCAAAAGCATTCAATGTCAAATCAACTCGTCAATATCAGCAATCAAAGCAATATGTTGCTCAAAAAGTTCTGCCTGTCGAGCGGGAAAGATGTAACTGCCAAAAATCCGTTGGCAGACACACCTGCAAAAAGTCATGTGCGACGGATTCAATCGCAAGCAACTTCTTGTAACTTTCCGATTTGACTGACAACTGGCCACTGATCTCTGACCACTGCGACTGCAAAAAAGGATTTTTTGCAGTCGCATCTTTGCAGGCGCGGCTTGCAGGATCTCAGCCCAGTCACTTCACTTTGGCTATGGCCCGGCAGGGAGAACCGCTCGCCCCCTTGAGGGGCAGAGGCAAAACCAGGATCTCGAATTGCTGGCCAGGGATGTCCTCCAGGTGGCGCAAGCCCTCCACAATGACCACTTCCGCCTCAAGCAGGGCCTTGTGAATGCGGTGCCCCGGATCGTCAAAGGGGCTGGGCGAAGGCGTGTCCATGCCCAACAGAGAGATCTTCTCCCCTGCCAGGTAGTCGGCTGCTTCCAGGCTCAAAACAGGAAAGCCCTCGAAGTAGCCGCCGCTGTCAAACCGGCTGCTCCAGCCGGTGCGCAGGATGATCCGCTCCGGATGGTCCTGCGGCAGTCGCCTTTGTATATCCTCCGGCTCGATGACACCTTTCTCCAGGCAGGAAGAGAGATCCAGGATCATTGCCGGACCTATCAAGGAGGACAAAGGGATCTCTTCCACAGACCGGCCTCCGGGAATGAAATGGGACGGGGCATCCAGATGAGTGCCGAGGTGGTTGCAGCATTGCATGGTCTGCACCGAGCAGCCGTCCTGCTCCAAGGTCATGACATTTTGGAAGGCCGGCTTTGGATCGCCGGGAAAGACAGGCATATCTGAATGCATGGGATGGGTCAGGTCGATGTACCTAGGCATGCGAGGCTCAAGTCTGATCACGATGGCGGCTTATGGGGTCGACGGTACGCTTTAATCCTCAAACGCCAGAGCCCAGCATAGGCGTATATGGCCGAAATGGCAAGTCAGCGTGGCCTCTGGCCACGCTGACTTATTGGGGTTTTATTTGAAAAGAAACGAAGATCCAGATCTTTCAGCAATTGGTTGCTTTGTCATCGTAGCCGGGTTGACCCGGCACCCAGCTTCTGGATGAATAGCTGGAGCTTAAGCGATAAACCCATTATATATGGTTCTGTGGATACCCCGAGATAATTTCTTCAAAACTGAGTGCGGGGTTGATTGATCAAGGAAGAAACTCTTCAAGGCTGGGGGGTTGGAAAGTGGATTTTTTGCAGTCGCATCATACCTGGGCTCAAGAGTTGGTTTCCGAAGCTTGACAAGCCAAAACGAGTGAGTTAGGCACTAATGGTTTCACACGGGCCACTAGCTCAATTGGCAGAGCAACGGACTCTTAATCCGGAGGTTCAAGGTTCGACTCCTTGGTGGCCCATCTAAGATTTCAAGGGGTTAGGCGGCAAGCCTGGCCCCTTTTTTGTGGGTCACCGTCAATTTGGGTCACTCCTGGGTCACCTTTCGAGATTCTTTTAAGCCGGGGAGCACAGACTCGGCCACCTGCTCGCGGATTCCCCCTCATGGCTGCCCCCTAGCTCTGTTGTAAAATGCTTTTACGCTCTCCTCCGACCACTCGCCGCCCAAGGTCAACCCGGCGTCATTCAGGGCCAGCGCTATCTTGCGCCATGTAAGCCTGCGCCTCATGTCCTCGATGCGGTCCAGGAGCTCCTGCTTCGGGTCCGGCCCTGGTTCTGGCTGAGAATCAAGAACCAATTGGTGAATCCTGAACCGGATCAATGCTTGCCGATTGCACCCTTTGGCCCTGGCGTCCTCGATCCACTCCAAGAGCCACCCCTTGCGCGTCTCCTCGCGTGGGCAGACGCTTTCCAAGGCTTGCCACCAGGCGGCCTCGAGCGCCAGGTAGCATGGGCCGTTCAACTGGCAAAGCCGTTGAACTCTGACCCGGTCCAGAGGACCGGGATTTCTACAATCTTATTAAATAAGATGAACGTGTGTAAAATGAAGTTCCCCCCAAAATCTGGACAGGCCCTTAAGGTGATAGTAGTCGAGATGAG
>CAZQPF010000136.1:0-5946 GCA_964595165.1 uncultured Desulfohalobiaceae bacterium
CCGCATTGTCCGCCTTCCTGCAGTATGTATACATCATCTCTGCAAATACAACTAAGCAAGATCATAATGGTTGATTCCGGCTATTGTCAGCTCTTGAATTTTGTATTGGCCAAAGCTTTGTAACTGCAATCCTAATGGGTCCTGTTCAACATATGGGCAAGCCCCGGCACGAGTCGGTATCCAGAGCTTGGTCAAAATAATAGTTGACATGAAGTCGAATGCACACTATTTAAATAATAACCCCCCTGTACGACTCCGTGTCGTGCAGGCCCCGGCTTCCAGTGAAGCCGGATATTCTGAAGAATAGCCCGTTTTGGACGAGAAATTGTCTGAAGCGGGCTTCTTCATTTTGCAGCAGGGAATAAAGGGCTAAAAGTTGACACTGTTCAACCACAGGAGCATCTGACCATGGATCCTCTGCTTGAATCTTTGACCGATCAGCAGGCCTCCGAGCTCGTCCACAGATTGTATAAAAGAGGCGGAGAGGTTCGTCGGGCTGTTCTTGAAGAAGTCAGGAAGGTTCTTCAAGATATCGATGCCCATCAGATTGCTGACGACGTATTTTTTGGGCTTGATATCATTGATGTGGAGACACTTTGGGATCAATCCGGCCCTGGCAGACATGGATATGTCTCGCCTGACGACCAAGCCTTACATATGATAGAGGATGAGATTGAGCCTTACATCCAGCAGCTTCGGAATTACAAACAGCTCGATATGGAAGCTGAAGCCATTGCATGTCTGCAGGGTATCCTCTTGGGACTGTATCGATTCGCCCACGAATCCCAGTCCGAGTTTAAGGAATGGGCAGTGGATATACCGCAGGAGCTATTCGCCATTATTCAGAACAAATGGGTAAAAAGGTTTGATAATCCCTCGCATAAGGAAAAAATAAACGAATTTTGCCAAGAAATATGCCCGAATTGGACGAATTTGTTGTACTAAGACTTCGGAACAAAATAAATGCATCAAGATAAGAACCTTTATCCACGAATCTTCACGAATTTTCACTGATTTTCCCCTGGCCTGATCGGCCAGCGGAAAGCGTGATCACAGGGCGGCGAAGCTGCTTCCCGCGAGGGCGCGATGAAGCCATCCTGCCTGCGATCAGCAGGCTGGATTTCTTTTCTTCATTCGTGGCAATTCGTGCGATTCGTGGACCAAGATCTTTTATGCTTGAGTTGTTTTGCGACAAACCCTAAGAATATCCGAACATGGATACGATGAAATGGCAGACGATGATCTGGCCGCAAGGGAGCTCATAACCGGCGTCTCAGAGGCAATAGTTATTGAAGAATACTTGGATTATCCAAAAGGTCCATGCATGCTGGTTTTACAAAGAGATAAGACAGGGGATCCTGTTCACGTTGTCTGGGGCATCCCAAAAGGCTATGAACAACTGGCCGTCCTGGTCACCGCACACAGACCAAATCCTGACCAATGGGACAATTCTTTTCTACAGAGGCGAAGATGAAACGGAGAGAAAAGACCAAGTATGTGCACGAAGGAAAATACGTGGCTGAAGTCGAGGTCGTCCTGATGGAGGATGAAAGCGGCTGGGAACCGTATCGAAGCACCCGTAGAAAATCTGTCGGCAGGCATGCGCCAGCTGCACGCCTCACCACCCAGCGCTTCCACAGGCGGCACGGATCGTCCGCGCATGTCTTCCAGTGAGAGATTGGGAGCAGGCTTACAATTGGATCTCCAAGAGGCCGGGCAGGCGCCCGGCGGTCCCAGGGAAAGAGCCGTACGCAAGCGCCGTTTCAGATGTGATTGATCGCTATGAAACAACTCTTGTCTTGATATAATCACCAAGGACATCATTTGGAGGTCACGGATGAAGATTACTGTCGTGCTCGAACCGAGTGAGGAGGGCGGCTATACCGTGTATGCCCCAAGTCTACCAGGGTGTATAAGTGAAGGTGACAGCAAAGACGAGGCCTTGCAGAACATAAAGGAAGCAATTGAGCTGTATTTGGAGCCTGTTTATGAATAAATGCTTAAAATCAAGCCTTGTAGGTGATTTAGGAGCACAATTTTCCGGGCAAAATCTCCAATCTACCGAGTGAGCTGTCCCATGCGTATTCCCTTGTTTCATGTCGACGCCTTCACCTCCAAGTTGTTTTCAGGAAACCCGGCAGCAGTCTGCCTGCCTGAAAAGCGGCTTGACGACGAGCTGATGCAAAGCATAGCCGCGGAGAACAATCTGTCGGAAACCGCTTTCCTCGTTCCAGAGGAAGATACGCTCCACATTCGGTGGTTCACGCCGGTCACGGAGGTGGCTCTGTGCGGTCACGCGACTCTGGCCGCCGCCTTCATCCTGATAGCGCAGCTGCAATGGTTCGAAAACACGATAGCTTTTCAGACCCGCACAAGCGGCACCTTGACCGTGCATAGGCGTAACGGGCTCTTTGAGATGGATTTTCCCGGCACTCAATGCTCGTCTTTCCAACCGCCCAGCGAGCTGGAAGAAGGGCTTGGTCTCAGACCGAAGCAGGTTTTTTCGGCTGGCGAGGATATCATGGCTGTTTTTGACAGCGAGCAACAGATCAGGGATCTCAAGCCTGATATGTCCCTTCTTACCAGCGTTGCATGCCGTGGGGTGATCGCAACAGCCAGAGGGGAAACGAGCGACTTCGTCTCCCGTTTTTTTGCCCCGAGGGTGGGGGTTGCCGAAGACCCGGTCACTGGATCGGCCCACTGCGCTCTTGCCCCTTACTGGTCGAATGTCCTGGGCAAAACACGCTTGCATGCCAAACAAGCTTCACAGCGAGGCGGGGAGCTCTTCTGCGAAGCTCGAGGCGAGCGCGTCTTGATCGGGGGCCAGGCCGTACTGTACTCGGAAGGAATGATCAAGCTGTAAACCGTGAAGCCTGGGGGTCAGGGCTTGAATTTTGAATGTGTGCAGGGCTGGGAAAGCAGCCCGGACAAAGAATTGAAAGCTATGTGTCCATCGGCTACTATTTCCTGTACATATCCTTGCCAATTATTTGGACAAACCCAGCCATCTCAGAACGGACAGGAACCGTAACCGTTGATCGGCCCTGACCAACCATCGCCCCCCGCACAAGCCTTTCCTGCTCCTCTCCGTCCTTGACCTCGTCGCCCAGGGCGAAATCACCGCCACTCTGATCGAGTCTTCCATCGACTCGAATCACCCATTTCGCGTCAAGCTCGACATGGGAAGAGTGTAAAGGTAACAATTGACCTGTCATGAGCTGGTCCTCTCGTCGCTAGGGCCCCAGTCACGAGAATTACATGGAGAAATGGCAGCAGCGGCTCTGGCAGGCGATCCATGAGGACATCTAAGCTTGATGGCCATTGCAGGGATCAAGCGGCAGGCCGGGAAGGCTGAGGAAAGCAAGAGCTTAAGGAGGCGAGCCATGGAGGAGGTCATCATCAGGCAGTTCCCGACCGGTGACTTCGAGGTCTTCACCTATGTGCTGGCCTGCCCTGAGACCAGGGAGGCGGCAGTGATCGACCCAGCCGGCGACCCGGAAAAGCTCCTCTCCGTCCTGTCCGGAGAGGAGCTCCAAGCCCGATATATTGTGAACACCCACGGCCATCCCGATCATATCCTGGCCAACCAGCGCCTTAAAGAAGCCCTCTTTATACCAGTCTGCATGCACCGGATGGATGCGGACTTCTTTTCCGATCCCGGGGCTCAGGAGCTCATCTGTAAGGAGCTGGGACTTTCCTGCGGACCTGCGGTGGATGTAAAGCTCGAGGACGGGCAGTCCCTGGAGCTCGGGAAGCTCCGGATCCGGGTCATCCACACCCCGGGGCACACCCCGGGAATCCGCCTGCTTCCTGGTTCAGGGGAACCTGTTCACCGGGGATACCCTCTTCCTGGGGGCGGCAGGCAGGACGGACATTCCCGGGGCATCCCTGGAGGCTCTCCTGGCCTCGATCAGAGACAAGCTGCTCGTGCTTCCCAGAGAGACCGTCGTCTGGCCGGGGCACGATTACGGCGACACCCCTACATCGACCATGGGCCGAGAGATGGAGGAGAATATCTACATTACCGACTTCCTCCTCGAGTGAACAGGCTTGTTGGCAGGGTTGGATCGCGCTTCCCGGACTCGAGTTTCATCCTTGCGGCACTCTTTTCCCGCCAAAATCCAAACATAACAGAAGGTTGTTGACGCAGCTCTTGTAAGACCCCATTTTTCCCGTGGTAGCCCAGACCGGCCAGGATCGCAGCCTGCTCCGGGTCCGGCACCTCGAGCAGTCGCGGAGGCTTTCAGGTATCGCAGTGAGAGGTCCTGGCGCAAGCCTTGAAATCACAAGCCCTTTCCGGAGCTGTTTCCAGCGTTGTTGAATCGCCTTACGGAACTCGCTATACTGTTGATGGTCCGATCGAGACTCCTGATAGACGAAAACCAATGCCCAGAAATTGACACTGCTTTCGAAAAAGGAAGAGCCTCTATGCTGTTGCCTGAAGATGATGCACAACTATTTTTCAATTTATTTCCAGCCTTGCTGGTGTATCTAAATAACCAAAAGAAAATCCTGGAAGATGTCTCCACCCCGGAAGAGTTCATGCAGCTGCCCACCGAGCAAAGAGTTCAGGTCAGAGATGAGCTCTATGAAGACATTCAAGTCATTGATTCATTTGTTCATGAAAACCCCTTTCATTTTTCATCGTACGAGCTGGAGATTGTCAGGTCCTGGAAACATTACCTGAAAGGTGAGTTCTATCTTTTTCGGCACCTGAAAAAATACACCATTTTTCTGACAACCTCGTCTCCAGAAGTAGCTTACGGGGTTCTTTCCCTGACAGAGAGCCTCAAAGACATGTTCCCATACGTTGCTATGCTTGTACAGGGCGTATTGCTGCCATTCAAGAATCAGATTGTGTATGACGGATACCTGGGGGCGTACAGCATCAGCTTTGGGGGCGGGATCCGCAGATTGCTCAATAACTCGTATAATGAGGCCAAAGCAACATTCGGTATTGTTACTTCCCTTCCTTTTGACCCAAGCGCCCAGAAACAAAAATCAGATGAGGATAAACTCAAATTCTATTTAAAGAACGAGAGGAACCGCCAGTATTATTGTGATGAAATAGAAGAGCTCATTGAAAAAAGCCATGACCTGGCAGTGAGCTATCACCAGGAAATGGGAAAAATCAATGCCCGGACCCTGGGAAAACGACTTCGTGGCATAGGTTTTCATAACGCGTGGTTTGGAATACTCCAGGGGATGACTGTATGCAGCGGGAAAACAAAAGATGATCTAGAAAAGAATATTTCTTCGGTTGTACCAAAGTCATTGCAGGAGTATGTATACAGGTACCACCTGAAGTAAACCAATGAGAAGAACCAGGATCAGGCCTTGCCTTTTGAATTCTCTGCCTCGAGTTTCAGGAATTCATGGGTGCGCGGAGCCTTACATGCTGAAATAGCTTGCGAACTTGCTGCTGCGCCTGTAGAACCTATGTTGCTTGGGCTACATATCCCATCCCCTCGAGGATCTCCGCCAGGATCTCGCTTGGGGGCTCCAGAGATACGTTTTTGTGAGGTTGTATGGACACGGCAAACCTTCTCATCACCGGACGACCCGGTGTGGGCAAGACAACGCTGGTGCTCTCTGTCTGCCGGATGATGGAGCGGCACCGTCCGGCCGGGTTCCTGACGCGGGAGATGCGGGAAGGCGGGAGCCGTCAAGGCTTTGAGCTCGTGAGCCTGGACGGCAGGAGGAGGACCCTGGCCCATAAGGGCATGGCCGGGCAGGGGAAAGTGGGCACGTACGGCGTTGATGTTCAGGGGTTCGAGGCCTATCTGGATGCCTTGTGCCTGGAGGCCCCTGAGGCGGACTTCATCGCCATCGATGAGATCGGCAAGATGGAATGCCTTTCAGGGAAGTTCGTGGCCATGACCCGGCAGGTCTTTAGTTATGACAACCCAAAATTGACCACCTGTGATAACGCAAAATTGACCACCC
>CAZQPF010000137.1:0-5939 GCA_964595165.1 uncultured Desulfohalobiaceae bacterium
CGTTCTCCAGGTACATGGAGTCCCAATCAGCATGCTCGAGCAGGTCATGCGGCAGATGCTGCTGCAGAAAATGCCTGGTGTTCTCCTTGTCCTTGAAGACCTTCAGGAAGAGGCCTTCGTGGGGTGCGTATTCTTTCCTGGGCATGATTGCCAAGCTAATCCAGAAAGATATTGCTGACAAGGCCCTTCAGGCCAAACGCTTCATGGAGTACACCCCTTCCACCCCGCCGATGGGTGTGAACCTGCGCCTGCCCGGTTAAACACGGCAAAGCCGTAGACCGCAGGTCTGTTTAACCGGGTGAATCCCTGGATCTGAGCAGATGCTTGACCTGGTCAAAGATTTACCCCGTAAAATTCCTGCCCCATGAAATTTCTTCTCATTTCATTGGGGTCGTCCCATTTTACTGGGGCCTCAGCCACGAACTCCTTAGGAGGTGGCTTGAAAGATGGCGATTTCAGAAGCTTAGAAGTGCTGGCGTAAGCAGTAAAGCACAAGGCAAAGCGGTTAGACAAAAAAAGGCAAACGGGTTCTATACCAGCCGGGTTCGGCTATCATTCGAACGGTATGTGGCTGATTTCAGAAAGACAATAGATCGGTCCAGAGGATTTACTTCATGGCCTTATCCACCTCAATGCTGAAGTCCTCGAGGCTGTTCAGCTTTCTCGCTTTCCTGAAAAGAGCCATGAGAATGTCGTAGGACTCAATTGCTCTGATCTTGCCCAACAGCTCTCGTGATGGGACATCGAGTTCGTCTTGGATATAATCGAGGAGCATCTCTTGAGCACTCTTGATCTCACCCTTCTGCTCACCTCTCTGCTCGCCTTCACTGATCCACTTGTCCTTTGCTCGCATGTACTCTTGCTCGGCTCTTTCATATCCTTCCTTTCGGAGCTTCTCTGCTGCGGTATTCACGATCTCCTCTCCTTGAGGTAAAGTTTTGACCACCCGACGGACATCCTCGACATCCACCTGGCCGGCGGACAGGACATAGCCGACAATGACCTCCAGGTACTCGGTGATGCGCTCCTTATCCTTCAGCTGATTGAGCAGTCCTGCCACTTCCGGCAGCTTGTGCCGCAGCTCCGGGTAGTAGATGTACTTGAAGAGCAGTTGAATGATCCCGGCATCTGTAAAGTAGCGGCTGCGGTACAGGAAGCGGTCCACTCGCCGGACCTTGTATTTCTTCTTACGTTCCCTGTCCACGATCTTCTGGTCGATGCTCGCCCCTTTTCCAGCATCCACAGCCCCGGTTTCGTAGACAAATTCTTGGTCTATTTTGAGCCACAGGCATTCCTCTCCAAAACAGCCAACAACTCGTCTTTTTCCACCGGCTTGGCCAGGTAGTCGTCCATGCCCGCCTCCAGGAACTTCTCCCGGTCCCCGCTCATGGCGTAGGCTGTAAGTGCAATGATAGGAATTCTGGCTTTTTGTGAGTGGAAAATTGGAGAATTGGATAATTGGATACCTTGGGAGGACTCTTTATCTTCTGTCATCTCATCCCTGATTTCCGACCTCCGACCTCTGGCCTCTGCTGCGCGAATGCGCCGGGTGGCCTCCACCCCGTCCATGACTGGCATCTGCACATCCATGAGCACGCAGTCGAAGCTCTCCCTGGCCAGCATAGCCAGGGCCTGTTCACCGTCTGCAGCCAGGCTGACCTGGGCTTTATACTTCTGCATCAGCCTCTGGATATATAAACGCGTGGTCTGCTCGTCGTCCACCAGAAGCAGGTGCAGCCCGCTGAAATCACCGCCCTCTCTGGCCTGAGCCTTCCGGGCCTTCTGCTGAAATTCCTCCGGCACCTTAAAGGGCAGGCTGACATATACCGTGGTCCCTGCACCCCTTTGGCTCAGCCAGCAGGCATTGCCCCTCATGAGATTCAAAAGCCGCTTGACCAGGGGCAGACCAAGGCCTGCGCCCTCGAACTGCCTGGTGTAGGGGGAATTTGCATCCTCTGCCTGGCGAAAGGTCTCGAAGATCATCTCCAGCTTGTCCTCTGCAATACCCTGGCCGCTGTCCTGCACAATAAACAGCACTCTGCAGCACTCTGGGCCGGTGCCGGAAAGCAGCGAAGCCTGCACCTGCACTTGACCTTGGCTGGTATACTTCACAGCATTGCCCACCAGGTTGAACAGGATCTGGGTCAGGCGGGTATGATCCCCGATCAGGACCTCAGGTACACCCGGATCCTTTTGGATGGCCAGGGAGATCCCCTTCTCCGCGCAGGACTGCCTGAAGATATCCTCCACTGACTGCAAAATGTCCGCAAGCTGGAAATGCTCCTCACTCAGCTCCATCCTGCCTGCCTCGATCCTGGACAGATCCAGGATGTCGCTGAGCAGCCTGTTCAGACGCTCAGTGGATTTCTTGGCCAGCTGCACGCACTCAGCCTGCTCCTGATCCAGCTCCGTGGTCTCCAGGAGCTGATGCATGCCCAGAATACCGTTAAGCGGAGTCCTGACTTCATGGCTCATGTTGGCCAGGAACTCGCTTTTGGCCCTATTGGCAGCCTCTGCCTGCTCCTTGGCCTGGAGCAAGGCTTGTTCTGCCAGCTTAAGCTCAGCGATGTCCCAAGCCAGATTGCCCAACAGAGAAACAGTCTCAATATCAGCATTGGTATAAGCACCCGACTTATTGCCAACGGCAAGCATGGCTACAATAGTTTTTCCTTTATAAATGGGCACAACCAGCTCACGGAGTATACGAGGATGCCCCTGGGGAACCCCCTTTCTATGGGGGAGGGAGGCGTAATCATTGTGGATCACCGGCTCGCCCCTTCGGACGCAATCAACCCAGACGCCGGCCTGGTCCACTTCATAATGCCTCTTGTTGGGCCAGGCAGCACACTCCTCGTTTGTGCGGGTAGACCAGGCATGCAAGGAAAGAGTTTTCTGATCCTTTTGCAGGAAGTGATAGAAACCTAATCGACTGGCTGTGAGCTTTTCTGCCTCGTCGATGGTTGCTGTCAAAATATCCTCGAAACAATGGGTCATAGAGTATTCCATCAAGTAAAGCCTTGACTTGAGGACATTTTCTGTCCGCTTTTGCTCAGTAATATCAATGCACGAGGCTATACTTTGATGGGTTTCGGGGATCAGATTCACATTCAATAAGACATTGCGTTCCTCACCGGATCGAGTCATAAACCGGAACTCATACTGCTGAGGTGCGGAGGCTGGATCTTGTCGACGCAAATAATGATACTTCTTCATCCAATCCCCATCCTCGTGGTGAGCAAACTCGGTCCAGGACATCTTTCCTTCGACCTCGGGATTTGCATAACCTGACATTTGTTCAAACTTGGAGTTGACAAGGGAAATAGTGGTATCTTGTTCAATGACAAACATTGCCGTTCCCGTGTTCTCAAAAACGGTCTGGTAATAGTTCTTGGACCGGTGCAGAGCCTCCTCAGATTGCTTGCGGATCACAATCTCATGGGCAAGATCAGCCAAGAACTCCAGATAATGACAGTCCTGCTTAGTATAATCATTTGGTTTATTGCCCACCCCCACTATGGCGACTATTTTTCCCTTACGCCATACAGGGACCACCATTTCCCTGGTCACCTCGGCATGTCCCTCCGGAATACCCTTTTTATGGGGGAGCGAGGAATAATCGTTATGGATGACTGACTTGCCTTCACGCACACAGTCCACCCACACTCCTGCCTGATCTATGCTGTAGTGCATTCCTTTCCCCTGCAGCTTGCAGTGGTGCTTTAAGGTCTCAGTGGACCACTGCTGCAGGGTTAGGGTCTTTTGATCGGCTTCTACGAAATGATAGAAACCTAAGGGGCTGTTCAGGAAGCCTCCAATCTCATCCAAAGCCTTGGTTAATAGCTCATCCAAAGTATGATCTGCTGCATAATCGATAAGCCGAAGGCGCATTTGAGCTAATTCTTCCTCCCGTTTGCGCTCGGTGATATCGGTGTGGGTTCCGAGCATGCGCAACGGATTTCCGGAATCGTCCCATTGGATAACTTTTCCTTGATCCAGGATCCATATCCAGTAATCCTGTTTATGCCTCATCCGTGCTTCGCATAGATATATTTCCGTCTCTCCATCCAAGTGCTGTTTCACCAATGCATTGGATACTTCCAGGTCATCGGGATGACATAACTCCATCCAGGTCTGGATGCTCAATGGCTTGAGCTCTTCTAAGGAATAACCGACCATAACAGCCCAGGGCTCATTGAACACAACCTCTCCTGTCTGCACATTCCAGTCCCACAATCCGGTATTGGTGACCTGCAGGGCAAAATCGAACCGCTCCTTGGTCTCCTTGAGCTCGTGTTCTTTTCGCTTCAGTTCCGTAACATCCCTGCCCACGCTTTGGATCTCGACTATTTCTCCATGATCATCGAATATGGCGCTATTCTCCCAGTCTATCCAGTAAAATCCGGTGGGGGTCAGAAGCCTGTGGATTATCTGCACCCTATAAGGAGGTTGTCGGATAGTCTCCAGTTTTTGCAAAACATCCTCTATATCCTCCTCTTGCACAAAAGGAACAAAGGGCTGCCCCAGAAGGTCCTCCCTTCTTGCCCCGAAAACCTGACAGCAGACATCATTGACATAAGTAAACAAGCCGTCTGTGTCGATTCTGGCTATGGCTTCCTGCTGTGATTCTACCAGGCTGCGGTAACGCTTTTCGCTCTGTTTCAGTGCCTCCTCGGCCCGCTTCTGGCTGGTTATATCCCGCAACTGCTCCACGATCTTGATCACCTCTCCCTGTTCATCTAATATGGGAACACTGCGGCAATCCAGGTACACGTCCAGCTCCGGGACATACTTTTCCAGTTGGGCCAACTCCTTGGTTTGCAGGGCTTCCCTGCTGGCGCACTGCTCACACTCCCTGTCCCGGCCTATGAGCTGAAAACACTTTTTGTAGCGGACCTCCTCCGGAGACATATTCAGGATCTGGTATCCCGCACGGTTGTATTGCTCAATGCTGTGATCTGGGTACTGGATGGCCAGGATGTCAGGGATGTTGTTTATAATGCTCTCCAGGAGGTTTTTCTGCTCTTTTAGCTCCTGCTCCATTCTTTTGCGCTCGGTGATATCCCGGCAGATACAGATGATCACATCCTTACCGGCAAAATTCTCGCCGCTCAGACTGACCTCCACATCAATTATCGAGCCGTCTTTTCTCTTATACCGGCACTCGAAAAAGGAATCGACTTTGGAAGGATCCAGGAAACTGTTGCGGATCTGTGATTCTGTCATTTCCGCCTCATAATCCCAGATATACAGACCCACCACCTCCTCCAGGGTATAGCCCAGCATGTCTGCAAAGGCTTGATTGGCATACAAAAGCTTGCCTTCAGGTGTGATTTTGCAGATCCCTTGGGGGGATATCTGCAGGATCCTGAAGCATTCCTGGGAGGTAAGCACCGATTCCGGATTGCCGCCGCCATTCGGGGTGTGGTGAGTCTGGGACATAAAGACTCCTCGGTCTTCCGCAGGATTTGTGGGTACCCCAACGTCAATTTGAATCACTTTCAAGGGGTTGAAGTTCCATAAAAAAGGTGCATCCCGTCTCCATGTCTGACATGATGGGTTTCAACCACAAAAACCACCCAGACAAAGGAGAACGGGATGCTGGTCTAATTTATCCTAAATCGCATTCAACCACAAAGGGGTTTTGTCTATGACAAACATCCAATGGACGGATCATCCCCGCGTGTGCGGGGAACACGCCAGGTAATCATCTACGTCTAGAACTCTGCCCGGATCATCCCCGCGCATGCGGGGAACACGAGGAGGCGAGCTGCATAAATTCCTCGTTATCCGGATCATCCCCGCGCATGCGGGGAACACCGTTTATGTGCTGCTATGGGTGGCACCATGAGCGGATCATCCCCGCGCATGCGGGGAACACCCGCCAAGCTCTACCAGCAGCACCTGGACGAGCCCATCATCCCCGCGCATGCGGGGAACAC
>CAZQPF010000138.1:0-5920 GCA_964595165.1 uncultured Desulfohalobiaceae bacterium
TTAATGAGAATATACTGAAAGCCGCTATTGCCAGTTTGACCCGGCACTCAGTTTGATCGAATTCTTCTTCGATTTTGGGTCGATAACGCTGCAGCTTTTCTCCAAACTCGAGCTGAGACTGAGCAAACTGAGTGCCGGGTTGATCAAAGGGAGAAACTCCGGAGCTGCTCCCCTTCCCAAGGGGAGCTCCCGGCACTCAGTGTTGATATAATGATCGCCCTGTGTGCTTGAAGGCACATAAGAGGTTTATGGCATAACCCCCAGCTATTTCTGCAAAACTGAGTGCCGGGTGAGGGGTTGGAAGTCGAGTTTCATACGAGAAGTCGGTGATCAGTTGTCAGTAAAATCAAAAAGATAGGCTAAAAGCATTCACAGCCAAGCCAGCTCATCAATATCAGCAGCAGAAACAATATGTTATTCAAAAACCCTTGACTGTGGAGCAGGAGGAGACAAGAGCATGGAAAGCATTCCCAAGCTCAGCCCGGAAGAAATCCAGTCCCTGCTTTCCGAAAAATCCTGGCCGCACCAGCAACACTACCTGGCCATGTACTCCAGCTGGCTGGGCGGCATCGTTATCGACCCCGGCTTCATGCTCGTCCCGGTGGACGATCACCTGGTCCACCGCGGCGACGGGATCTTCGAGGCCTTTAAAAGCCTCCAGGGCTTGGTTTACCTTCTGGATCGCCACCTGGACCGCTTGGAGCGCTCCGCGGACATGGTCCACCTCCACTGGCCGGTAACGCGCTCGGAGATGAAAGAGATCATCCTGGAGACTATCCGGGCCTCCGGGGCAAGCGACTGCCTGGTTCGCCTTTTCGTTTCCCGGGGGCCGGGAGATTTTACGCCCTCGCCCTACAGCACGGTGGGCAGCCAGCTCTATGTGGTGATCACCGAGCTCAAGCCCCCGGAAGAGAAGAAATACGAGCGCGGCTGCAGTCTGCAAACCAGCCGGGTGCCGATCAAGCCCGGCTTCTTCGCCAATGTCAAGAGCTGCAACTACCTGCAAAATGTGCTCATGAGAAAGGAAGCCGAGGACCACTCCGTGGACTACGTGGTTTCCCTGGACGAAAAGGGCTGTCTCGCCGAAGGCCCCACGGAGAATCTGGCAGTCGTCTCTGCGGACCGAGAGCTCCTGGTGCCCCGTTTCGACCGGACCCTGCGCGGCACCACTGCAGTGCGGATGATGGAGCTGGCCCAGGAGCTTGTTTCCTCCGAGACCCTGTCTTCCGTCCGTCAGGCCCGGATCGGACGGGAGGATCTCTTTTTGGCCCGGGAAGTGCTCATGTGCGGTACGACCTTCGATATCCTCCCCATTGTCCAGTTCGACGGCCGGGCCATAGGAGAAGGGTTGCCGGGCCCGATCTACCGGAAGCTTCTGGAGCGCATGCGAAGAGATCAGCAGGAGGCTCAGGAGGTGCTCACCCCGGTTCAAGGATGATGGAGCAAAGAGCGGCGGGATACAGCTTTCCATGGCAAAAAGGCCCGGGATAAGGGATGCATCCCTTATTCCGGGCCTTTTTGTTCCCAGCTCGGCGCTATGGGCTATCCGGACATCTTGCTTGGCAGATAGAAAACGATCTCCGGAAAGGCGGTCACGATGACCACCATAAGGATCATGAGCAGGAAGAAGGGCAGCGTGGCCCAGAGTATGGTCTGCAAGTTCTCCTTGGAGATGTGCTGGATGACAAAGAGGCTAAAGCCCACCGGCGGGGTGATCTGGGAAAGCTCCACCATAAAGACGAGATAGATGCCGAACCACAAGGGCTCGAATCCGGCCTGAACCACGATGGGCAGCACAATGGGCAGGGTCATGACCACAATGGAGATGCCGTCCAGGATCATCCCCAGAATCAGGTACATGATGCCCACCACGAAGATGAGGGTGTAGGGCGAGAGGTTGAGCGAAACGATATACTTGCTCAGAGCGCTGGCGATGCCGATGAAGCCAACCACCTGGGAGAGAAAGGCCGCGCCGGCGATGATGAAGCAGATCATGGCCGTGGTCCGCACCGCGGCCATGAAGGCCTCTTGCAGATTCGACCAGGTCAGGTTCCGGAAATACAAGGCCAGAGCGAGCGCCCCCACCACTCCGATGGCCGCAGCCTCGGTGGGAGTGGTCACCCCCAGGTAGATGCCGCCGAGGACAACAAAGATGAGCAGAAAGACCGGGATGATGTCCTTGATGCTCTCCACCTTCTGCCGCCAGCTGTACTCCTCGCTGTCCGCCGGGACATAATGCGGGTGGATGAGGGACTGAATGGCGATATACACCGAGTACATGCCTCCCAGTATGAGCCCGGGGAAGATGCCGCCGATGAACAGCTTGCCGATGGAGGTCTCGGAAAGGACCCCGTAGATGATCATGATCAGGCTGGGCGGAATGAGAAAGCCCATGGTTCCGGCACCTGCCAGAGAGCCCAGGGCCAGGTTCTTGTGGTAGCCCCGCTTGGTCAGCTCGTGCAGGGTGATGTTGCCCACCGTGGCAGTGGTGGCCGCGCTGGAGCCGGATACTGCGGCGAACATGGAGCAGGCCACAACGTTGATGTGGTACAGGCGGCCGGGAATCTTCGTCAGCCAGGGCACGAGTCCGTTGAGCAGGCGGGTGGAGATGGCCGTCCGGTAGAGGATCTCGCCCATGAGGATAAATAGGGGCAGAGCGGACAAGGCCCAGGAGTTGAGGCTGTTCCATACAGAATTTGCCAGTATGTTGCCGATCTTATCCCAGACCGAGAGAATGGGAGGCAGATTCATGTCATAGAGCAGCAGCCCAGCCATCCCGGTGCCGATAAGGGAAAAGGCGATCCAGTTGCTGGCCAGCAGAAGCGAGAACATGATGATCAGGAGGAAGATGGACAGGGTAAGGGGATCGCTGATCATGAGCGCAGGCTCCTCAAGATGAGATACACCAGCTGGAGAAGGAGCATGAAGAGACCTATGGGCACGGCTGTCTGCGGGATCCAGAGCGGGGTCTCCACCATGGTGTCCGCCTCCATGCCCAGCGAGTAGGTGTCGTAAACCATGAGGATCGCATAGTAGAGGCCAAAGCCGGTTATGACCGCGGACAGAATCCCGGCTCCAATGTCCACGCGCCGCTTCCAGACCTCGGTGAACCGATCCCAGAAGATGGTGATACGGATATGGGCCCGGTGGTACAAGGTGTAGGCCAGACCGAAAGAGACGATGGAGACCAGAAAATAACCGCTGAACTCACTGGCCACCATGGTTGAGAGATTAAGAAACCATCGAATGAATATCTCCACCACGATCAAGGCCACGGTCAGGGTCATGAACAGAGCAGATAAAAAGGCCCCTGCTTGGCAGAGGCCTTTGAGCATGCGTTCGAGACGATCCAGCACGGCTACATCCCTATGGCTTCCAGGGCCTTTTTGGTGTCCTCATCCGCCTTGCTCTTGAACTCCTTGAAGATCTCCCCGGCGATCTCATCGAGCTTCTCGCCGAACTCCGGGCTGACCTCGGAGATCTTCATGCCGTTTTCTTTCAGGATCTTAAGCGATTTCTTGTTGCTCGCCTTGGAGGCCTCCCACTGGGCCGCTTCGGTTTCCTCCGCCGCCTGGAGCATGGCCTGCTGTTGCTCCTGGCTTAGGGAGTTCCAGTAGTCCATGTTGATGGTGACCATGTTCAGGGGATAGGCGAAGTGGATCTTGGTGAAATGGCTCAGCACCTCCCAGAACTTGCCGTCCTTGCCGGAAGTGGCCGAGGTGAGCACGGAGTCGATAAGCCCGGTGTTCAAGGCGGAGTATACCTCCCCCCAGGGCATGGAGATAGGGTTGCCCCCGGCCTTTCTCAGAAACTTGGCCCCGTTCTTGTCATAGGTGCGGGTCTTGAGCCCTTCCATATCCTCGATGGAGTCCACTTTCTTCTGGGTAAAGAGGCCGCTGGGGGGCCAGGGCGCGGCATAGAGAAACTTCTGGTTCCATTTCTTGCAAGCCTTCTTGTAGTAGGGCAGGGCCGCCTCATAGAGCTCCCTGGCTTCGGCGTAGGAATGGACAATGCGGGGATAGGTGCTCAGCCCGAAGATCTCTTCGCTTCCGGCCACCACGCCCATGAGGATATCGGACATGGGTACGGAAGCGTCCTTGACCGCCTTGAGGAGCTCGCTCCCCTCAAAGCCCAGGCTGCCTCCGGGATGCACCGTGATCTGTACCGAGCCGTCGGTGTACTTTTCCACCTTTTCGGCGAAATCCATAGCCCCCTGGCTATGGAAGTTCGAGGCCGGATAGATCGCGTTGAGGTTCATCTTGATCGGACCGGCCCAGGCGGTTGCCGCGGCTAAAGTCAACGCTGTAAAAAACAGAGCGATTTTCCTAAGCATAGGATCCTCCTTTCCTTTCCTGGTTGCAAGAAAACGACTTCGGCCACTGGTACTCATACCCAAATCGGCCACCTGGGTCAACTCTGGGGCCTGCTCCGGGAAAGGGCTCGGATCAAGTGCAGGAAAGCAAAAGGGGCACCAGCTTTTGCGGATCGATGCGCGGGGCGGTTTTCGGCGTCACCAGCCGCGTGGCAAACAGATCAACGGCCCGCTCTTGGAGATATCTCTTCAGCCGCTCCTTCTCTGCTTCCGTACCCAGGCCTTGATCCAGAAGGACCGCATCCAAGACCGCTTGAGGGGAGGACTGGCCCGGAGCTCCCTGCAGGAGCATGTACAGCAGGAAATCCACCTGGTCCTTGAGGCTCAGTCCAAAGCTCTCCGGATCGGGGTAGGTGCCGGGGATGAATATCTTGGGGCATCCGGCCCGGCGGATGGCCGCAGCGATCCCCCGGGGAAGAAGATTGGCCAGCAGGCTGGTAAAAAAGCTGCCCATGGGATAGCAGATGAGATCTGCGGACTCGATGAGCTGAATAACGCTCTCCGGGGCCTGGGCCTCGGTCTCAGAGTGGCTGTGCAGATCATGGATGAGATAGATGCTTTGCACCGGAGCATTAAGGGGAGGATGCTCCTTGCCGGTTATGCGGTGCTGTCCCGCTATGGTGCGTCCGTCCCCTAGCCTCACAGCCAGATGGAGATCTGCGTCAGCCACCGGCCGGACCGTCCCGCGCACCTCAGCCAGCTTGGAGTAGAGGTAGATGATGGGCTCGATTTGGCGCTCGTTTTCCAGGTAGCCGGCAGTGAGCACCAGGTTGCCCACGCTGGCTCCCCGGAGGTCGAAGTCCTCCGGCATCCAGCGCAGAAAAAGGTTCACGTGGCGCTGAACAATGCGCCGCATGGGGAGCTGCACCCCCTGGATGAGCGGGTGCCTTCCCTGGCCCAGGGCTTGGAGCTGCGATCTCAAAGCACCGGAGGACTCGTTGGCGGGAAATCGATGCGCAAACAGGGACAGAATCTCGGGATGGCCCTGCATGCTTTGGTCCGCCAGGGCCATAAGCCGGTTGCGGATGTCCCCCACGGCCGGCATGCCGAAGGCCTGCCGCAAGACCGCAGAGCTGCCCCCGGAGTCAAAGGGGGTAATGAGGTGTATGGAGTTGTGGGTGGAGCGGATGAGCTCGGGGCAGGTCTCCCGAAGCGCTGTCCCTCCGCTGAAAAACAGGACCTTCGGCCCGAGCTCCGGGGCCTTGGCGTAGCGGGCCAGCTTGAGGGAATCTGGCAGGCGGAACGACCTCTGTAAGCGAAGCTGCATCTCGTTGCACACTGTGGGGGAAAAATAATGAGTCTCGATGAGATAGATGGCCAATTCCGAACGCAGCAGCCCCTGCTTGAGGCGAATGCTTTAGCGAAGAGCCGATGCAGAGGGATTAAGCTGCAAGATTCAAGCCTTATAAGATACAAGTGCCTCCGTCAGCCTGCCTTCCGGAAGCCCTTTTATGATCTCCCATGAAACTGGCCACAACGACGTTCAGGGTATACTCGTATGAAACTCGACTTCCAACCCCTCACCCGGCACTCAGTTTTGCAGAAATA
>CAZQPF010000139.1:0-5918 GCA_964595165.1 uncultured Desulfohalobiaceae bacterium
TTATCGACCCAAAATCGAAGAAGAATTCGATCAAACTGAGTGCCGGGTTGATCAAAGGGAGAAACTCCGGAGCTGCTCCCCTTCCCAAGGGGAGCTCCCCTCACTCAGTTTGCCCAGTCGCAGCATGAGCTTGGAGTCAGGCTGCAGCTTTAGCGTCATCATCCTCAAATGGAAGAAGAATGCGGTCAAACTGAGTGAGGGGTGAGGGGTTGGAAGTCGAGTTTCATACGAGTGGTCGGGAAGAGGCAGGGAATAGGGAGGTGGGAAGTCGATAGTCAGTGATCTGAAGTCGGAAGTCGGGAAGAAAAGAGAAAGACGTTCCCAGAACTACATTTGTTTTATTATGCCAAGTGATGGCTTTTAATCAAATGTGCTGGCTGCAGCATATCATTCGAATTCATCAAAAACATCTTCGCCATGTGCTTTGCGCTTTGCGCTCTGCGCATCAGAAGAAGGAACGTGCATGGGAAAGATTTACGAAGCCCTGATGCGGGCTGAGTCCAAGGATGAACAGCAGCCTGTCGAGCCAAGCGGTATTGTGACAGGAGGAAACGGCGTCTCGCCGGAGCTCATGGTGATCGGCCGACCCGGATCCGCGATAGCTGAGCAGTTCCGCTTCCTGCGCTCCAAGCTCATCAAGCCGGAGTCCGGAAGGCGGCCCAGAACCCTGCTGGTCACCAGCGCCCTGCAGGGAGAAGGCAAGACCTTTGTGGCTTCGAACCTGGCCGCGACCCTGGCTCAGGGCCTGGACGAGTATGTGCTCCTGGTGGATGCCGACATGCGCAACCCCAGGGTGCACAAGGTCTTCGGGTACGACAGAACGAGCAAGGGCTTGTCCTCGCACCTCACCGAGAACCTTCCATTGGAGAACGTGCTTCGCAACACCTCGGTGGGCAAGCTGACCGTCCTTCCTGCGGGAGAGGATATAGAAAACCCGGTCGAGCTCCTCTCCTCCACCAAGATGAAGAGCCTGATAGCCGAGGTGCGGGACCGCTACCCGGACCGTTTCGTGATTTTCGACAGCCCGCCCATGGAACTGGCTCCGGAGACGCTCGTCTTGGCCAACGAGCTGGACGGCGTCTATCTCGTGGTAAAGCGGGCCAAAACGCCGCGCGACCTTGTTTCCTCCACCCTGGAGCGGTTTCAGCAGGACAAGTTCATGGGCGTTATTCTCAACGGGTATGAGAAGCAGGCCAAGTACTACAAGAAGTACAAGAAGAACGGCTACGGACGCGGCTACGGGTATGGCTACGGCTATGGCTATGGGAACAAGGGGAAGGATGAGAGCGGTTAAGTTGTAGGCAGAAGAAGCTCATATCGGATAGCATGCTCAAGATATTCAACAAGTACTACCCCATCCGCAATCTCCTGTTCTGCCTAGGAGAGACCTGCCTCATATTCGGCGGGATATACGCTGCGATGTGGGTTTTATATCAGGGTGGGATCCCGGAGCCTACTCTCAGAGCCCCGGTCTGGGCCCGCATCCTGCTTATAACATTGATTATTCAAGTATGCCTCTACTATCACGATCTCTATGACTTCAGCACCGCGTATAAGCCCTTTGATCTCGGCATACGAATCGTTCAGGCCATCGGGGCGTCCTGTCTCATTCTGGCTGCTTTGTACTACCTCTGGCCGTACATCATCCTGGAGCAGGGGATCTTCTTTTTCGGGCTTTTCTTTCTCCTTCTCTTTCTCGTGTCCTGGCGCATCATCTACCAGTACATGTGCCAGCAGAACCTCTGGAGCGAGAACATCGTCCTCATCGGAGACGGCAATCTGGCCAACCTCATCTCCCGGGAGATCAAGGCCAATCTCGACTCCGGGTACAATATCGCAGCGGTCTTTTCCAACCCCGGCAACTCCGGATTGGCTCAGGAGCTTGGAATCGGCCGCTATACGGATTACAGCCAGCTGGATTCCGTGTCTGAGCAAAACAGTGTGAGCAAGATTGTGGTCGCCTTGGAGGAGCGGCGCGGCAAGTCGCCGATCCAATACCTGCTGGACTGCAAGCTCAAAGGACTGCAGATCATTGAAGGCGTGACCTTTTATGAGCACTTGAGCGGCAAGATCCTGGCCAGACAGGCGCCGCCCAGCTGGCTCATCTTTTCCGAGGGTTTTCGCCGCTATAAGCTCACCCTGTGCAGCAAAAGAGTTGCGGACATCCTGTTTGCCTCACTCGGGCTTATCGTCTCAGCGCCCCTGATTGTGATCATCAGCGCGGCTGTCAAATGGAGCTCTCCCGGACCGGCTTTCTTCAAGCAGACCCGGGTCGGCCAGTTCGGTCGCTTGTTCCAGGTGGTCAAGTTCAGGACCATGCGGGATGATGCCGAGGCAGGAACAGGCGCTGTCTGGGCTACGGAAGAAGATCCGCGCATTACCGGTGTGGGCCGCTTCCTGCGCAAGCTCCGCCTGGATGAGATTCCGCAGTTCTGGAATGTGCTTCGAGGGGAAATGAGCTTTGTCGGACCCAGGCCGGAACGGCCGGAGTTCGTGGAACAGCTGAAGAAAAGGCTCCCCTATTACGGGGAGCGTCACAGCGTGAAGCCCGGCATAACCGGATGGGCTCAGATCAACTATCCCTACGGCGCATCAGAAGAGGACGCCTTGCGCAAGCTGGAGTATGATCTGTTCTATATCAAGAACTTGAGCATCGTTTTCGACCTCTTCATCGTGCTCAAGACGGTGAAAACCGTCTTGGCGGGTGAGGGGAGCAGGTGAATGCGCGCATAGCGCATAGCGAAGAGTTAGTTGTAGGTTGCAACACGAATCTACACGAATTTTTCCCCTGGCCTGATCGGCCAGAGGAAAGAGTGATCGCCAAGAAGAAGCTCATAGCTGATAGCTGACAGCTGATAGCAAGAGTGAAGCTCCCACATAGCTCATAGCTAGAAGTAGTTCATAGCTCACAGGTGATATCAAGAGCAAAAAAACGGAAATCATAAAACGCAAAGAGAAAGAGTTTTGCCCGCGAAGCGCCTGGCGGCGAGAGGGCTCCCGCGAGAGCGGGATGAAGCCATCCTGCCTGCGATGAGCAGGCAGGACATTCTTCCATCTTCATTCGTGGAGATTGGTGAACATTCGTGGACCAAGCTCTTTTTCTTTAAGAGTTTATCCACGAATTTACACGAATTATCACGAATCAGATCCCATTGCGCTCATCGCGCAAGGGATCGAGTGATCACCTGGCGGCGAGAGGGCTCCCGCGAGAGCGGGATGAAGCCATCAGATCCTTCGTTGTCCCTATCTATGAAAATTGAGCCAGATAAAAAGGAGACAGGCATGAAGGTGGTTAAGCTCCTCATGGTGCTTGGTATGGGGGTGTTGCTTTTCGCCGGGCAGGCAGCGGCTGAGAAAGCCGCAGTCAAGCCGGACTCCGAAGACTATGTCATCGGCAAGTCGGATTCCCTGGAGATCTATGTCTGGAAGGAGCAGGAGCTCACCAGAACGATCACTGTTCGCCGGGACGGCAAGATATCCCTTCCTCTTATCGACGACATCAAGGCCGCCGGCAGGACTCCCATGGAGCTCAAGAGCGTAATCACCGAGGAGCTGGCCGAGTTCATAGAGAGCCCCGAGGTCACGGTTATCGTTCAGGCCCAGGCCAGCCAGAGCTACTACATGATCGGGGAGATCGCCAGCACAGGGGAGTACCCGCTGCTCAAGGACATGACCCTGGTGCAGGCCCTGGCCAAGGCCGGCGGATTCACCGAATGGGCGGATAGAGACGATATCCTGTTGCTGCGCAGGGTTGGCGGACAAGATAAACGAATCCGGCTGGATTACAAAGCCATCGTCTCTGGGGACAATCCCGATCAGAACGTGCTGCTCCAGCCGGGAGACACCATCATACTGCGCTAAATAGCCATCTAAGCCGATTCAGGTCATTATCATTCTTTCCAATGGTTGAATAAGGCTTCCAGAGGAGACTTCATGAGAGAGTGGCTTTATGCTCTTATTGTCTTTTCCTTGATTTATGTCGGCTCTGCAGCAAAGGCCTGGGGCGGGTATCGACATGTGGTCCAGCCTTCCCTGTCCGTAAGCCAGGAGTATACGGACAATCTCCATCTTACCGAGAGCAACAAGGAATCGGAGTGGATTACCGTCGTCTCTCCCCGAATTTCCTATGAAGCCCAAGGCAAGACCTCGGGTCTTTCGCTGTCGTACTCGCCGGGGTTTACGTTCTATAAGGAAAACGACGACTTCAATACCATCCGGCAGAGCGCTTCGCTTAATGCGCACAAGCAGCTTGCCAAGCATGTTACCCTCAATGTGTACGATACGTTCACCCGGACCGAGGAGCCCTACCAGCGCGGCAACCTCTCCTTGACCAGGGCTGAAGAGGAGTTCCTGCGCCAGGAATTCGATTACACTTTACGGCAGGAGAGAGAGCCCTACTATACGAACACCGCCGGGGCGCGGATCAACTACCAGTTCGGTCAGAGGGACTCTCTCGGGTTCGGGGTCAACTACAGGCTGCGCCGGGAAGACAATGGAGCCAGTCAGGATAGCGATACCGGGTTGCAACCTTTTGGCACCGGTGTCAGTGAAGACAGCGACCGCTACGGCGCGAACCTGGATTTCAATATTTGGCCCTGGCGGCATTTGGGCTTCAGCTCGGGGTTGTCCTACACCCGGGGGGAGTTCGACGGGGAGACGGAAACTTTTGATAGATGGCAGGGAAATATTCAGGCTACTAGGGAGTTCACCCGCTTTCTGGACGGCTTTGTCCGCTATCGGCACACGGTCTTCAACGAGCACAACACACAAGACGATTATCAGGTCTACGATCCCTCGATAGGGGTCACCTGGCGTTTTGCCCGTGAAGCCTCGCTTACTGTTGGAGTGGGGTATTACTATAGAGATGAGCAACTAGACGAAGACGAGGATGGTTTTCATGCCGAGATAGACCTTGACGTGAGCAAGGGCTGGAAGCTGACCCCCAAGACCATGTTTCGCTTCAACGGAGGCACCGGATACGAGGAAACCTACTTCGGCTCGGAGAACCTCGGCTTCACTACCTACTATGAGGCTAGAGGCACTCTGACGCACAACTTCACCCGCCATCTGAGCAGCGATCTCACGGTGAACTACCGATTCAACCAATACAAGGACGAGGAGCCGGAGCGCGAGGACCATGTAGGCACCTTTACTGCAGGGCTCAACTATCAGGTGACCCGGTGGCTTCGCTGCAGCCTGTCCGGGACGCATCGCATTGTGGAATCGAATATTGAATTTGAAGATTATACCGAGAACTCGGCAATGCTGACGGTCTCTCTCGTGCCCCGGGGGATTCTGCTGAAGTGAGCTTAGACGATAAGGCAGATTACCAGGCAGACGGTTTTTCTTTGCCTCGCTCGACCCTGATCGAGGCAAAAGCGCCGCTCGCTGGCGCGATGTGGAAAGCGGTTTCACATATCGACACAGGGTGAGCGAACCGGCAGGCCGATTTGTCGAAGATAAAGCGTCCTGCCACTTTCTTGTGCTGTGCACGCTGTGGGCGCCGTGGTGAAAATCTCTTCTCTCCTTTGCAGAGTTATTAACCACCCGCTCGAGGACTCGCTCGCGCACACGGCGGGCACGGCGTGGGAGATGCCTGGGCGCTTTGAGCTCCGCTCAAATCACCCAGGCGGTCGCCACCGCTGACGCGGTAGAAGATATATGCCGCCGCAGGCGGAGTCGTTGGCGGTGTGATTTACTGCAAGTAAAGCGCTCCGCCTTACTCAGGCGCTGTGCACGCTGTGGGCGCCGTGGTGAAAATCTCTTCTCTCCTTTGCAGAGTTATTAACCACCCGCTCGAGGACTCGCTCGCGCACACGGCGGGCACGGCGTGGGAGATGCCTGGGCGCTTTGAGCTCCGCTCAAATCACCCAGGCGGTCGCCACCGCTGACGCGGTAGAAGATATATGCCGCCGCAG
>CAZQPF010000140.1:0-5878 GCA_964595165.1 uncultured Desulfohalobiaceae bacterium
CGGCTTTCAGTATATTCTCATTAAAATCAAGGGATTGAATTCTTTTAAATTAACCACATAAGTCAGATTTGCCGGAGGCAAATCTGACTTGCCAAATATAAATCGTTGCCTATCAGGAAAGGTCCTTCTCCGGCTCCCTCCTTGCCGCCTGTCTTCCAGGCGGGAGGGGTCAGGGGAGGGTTCTTTATTGCGACATTGAGATATGCAAAACGCTATTCATATTGACAGCAAAATATTCCAATCTAAACTTTGAACCGAAAACCGGCAACCCCGGCCGGAGCCGCCAAACCAATTTTTCTCTAGCCCGAGGGGAGCACATCCCTTGACCTAGGGCCTTTTAATGGGTGACTACTGCGGCTGCAAAAAGGGTCCTTTGCGGTCGCATCTTTGAAGAGCTGTTATGAACCACGAGCCATACCGTTTTTGGCGGGCCTGCAGCCCGGTCTTCGACGCCATGCCCGAAGGCGTGGTGGTCATTGACTGCTCGCAGCGGATCCAGATCTTCAACCGCCAGGCGGCCCGTCTGCTTGCCGTGGATCCCGAGGAGGCGCTTGACCAGCCCATATCCCGGATCATTCCCAACACCCGGCTACCAAAGGTCCTGCACAGCCAAACCGCCGAGCTCAACCAGCGTCAGGTCCTCGGGGAGCGGACCATTCTCACCAACCGCATCCCGGTATTCGACCCAGATCGCACCCTTCTCGGGGTGCTGGCCGTTTTTCAGGACAACTCCGAGGTCCTCAGACTGGCTGAAGAGATCACCAACCTCAAAGAAACCCGCAGCCTTCTGGAAGCGATCATCAACTCCACCCAGGATGCCATCTCCGTGGTCAACGAGGATGGGGTGGGCATCCTGATCAATCCGGCCTACACCCGCCTCACCGGGCTCACCGAGGACGACGTCCTGGGCAAGCCGGCCACGGTGGATATCGCCGAGGGCGAAAGCGTGCACCTCAGGGTGCTGAGCAGCAAGGCCCCGGTCACCGAGGTGTCCATGAAGGTGGGACCGAAACGAAAGCCAGTGGTGGTCGACGGTGCGCCCATACTGGTGGAGGGTCGGCTCAAGGGCAGCGTGGGCGTGATCCACGACCTCTCGGAGATCTATCGCCTGGCTGAGGAGCTGGAGCAGGCCAGGCAGCGCATCCGAACCCTGGAGGCCAAGTACCAGTTCGAGGACATCGTGGGCTCCAGTCCGCAGCTGGAGTCCGCTCTGGCCCAGGCCAAGAAAGCGGCCACCACTCCGGCCACCATTCTCCTGCAAGGGGAGAGCGGCACCGGCAAGGAGCTCTTTGCCCACGCCATCCATCATGCCAGCGGCCGCAAAGGGCAGTTCGTGCGGGTCAGCTGCGCCGCCATGGCCGACTCCCTGCTGGAGAGCGAGCTCTTCGGCTACGCTCCGGGGGCCTTTACCGGGGCGGACAAGAAAGGACGCAAAGGCTACTTCGAAACTGCGCACAAAGGAACGCTGTTCCTGGATGAGATCGGAGAGGTGAGCCTCAGCCTCCAGGCCAAGCTCCTGCGGGTGCTGCAGGAAAAGGAGATCGTCCGGGTGGGAGACAGCCGGCCCATTCCCGTGGATACCCGGCTCATCGCCGCCACCAACAAGAACCTGGCCCAGGAGGTGGAAGCCGGAGGATTCCGCCAGGATCTCTTCTACCGGCTCAACGTCGTGCCCATCGCCATCCCTCCGCTTCGCCGCCGCAAGGAGGATATCCCCAGGCTGGCCGAGCTTCTGCTGCGCAAGATCAATCAGGAGTACGGGCGCAATATCCACGGCCTGGACCCGAGCGTCTTGGACATCCTCCAGGCCTACGGCTGGCCTGGCAATGTCCGGGAGCTGGAAAACGTTCTCCGGAGGGCGGCCATCACCATGAACATCGCCGAGACCACAGTTCTGCCCGAGCACCTGCCACGGCTCCACCCCGAGCCGAGCAGCCCAGCGCAGGAAGAGATCTGTGAGCCCTCCCCTGGGGAGCCCTGGCCGGACAAGACCCTGAACCAGATGCGCCAGGATTGGGAACGGCGCACCATTGATCTGGCCCTGGAGAAAACCGGGGGCAACAGGGCCCGGGCCGCTGATCTTCTGGGCATCTCCCTGCGCAATCTGTACCACAAGCTCCGCAAGTACCGCCGAGCATGAATCGCACCCTGAAAGACAGGCGCGATTCATGCTTCCATTCAACTTTCGCCACAAGAAGAGGCAAGAAAACGCATCCCAAGGCTGATCTCAGCCTTGGGATGCGCTTTCTTTCATGATATTTTTTGCACCGTGAAAATAATGGCATGCCCCTGCGCCTGCCCCTACCCCTTCCTTCTCTCTCAAGCCACTAATTTCATTCTACATCGGTGCATTGCCAGCTTTGGTTTAATTATTGCATTCATATGCAATGCAGGACCGAACCTCCAGCAACCGTTTTCTTCAGCTCCGGGAGCAAGCGCTATGAATATCTTTGGGACCATGCAGGCCGACGGCTTTGAAAATCTCTTTTTCTGCCAGGATCGCCCGAGCTGCCTCAAAGCCGTCATCGCCATCCACAGCACGGCCCTGGGCCCGGCCCTGGGAGGCACCAGGATGTGGACCTACGCCAGCGACATGGACGCCGTCACCGATGTCCTCCGCCTGGCCAAAGGGATGTCCTACAAGGCGGCTGTGGCCGGGCTGGAGCTCGGCGGCGGCAAGGGGGTCATCATCGGGGACCCGGACAAGGACAAGACCGAAGCCCTGTTCCGGGCTTACGGCCGCCATATTGAGCGTCTGGGCGGCATGTACATCACTGCCGAGGACGTGTGCACCACACCCCGGGACATGGATCATATCGCCAAGGAGACCGATTGGGTGGTGGGAACCAGCCAAAAAGGAGGCGATCCCTCCCCGTTCACGGCCAGAGGCGTCTTGCAGGGCATCAAGGCCGCGGTGCAGTACCTGGACAACACCTCCTCCCTGCAGGGCAAGACAGTGGCCGTGCAGGGGGTGGGCAGCGTGGGAGACCATCTCTGCCGGCTCCTTGCCGCCGAGGGAGCCAGGCTGGTGGTCGCAGACCTGCAGAGCAGCCGCTGCCGCTCGATCTGCTCGGAGCTCGGGGTGGAGCACGTCGCATCCGAGGCCATCTACGACATCCCCTGCGATATCTTCGCCCCCTGCGCCCTGGGCGCTGTGATCAACAACGATACCGTCCGGCGCCTCCAGTGCCGCATCGTGGCCGGGGGCGCGAACAACGTCCTTGCCCAGGAACGCCATGGCCGGATGCTGCAGGAGCGGGGCATCGTTTATGTCCCGGACTACGTTATCAACGCCGGAGGCCTGATCTGCGTCGCCGATCAGCTGCACGGCTTCAATCGGGAGCGGGTCCTGGCCAAGGTGGATAACATCTACGCCACCTGTCAGGAAGTCCTGCAAGCCTCGCGGGAGCGCTTGATTCCCACCTTTGAAGCGGCCGATCGGATCGCAGAAGAGCGAATGCGCCGCGGCCGCCGAAACGCATCCTCCTCTTTTTCCGCCGCCCCGGCCTAGACAAGGGGAGCCCAGGGGCGCTCAAGGGAGAGTGGATGGAAACCGGAGACCGTAAGGCGCAAACTGTAACCAAGCAGCAGAGAAAAGGATGGCCCTATGACCCCAAGTTCCAAAAAGATCGGTGAGCTGGCCATAGGCGGCAAGATGAGACAGTTTCGGGAAAACAAGGGGCTTTCCGTGCAGGAGCTCGCCGCTGCCGCCGGCCTTTCCCGGCCCCTGGTTTCCCAGATCGAAAACGAGCAGGTCTCGCCTCCCATCTCCACCCTGCTCAAGATCGCCAACGCGCTCAACACGGACATCAGCTTCTTTTTCCAGGACACCGGCCTGCAGGAAAAGACCGTGGTGGTGCGGGAAAACGAACGGCTCAACTCCCCCCGCCGAAAGGTCCAGGGCAAGGCCCAGCTGGGCTATACCTACGAGGCCCTGGCCTATAAAAAGGCCTTCAAGCACATGGAGCCCTTCCTGGTGACCTTCGAGGCCAAGGAGGCGGAGGAGGTGATCAAGTTCAGCCACGAGGGCGAGGAGTTCCATTTCGTCCTCGAAGGGCAGCTGGAGTTCTCCTCCGAGGAGGAGACCATCGTCCTCAACCCCGGGGACAGCATCTACTTCGAATCCGATCAGCTGCACGGGTTCCGGGCTCTCGGCGACAAGCCGGCCAAGGCGCTGGTCACCGTCTACCACCGCTGAGACCGCGGGTCGCAGCACTCGTTTTGGACATATGTCTGTTAAAATGAATCCGAAGCACGAAGCTCGAAATCTGTAAACGGATACCATTATGCTTGAAATCCGCATCCACGGGCGAGGCGGCCAAGGCGCGGTGCTGGCCTCGCAGATCCTGTCCTACGCCTTTTTTCTGGAGGGCATGTACTCCCAGTCCTTTCCCACCTTCGGGGCGGAGCGGCGCGGAGCTCCGGTCTCCGCCTTCGTGCGGGCTGCGGAGCATTTCATCAACCTGCGCAGTCAGGTGACCACCCCGGACCACGTCATCGTCCTCTCCGGAAGGCTGGCGGAAACGGTGGACGTGACTGCGGGCCTCAAACCCGGAGGCCTGCTGCTCATCAATACCGAGAAAAGCCCTCAAGCCTATGCCTCACTGCAGGACGACCTGCGCCTAATAACCATGAACGTGGGCGCCATCGCCTTGAAGCACAAGCTGGGCAATCGGATCATGCCCATGGTCAATGCGCCTATTCTGGGGGCCTTTGCCAGGCTGACCGATTTGCTCAGCCTGGAAAGCCTGGACCGGGCGCTGCCCCATTTCATTCCAGTCAATCTCCAGGGCAATCGCCAGGCCATGCAGGAGGCTTACGAATCCGCTTCCAGCCAGGCTATGGCCGTATAAGGAGCATCCATCCATGGAAGCCATCAATCAAGAAAGCGTAGTCGCGCCTGGGGACCTCAAGGAAGCTCCCATCTCGGTCACCACCACCGAGACCAACCTCACCGGAAACTGGAAGTTCTTCCGGCCGGTCCCTGCAGAGCGGACCTCCCCCTGCAGCGAGTCCTGCCCGCTGCACAACGACATCCGGGAAATCATCACCCGGTTGGCCCAAAACGACGGACAGAGCGCCTTGCAGATCCTCCGGGAGCACAACCCGCTTCCTGCAGTGACCGGCCGCGTCTGCCCCCACTTCTGCCAAGAGCGCTGCACCCGCAAAGGGCTGGACCAGGAGGTCCTCATCGGCCGTATCGAGCGCTACCTTGGCGATCTCGGACTGGAGACGCCCTTCCCTGCTCCGGAGGAGAAGACAGTCGGGCGGGTCGCAGTTGTGGGCAGCGGTCCGGCCGGACTGGCTGCAGCCTATTTCCTGGCCCGGGAGAATGTCCGGGTCACCGTATTTGAGCGCGATTCCCAGCCCGGCGGGCTCCTTCGCTACGGCATACCGGATTACCGGCTCCCCAAGGAGCTTCTGGCCAAAGAGGTGGACAACCTTTTGAGCTCCCTCTCCATCGAGCTGGTGTGCAATCGGCAGATCTCTCCCGAGGACCTTTCCTCCCTGCTGGCCGATTACGACTGCATCTTTTGCGCTCCCGGCCTGAGCAGCTCCGTGGTTCCGGGCGAGTTCCAAGGCCAACCCCATGTCTATCAGGGCCTGGAGCTCCTGCACCGCTTGAACGCGGCCCAATCGCCGCCAGAGAGCAGCTTCGCCGTCATCGGAGGCGGCAACGCCGCCGTGGACACCGCCAGGAGCCTGCTGCGGCTGGGCAAGGAGGTGAGCATAGTCTATCGCCGCACCGTTGAGGAAATGCCCGCCTACCCAGAGGAGAAGGCCCAGGCCCTGGCCGAGGGGATGCCCATCCTGGAGCGAAGGATCGTATCCGGCCTGAGGGAAGCACAGGGCGGCCTGCGGCTCACCCTCTGCCAGG
>CAZQPF010000141.1:0-5756 GCA_964595165.1 uncultured Desulfohalobiaceae bacterium
GATTGGTGCTAAATTCTATGGCCCATGTGTCTCATTCTCATTGACAGATTCCGGTTCTTCATGCCTTCACTAAAAATCTATGAACCAACGAATTCAACGCACCAGCGAACCTGCCCGGCGACTACCCGGTCCTTACACATTTCGTGCATGGCACAAAATGTGTAAATTTGAGCCAAAGCAAGTAACCAAGCCCAATCGAAACACTCAATCAGGCAATGAGGTTAGACCCTATGCGACGCAGGCTTCTGAAGCTTCAAGCGCAAAGATTTACCATACTGAGAGCCCTTTGGCTTCTTGCCGGCTGTTTCACCGCCGCAGCGCTTCTGAGCCTCTATGATTCCGGCCCCCTGCAAACGGCTCAGGCCTCTCAGACGGACACTCGCCATGCCGGACAGGCACTGCAGGGCGTGTTCCGGGATTCTCGGCCCAGGACGGTCTATGGAGGCGAAGAGCCCGTGCAGCGCATCCGTGCCCGCTACAGGCAGGATGCATCGTTTCGGGATAAGGTCGATGCCTGGACTCAAGGCGCTTCCAAGTGGCTCTGCGCCAAGGACAGGTCTGCGGGAAAAGACGCCATTCAGTCCCTGCTGGAGAGCCAGATTTCCCTTCCCAGGGCCTCCGGAAGCTACGGGAACGGCCGTTACCTGGCCCTGAGGTACGACTTTCTGTTTGATCATCCCGACTGGACGCCACTTTACACATTTCGTGCATGGCACAAAATGTATAACTTAGAGCCAAGGCTAACCTATGAGCACTATCCGGATTGCCCAAGTTCTTCATGCCTTTACTAAAAATCTTTGAACCAAGGAATTCAACGCACCAGCGAACCTGCCTGGCGACTACCCGGTCCTTACACATTTCGTGCATGGCCCAAAATGTGTAACTTTGAACCAGAGCAAGTAACCAAGCCCAATCGAAACGTTCAATCAGGCAATGAGGTTAGACCCTATGCGACGCAGGCTTCTGAAACTTCAAGCGCAAAGATTTACCATACTGAGAGCCCTTTGGCTTCTTGCCGGCTGTTTCACCGCCGCAGCGCTTCTGAGCCTCTATGATTCCGGCCCCCTGCAAACGGCTCAGGCCTCTCAGACGGACACTCGCCATGCCGGACAGGCACTGCAGGGCGTGTTCCGGGATTCTCGGCCCAGGACGGTCTATGGAGGCGAAGAGCCCGTGCAGCGCATCCGTGCCCGCTACAGGCAGGATGCATCGTTTCGGGATAAGGTCGATGCCTGGACTCAAGGCGCTTCCAAGTGGCTCTGCGCCAAGGACAGGTCTGCGGGAAAAGACGCCATTCAGTCCCTGCTGGAGAGCCAGATTTCCCTTCCCAGGGCCTCCGGAAGCTACGGGAACGGCCGTTACCTGGCCCTGAGGTACGACTTTCTGTTTGATCATCCCGACTGGACGCCGCAGAGGAGGCAGCGGGTTCGCGCGAAGCTGCGAAGCTTCCTTGAAGAAGCGCTGACCATCCTGGACGGCGAAGCCGCCTCCATGTGGCACGGCCGTTTTCAGTTGGGCGGTGCGGCCTGGGTCGTTGCCGCTGTCCTGGGACCGGAAAGCGAGCATGACGCTTCCCTGGTCCAAAGAGCCCAGGCCCACTTCCTGGAAGCGGTGGCGGCGGCGGAGATCAGCGGCGGATGGCCCGAGGGCTATAGCTACTGGATCAACAACCGGGCCTTTCCCTTTGTCCTGGCCTGCTTGACCCATGTAAACAGCGTCAAAGCACCCAATCTCAACGAACATATCAACAAAGTGCTGCAGCAAGTCGGATTGTGGACGATTTACGGAACCGAGCCGATTGACCGCTTCGTCCTCTTCGGGGATACCGGCCCGCGCAACGACCTCAAGGACGAGACCCAGCGCGTGGTCGACCTCATAACCCTCGCTACAAAGAGCCCCATTTTTCAGGACTACTCCAAATATCTTCAGGGAATCCACGGCAAGGCCGGCTACTACCGCGGCTATCGCTGGGGACGGCCGGTTTTCCGGGGGCTGCCTGAGCTCGATTTTGAACGTAGAAAAGCCTCGAAGGACTTGAGCTGCTATGAGGGGATCCTGCCCAGGAGCAGACTGTTCGGCGAGGACGGCATGGGGCAGGTCTTCATCCGATCGGGCTGGGGACCGGAGGATACGTTCATTTTCTATCAAGCCGGCCACTCCTTCACCCATCACGGCCACTACCAGGCCGGGCATTTCGCCATCACCAAAAAGGCCCCTTTGGCCATCAAGAGCGGCACCTACGGAGGCTATACATCGGAACACCGGCTCAACTACTATATCCGGACGGTGGCCTCGAACTCGATCCTGGTCCTCAAGCCGGGCGAGAAGGTCCAGCCCAACAGATTCTTTGAGAAGAATGTAGCCGCCGGGGGGCAGCGGATCGTGATGCCCACCGGCAGCGCCATCACGAGCACCGAGGACTGGAGGGAGAACCTCTATCAGGGTAGGCATTTTGAGGGCGGAAAAATAACCGCCTTCGACAACCAAAGCCCGGACTGCATCTATGTGGCCAGCGACCTCACCGGGGCCTACAACAACCGGGATTATGACGAGAACGGGCAGGGCGGCAAGGTTTCCTCGGTAAAGAGGCAGCTCGTCTACCTCTCGGAGCAGGACGCGCTCCTTGTCCATGACCGGGTAAACGCCACCAGCAAGGACTATGTCGCCAAGTGGCTGCTGCACTCCGAGACCAAGCCATTGAGCGAGCAGGAAACGGTGCTTAAGGGCACCGAGAGCAACGGCATCTCGCAAACGCAAGACCAGAGGCTCCGGATCGAAAACGGCGAGGGCGTGCTTGACGTCCACCGACTCTTGCCCGGGGACGGGATATGCAGGAAGGTCGGCGGCCCGGACTACCGCTACTACGTGGAGGCGGACGGCGACGACAGCGATCTGGACGGCGAGAACATGGAGCAAGGCGCAAAGGAACAGCCTTGGTTCGACAGCGGCCTGTGGCGCATCGAGCTGCAAGCCAGGGAGCCAAGGAGGTTCGCCGAATTTTTGGTGGTTTTGCAGCCCGGAGTCAAGGGAAAAACCCGGCCTGTTGCACCGCAGCTGATCCAGGCCGATGGCATCAGCGGGGTTCGGATTGGCGATCAGGCGGTTCTCTTCAGCAGCTCGGGAATGCTCGAGCAGGGAGCCTATGAGCGCACCGGGCAAAAGGCCGCACAGCACATCCTTGTCGGCGTGCCGGGCAAAAGATCATTCACCCTTTCCTGGGGGACGACAGAGCATACCGTAGAGTCCTCAGCCCAAGGGGTGCTCCGCTACAGCCTGCCCCAAAAGGCAACAGGACCGGTTCGCTTTGAAATGCAGTAGCTTCTGTGTCTTGTCCAGCTCGCAGCACTCATGACAGAAAAAATCGAAAAGCGCCGCTTTTGTGACTCTTCAGGAAGGCTTACACATTTCGTGCATGGCTCGTCGTGAGTAATAATGAGCTTTCCTTACACATTTTGTGCATGGCTCATAACGGGAAACAGACATATTTACCCATACTCTGCGTGGCCCATAATGTATAAAAACAAAACGATTTCAATCTGGTTTGCTGCCCTGAAGAGCGTCAACAGGAACAATGCGAAAGGCAAAGCCTGGCGATGTGATCACTTTAGAGCCGGGAACGTATCGCCTTGATCGCCGCACTATAGCTGTGAGGCAAGGGGGGACCCCGCAGCAGCCGATCACGGTCCGGGCCAAGCTGCTGGGAGATGCGATTCTGGAGATGCACCCCCTGGAAGGCTTTTTGATCGACGCCCCTCTACTGGATTTTCGACAACCTCGAGATCAAGGGCGTGTGCAAAAGCCATGACTACTGTGAACACGCATTTCATATTGTCGGCCGGGGCAAGGGATATGTTTTGATAAACTCCCGCGTGCACGAGTTCAACGCCATGATCAAGGCCAACGGGGTGGTGAGAGATAGAACCTCTTACACATTTTGTGCATGGCTCGAAATGTGTAATGACTTGCTGCAATCTTACCCATAATGTGCATTGCATGTTTTGTGCAATTTAAGGGAATGATATGCTCCCTTCTCATGGTATTGTCCTTGGTATTTGCTGTGCCGCCTTGTACGCTCTGGATTTTGCGGTCATCTGCTCCGCCCTCGCAGCCCTGGGAAATACTTACTCATTTCGTGCATTGCTCATGATGTGTAAATTTCGTAAGCTCGCAGGACATCATTTGATTTGACTATGCTGTGCCTCAGGTAGGAAGGGTCTCCCATGGACGTGTTTGATATAGTGCAGCTGGCTGGAAAACAGAGGGTCTTCAGAGCCAGAGGAAAGATACGCACCGCCGGGTACATCTCGCACATCACCCAGCGGGCTGCAGGGCGCGAGCCCCTTTTCCTCGAGAAGGACGACTACTTGACCATGCTCGGTTTGCTCAAGGATACCTCGGAATCATGCGAGCTCAGCTTTTACGCCTTCTGTTTGATGCCGAACCACATTCATCTCCTCCTGGAGCCGCGCAAGGACAACCTGAGTGAGGCCATGCATTCCATCTTTTCCCGCTATGCCAGACGGTTCAACAGCAAATATCATCGACGCGGACATATATTTGGAGGCCCATACAGGCAAGCGGTCTGTCTGGACAGCTGCTATCTCTTGGCCGCGTCGGTCTATATCCATCTCAATCCGGTTCGGGCGGGGATCGTTGCTAAGGCCACAGACTACAGGTGGTCATCTGTGGGCTTGTACTGCAAAGCATCAGCCCAGTCATCCTTTGTCCAGCCCGGACCTGTGCTTGCCTTGATCGACCCAGATCAGGACCAGGCCCGAGAACACTATGCCGCTATCGTGCGTCAGGCCAAGCAGGAACAACCGAATAACGCGCTGGAGCAGGAAGGGGCGATTGAGCAGTTTCTTGCCCGGTTGATCGAGATGTTTCCCAGGCTTTTCAAGCGAGTAGCCAAGAAAAGCCGTACTCAGGAATCGAAGCCAAGCATACCGGAACTTCCAGACCTGGAGGAGCTGATGCAACAGGTTGCCGCAGGATCACCCAGGGCACCTGAGACCCTAAAGGCACGGAAGTATCTGGTGGAGCAGCTCTTAGCCCGCGGATACAAAAAGACGGAAATCGCCGCTCGCCTTCAGCTGTCGCGAAAGACGATCTACAATATCCTGGACCGAGATCATTAAGGTTACGCCTATCGATTTTACACATTTCGTGCATGGCATGTAATGTGTAAATTTCGTATGCCTATCTGATTTAGGAACCCTTTGAATTACACATTTCGTGCATGGCTCGAAATGTGTAGTGCTTTGCTGCAAT
Organism: uncultured Desulfohalobiaceae bacterium; assembly: GCA_964595165.1. Lineage (GTDB taxonomy): Bacteria > Desulfobacterota > Desulfovibrionia > Desulfovibrionales > Desulfothermaceae > CAZQPF01. The sequence goes on from CAZQPF010000141.1 coordinate 5,272, forward strand.
CTTACCCATAATGTGCATGGCATGCTTTGTGTAATTCTGTAATTCAGAGGAGATGATGTGCTCCCTTATCGTTATGTGGTCCTTGGTATTTGCTGTGCCGCGCTGTTCACTCTCGTTCATGCAAGCATCTGCTCCGCCCTGCAGCCCGAGGAGGTGCTCGTGATCGCCAACAAGAAGGCGCGGGCGAGCGTAGGCCTGGCCGAGCATTACATGGAAAAGAGGGGCGTGCCCGAGGAGAATTTGGTTCAGATCTGGGTCGATGCGCAAGAGCACTGCAGCCGAAAGGCATATGAGGAAAAGATCGTTCCCCCTGTGCAACGGTTTTTGCAGAAAAACGAGCCCGGAGAGCGCATCCGCTGCCTGCTGCTCATGTACGGCGTGCCGCTCAAGGCGGCCGGTCCTCCGGCGAGCGAGGCCGAGAAAAAGGCCATGCTTTTGCCCCGGGCAAACAAATGAGAAGGGGTCTTGCTGTCCATATAGTGGAA
>CAZQPF010000142.1:0-5731 GCA_964595165.1 uncultured Desulfohalobiaceae bacterium
CGAAGAGACAGGCCGGCCTCCTGGCCGGCCTTTGTGCTGCTGCGGTTTCATTTTCAATCCGAATCCTCATCCCGTCCCACCCGCCCACGCCTGGACTTGATCCGGCTGCGGCGCCGCTTGTCCTCCAGGCGGCGTCTTTTGGCCGCCCGCGATGGCTTGGTGGGACGCCGCGGGGTGGGCGCGGACAGGGCCCGCTGCACAATGTGCCGCAGCCGGCGCAGGGCCTCCTGCCGGTTGGATTCCTGGGTACGTCCGGTCTGGGCCTTGAGTATGAGGATCCCGTCCTTGGTGATCCGCTTGTCGCGCCGGGAGAGCAGCCGCTCCTTCACCGGCTCCGGCAGGGAGGAGCTCGATATGTCAAAGCGAAGCTGCACAGCAGTAGCCACGGCGTTCACGTTCTGACCCCCCGGACCGCCGGAGCGCACAGCGCTCAGCTCGATCTCGGACATCGGAATGCCGATTCGTTTGGTTATCTGCAGCATATGGTTATCCTACAGATCTCCTTGCAGCTTATCAAAATGTATCTATGCACCACCTCGCTGACTCAGCAAGATGGTGAAAGGATCTTCCCGACTCCGGAAAGCTCAGGGAGCTAAACCGGCCTTTCTGGCTCGCCGGAGGCTACGGCTCCAGCTCCGGGCTGCTGCGGGCCCGGGGAGCCGGAGCACAGGGGATCCAGGCGGGGACCATTTTTGCCTTCTGTGCCGAGTCCGGCATTCTGTCCTGGATCAAGAAAGAGGTCATCGGCAGCTACCTCCAGGGCACCCTGAAGGTGTTGACCGATTTCCAGGCCTCGCCGACCGGATTCCCTTTCAAGCTTATTCCTCTGGCCACCGCTGGGGAGGAGGCGCGGACCGAAGGGTCCCGCAAACGCCTTTGCGACTTGGGCCATCTGCGGACGCTCTACTGCCGGAAGCTATCCGGAATCGGCTTTCGCTGCCCCAGCGAGCCGGTAGCCGCTTTCAGGGCTAAACAGGGCAAGCAATCGGATGCGGCTAAGAGATGCCTCCTTCTGCCGGAGTCCAGGCTTTTGGAAGCCCCGGCCTGCTTTTGGCTAAAGCTCCACCCGGGCGGCCTTGCAGGCCTTGCAGGTTCCGGATTTGGTCCTGGAGGCATCGGTCAGGGAAAGGACCCCGACTATGGAGTCACTGTTTTGGGCCTCCACGAAGACCCTCTGGATGTCGGCCGCTATCATGCGCCTGAGGGCCTCGGAGAGAAGCTCTTCCTGCGGAATGCTGATCACCGAGCTCGTCATGGCCTCTCCGGCGGCAGAGTCCGGCTCCAGCCCATGTCTATAGGCCAGGATGACGTTGGTTTTGGAGAGCACCCCGGAGGGCCTACCCGCGCTGTCCGTTATGAGCACCGCCCCCACGTGGTGCGCGATGAGGCCTTCCACCACCTCAGACAGGGGCCTATCCCGCCTGTAGGCCAGAACAGAAGGGCTCATGACGTCCTTGACCTTCCAGGGAACAGGGCCGTTGCTTTCCAAGCCCCTGCTCTTGTCCTGCCTGCATTTTCGGCAGATGCGGTAGATGAGCCCAGCCACGTCGAAGTGGCTCAGGACCCCGGTAAGCCTGTCCGTATCCTCCCGGCTTACATAGACCCGTCTGATATCCCGCTCGGCCATGAGCTCCAGGGCGGTTTCCAGCTTGTCCGTCTCCAGACAGCTTTGTACCGGAGCGTTTCGCACCTCGCCCACCGGAGTGGACAGAGGCAGGGAGGCGCAGTATACCGCGCACAAATCCGTTTTGGAGACCACCCCTCTGTGGAAGGGGGCAAGATCGGGGGAGTCTATGAGCAGGGCATTGCTCTTGTGCTTGATCATCGCGGCGATGGAGCGATCAATGGGCGCTTCCGGGCTGCAGCGGACCACATGCCTGCGCATGGCCTGGCCGCATTTTATGCCGGTGATCACGCTCCTGACTGTCATCTGGGGCATGGCTTCTGCTCCTTATCTAGGCCGGCTGGTCTGCGAAGCCCTGCAGCAGATGATAGAAGATATCGGAGATGTAAATGATGCCCTGGATGTGCTTGTCCTCAACCACGGGCATCCTGCGGATGTGGTGCCTGATCATCAGATCTATGATGGTAAGAATGTGGGTATCCGGGGTTATGCTGATGAGCTCCCGGGTCATCAGGTCGCCCACCTGCATGGTGTGCAGCCTTTCCAGGGCGGCAGAAAAAAGGCCTTCCGGCATGAGCTCCTCCATCTCCCCCCAGATGGAAATGTGCTTGGGACGCACGGCCAGCAGGATGTCGTACATGGAGAGCATGCCCAGCAGCTCTTGGTTCTCATCCACGACCATCATTCCGAACACCCTGCGCCGCTCCTGCCTGTTGGCAGAGTGAAACATGCCTATGGCCTCCGGGAGGGTCATGTCCGGGCTAAGAGCCTGGTACTCGGTGACCATAATATCTCTGGCCAGGGTGTCCATGGCGCATTACTCCTTTGCCCGCCGGGCTTGGGGCTGCGGATGGGGTCTTCTATTGCGGCACTTATTGCTGCCTTGTCTCCGGCAGCTCATCATACTGCCAGTCGTCCTGCTTCTCCGGGTCGCTTTGCCTTCCCTTAAACCGGGCCAGCCTTTCCAGCAGCCGCAATTCCTGCTGTAAAGCCTCGTCTTGGAGAGGCTTCGACTCCCGGGCAAAGTAATCGCTGAAAACCTGAAACAGCTTCTGATACTCCGAGCTTACGAACAGGGGCCTGGACTTCCTTTCCCACTTGCCCAGCTGGTAATCGCATCCCTGGACAGGTATGCCCTGGCTTTCAAAATGACGCCTCCCGAACCGCTCGGGCTTGGTTCCCCTCCCTGTTTCCTGCTGCTGCAATGTGCGGTCATGGATGGTCCATGCCTTGAGCAGGCTCGCGTACCGGCTGAGAAGGACCCCTTTGCGGAGCCCTGTAGAAGGCTCCTCACTGCTGAAGGCAATGCGCTGCCTGCTCGAATGCCTGTTTCCGCCTCTGTCTTCATAGGAGACCCTGAGCTCCATGGCTTTTTCCGAGCCGGTCCTCCTGAGCTTGACCACAATGATGCCGCCCTTGATCCCCTTCTCCGAGGCGGGCGAGGGAAAGAGAGTGTTTACATAGAGCAGCTCTCCCGTGGCCTCCTCTGCCTCAGGAGATCCAAAGACCTTCTGGATGTCGTAGCCTTCGGCCTTGAGGCTCAGCCGGAGGTCAAAGGCCAAAGGAAAGACCATGTATTCAAAGCCCTCATTGAGCTTGTCCTTGAACTCCTGCTCGTTGTGCACCGAGTAGTAGTTGGCTCCCCTGATCTTGGTGAGGGCCTGTACCAGCCTCGTGTTGAAGTCCACGCCTATCCCCACGAAGGTGGCGTGGATGCCGTTCTGTGCATTCTTGTCCAGAAGGCGCCCCAGCCCCGTTTCCTCGGTCATCCCGAGATTGGGCATGGCGTCTGTCATGAAGATGATGCGGCTTTCCCGCCCCTGGACGGTGGCGCCCTTGAACAGCTCGGCTCCCTTGAGCATTCCGGCATGCATGTTTGTGCCGCCCCCGGCATGAAGATCCTCCTTGATATGCCTGCGAATGGCGCTCATATCGGTTTGGGAGACCGGATTGAGGGGCTTGGCCAGGAAGGCCTCATTGTTGAACACAACGATGCCCAATCTGTCCGAGGGACGCAGCTGTTCGGTCAAGGCAGCCAAAGACTCCTTAGCCACTTGCATTTTCCGTTTGGCTTCCCGGCCCTGCTTGCGGCCTTCAACTCGATTGCCGAAGCGGTCGTAGTAATACCGGTTGAACGGAGAGCTCATGGACCCCGAGATGTCCAGAACGACAACCAGATCAAGCGGTTCGCGGCGAAAGTCGGCCCCGGATATCCCGGACTGAAGCCCTACCGAGAGATAGTGCTCCTTCCTTCCGGAAAAAGGATCGGGGCTGACCCAGGACTCGTAGGCCGGACAAAAGAGGGCGTCGCAGGAGCCCTCGAGCCTCGTCTGAAAGGAGTAGTCGTAGAACAGGCCTTCATAGGTGATGTCGGTTGGCAGAGGCAGGTATCCGTTGGCGATATTCTCCCGGAAGTTGTGGATGTCCTTGGCGCCCCCCACGGCGAGCCCCAGCTGTTGGTGAAGCTTGCCGGAGGGAGCGGCCCGGGAGAGAGGCCTTTGCGATGCGCCGAGCCCCTTTGCGGCCTGCCTGGATTTGGGAGGGCCCTGATCCGCCTCCAGCTCCGGCTGCAGCACCCAATCGTCTTTTTTTTCTTGGGTTGCGTTCTCATTCTTTTGCTGCTGCTTATCCGGCTGCGAGGCCGGCACAGCCCCATATAAACCGGTCATAGCCAGAAGCAAAGATACGAGGATCCCGATAAAAATGCTTTGTCTCATCATTTCAATACCTCGCCGTGCGAATAAGCACTCACTCCTGAACCTTGAGCTGTTTTTGCTGTCTATCAGCTTCTTCTCCTTCTTCACTCTGCGCTATGCGAATGCCTATGCGGAGTTGGGGCGTGGTATGCCGTACAGATATTCAAAGAAGCTGTCCATCTTGGTCTTCGGGCCTACAGCTATTACGGTGTCCTCCACCTGAATGGGCTCCTCTGGCTTGGGATTATAGATCCAGCTTCCATCGGAGCGCATGATGGCCACAATGATCAAGTCGAAATCATTCCTGATTATCTGGGAGTCCACCTTCTGCTGGGAAGCAAACTGGGAATCCTGGGAAATGTACAGCTCCTCCAGCTCCAACTCCATGCCCTTCCCGGACAGGGCCTGCTCCAGAAAGTCCGTGACAGAAGGCCGCAGGATATTCTGTGTTATGCGCATGGCAGCGCTGGCATAGGGGGAGACCACTCGGTTGGCACCTGCTCGGATGAGCTTGCCTTCCACTCCTTTGCTGCTGGCCCGGGCACAGATGAACAGCCCGGGATTCAAGGAACGGGCTGAGAGCACTATATAAACATTGTCAGCATCCCGATTGACCACCGAAACCAGGCCCTTGGCCCTTTCCACCCCGGCTTCCACCAAGGCTTCTTCCTCCATGGCATCCATGTCCAGATACGGGATTCCCATCTCCTTGCAGCGCAGCAGCACCTCTTCGTCATTGTCAATAACCACCACCGGCTTTTGGTTGCGATGCAATTCAGCCACCACACGCTTGCCCACCTGACCGTGGCCGCATACGATATAGTGATCTGAATAGGCCTTTAAGTTTTTCAAGACCTTACGCCTCCGATAGAGCTCGACCCAGTTTCCGTCCAGGAGCATGTTGCCCAGATAGCCTGCGGTTGCGGCAACCATGCCAAACCCAAGGACCAGCAGGATGATGCTGAAAACTCTCCCGCTGTCAGACAGGGCAAAAGGCGAGACTGTGGTCAAAGTGCCAATGGCCATGTACAGGGCTGCAAGAGGAGCGATATCCTCCAAAAGCATATAGCCAAGCATGCCCAAAAGTACAATGCAGAAGATGGACAGCAGAAGATAGGCAGCATAGCGATTTCTGCGTTGAAAGTAGGAACTTTTCATTATTCATATTCCGCAGAATAGGAGGCCTCATTCCTCCCAGCCGAAGGTCCGCTCCACTGCCTTCTTCCACTTGGCATACTTGGACTGCCGCAGCTCGGGATCCATGTTCGGGATCCATCTTTGGTCCTCGATCCAGTTGTTGCGCAGCTCTTCCCGGCCGGACCAGAAGCCGGAAGCGATGCCGGCCGCGTAAGCCGCGCCCAGACAGGTGGTCTCGGCCACCTGGGGCCGGATGACCGGAACGTCCAGAATA
>CAZQPF010000143.1:0-5650 GCA_964595165.1 uncultured Desulfohalobiaceae bacterium
CGGCCGGAGGGAGATCTGGAGGCCGATGTCGTCCTGCTGGCCGACGGGATCAACTCCCCCTTGGCGGCGCAGACCGGGTTCCGGCCCGAGCCTGCGAGCGAGCACGTCGCCCTGGCCGTCAAGGAGGTCATCGAGCTCGACGAGGAGACCGTGAGCCAGCGTTTCAATGTGCACCCCGAAGACGGAGTGACCATCGAGGTCCTCGGCGAGGTGACCAAGGGCATGAACGGGGTGGGAGCCCTGTATACCAATCGCAAGAGCCTGTCCCTGGTCATCGGCGGCAACCTGGCCGATTTCTCCGCCTTGAGGCTTAAGCCTTACGAGCTCCTGGAGAGCTTTAAGCAGCACCCCATGGTCGCTCCCCTCATCCGGGACGGCAAGCCCAGGGAGTATATGGCCCACTGGCTCCCAGAGGGAGGGTTCGATCAGGTGCCTTCGCTCTGCGGCGACGGCTACCTCATCGCAGGCGATTCGGGCATGCTGTTCAACGCCCTGCACCGGGAGGGCTCCAACATGGCCATGGTCTCCGGTGCCTTCGCAGCCCAGACCATTCTGGAGGCCAGGGAGAAGGGGGACTTCAGCCGGCAGGGCATGAGCAGCTACCTGGAGAAGCTCCGCTCCTCCTTTGTGCTCAAGGACTTGAAGAAGTACCGGCGATTTCCCGGCTTTCTCCAGGAGCACAAGGAGCTCTTTTCCACCCTTCCTAGGCTGGGCCGGCTAGCCGGGCGGGAGATGCTGACCGTGAACGGGGTGCCCAAAAAGGAGAAGCAATCGGCAATCTGGAAGCAGATCAAAACGGATTTATCCCGATTCAGGCTCTTCCATCTTGTCTGGGATGCCTGGAGGAGTGTGAAGTGATGCCCATGAGCGTTGAAGACAAGCTCTATCTGGATCGGTTCAACGTGCACGAAGAGCCGCACATCAAGATCCTCAACCAGGAAACCTGTCGCCGGGAGTGCATGGATCAGCCCTGCCTCTCCTTCTGCCCGGCCAATGTCTACAAGCTGGAGGAGGGGCGGATCAGCGTAGCCTACGAGGGCTGTCTGGAGTGCGGCTCCTGCCGGATTGGCTGCCCGCATCTGAATATCGAGTGGCATTTTCCCACCGGAGGCTTTGGGGTGCGGCACAAGTTCGGATGATAGCAAAGCAGCCCGGCTTAGGAAGAACCCGAGCCGGGCTGCTTTGCTGTGCGGTATATCGTCTCCAGGAGCTCGTTCAGCTCCACCGGCTTGGCGATGCAGTCGTTTATTCCCGCCTCCCTGTAGCTTTGGACCTGCTCCTCCTCCGCATTGGCCGAGAGGGCGATAATGGGAATGCCGGGGTCGATGCCCCGGATTTGGCCGCTGCGTATTTGCTTGGCGGCTGTCAGCCCATCCATCACCGGCATGCGAATATCCATGAGCACTACATCAAAGTCCCCCTTCTGCAGCTGCTCGATGACCTCTTTGCCGTTCTGGGCGATGCTCAAAGCATGCCCCTTGGACTCAAGAAACTCCTTGGTAAAGATCTGACTTATCCGCTCGTCGTCCGCAAAGAGGATCTGCAGCGGCTCAAGGGTCCCTGCGGTACGGCTTGATGGGGTCGGTGCTGCAGCCTGGCTCCTTTCCGCCGGCTTCCAGGGCAGGGTGAATATAAAGGAGCTGCCCTGGTTTGGAGTGCTTTCCACCCAAATCTCTCCGCCGAGCTGCTGTACGATCTGCTTGGAGATGCTGAGCCCCAGCCCGGTTCCAGAGGTTCTGCTCTGGGTATCCGGCTCCAACCGGCTGAAAGGCTGGAAGATCTCCTCCTGCTTGTCCTCAGGGATGCCAGGGCCGGTATCCTTCACTGTGAAGCGAAGCGTAAACCCAGCTTCCGAGGGATTGTTTTCCGCATCCTGAGCCGTCCTTTCCACCTCCAGGCTCACACCGCCGGAAGAGCTGTATTTGATCCCGTTTCCGATAAGATTGCGCAGCACTTGCTGCAAACGCAACGGATCCCCCACCACCTCCCCGGGAGGGGGGCTCTTCCAGCTCAGCTCAAGAAAAAGGCCTTTCTCTTCGGCCGAGGAGCGCAGCTCCTTGATCACGGAATCCAGCAGCTCCGGCAGATTGAACTCGGTGGGCTCCACTATGAAATTTCCGGCCTCGATCCTCGACAAATCGAGCAGCTCGTCGATGAGACTGAGCAAGCTTTTTCCGGAGGTGCGAATCATCTGCAGCCTTTCGATCTGCTCCGCCGCAGTCTCCTGCTCCATAGCCACCTGGGTCAGGCCCAGGATGGCATTCATCGGCGTTCGGAGCTCGTGGCTGATATTGGCCAGAAAGTCGCTTTTGGCCTGATTGGCCTTTTTGAGCTCCTGCTCCATGGCCTTATAGCGGGTCACGTCCTCCCGGATGAGGATGCCGCCGGCAAGGGACTCATTGCGGATGATGGGCACGCCCCGAACATTGGCATACATGGAGTATCCGGCCAGCACCTCCGGAAAGTAGACCTCGTGGAGAACCACCACCTCGCCCTGGAGGATGCGGTCAATCTCCTTTTTGATCCCCGCTTTCACGATACCCGGAAGCTCGGTCACATGGCGGCCGGTATAGAAGTCCTCCTCTACCTTCTCCCCGCCGAAAAAGGTCAGATGCCATTGGTTGACAAAAGTTACCTGCCCCTGCTCGTTGAAGGCGATGATGGATATCGGGGCCTCGTTGGACAGGAGCTGATAGTACTCCTTGGAGCGCTCCAGCTCGAGCAGGGCGTTGTGCAGCTCGGTCATGTCCCGGCCCACGGTCTGGTACTCTATGAGGTTTCCGGAATCGTCGAAGATGCCGCGCAGCGTCCAGTTGATCCAGCCGGTGGATCCGTCCCGGTGCCTAAAGCGATGGGTCAGACGCTGAACCGGGCTGTCCAAGGAGATGTGCTTGAAGCTCTCGGCGAATACATGCCTCTCCTCCTGGGGCAGGAGATCGTAAAAGGAGGTTCCCTGGACGCTGTCCCGGCTTTTTTGAAATACTTGACACAGGGAGTCGTTGGCAAAGGTGATCCGCCCATCCACGGAAAAGCGGCAGATGATTTCGCTTTGATCTTGAACGATTCGGCGGAATCGCTCTTCGCTGGCCCGCAGGTCGCTGTCTTTTTCTTGCAGGCTGAAGGACAGCAGGATGTAGGGCTGAAGCAGTCCGGTGACGATGATGGCCTTGTAAATGAGGTAGTAGGAGATGATCTTCAGGATGTGGCCCAGCAGGTTCATGGGGCTGTAGGCATGGATATAGAGCGTAAAGCAGATTTCGCCCAGCATGGTGAGCAGGATGGCTATCAAAAGGGAAAGCAGAATATAGCGATCCAAAAGGGCCCTTTTGGCATACAAATGCAGGGCCGCAGCCAGGAGGAGGAGGCATATCACGTACTCGAAGCCGATCTTGAAAGCGGTCAGTCCAGAGCCGGAAACATAGGCATCCGGGAAGCCTTGCAGGAATATGATGGAGGCGATGAAAATAAGGCAGACGCCCAGAAAGATCAGCATGGACCAGGTAAAGGGAAGCTTTCTGCGCAGAAACAGCGGGGCCAGGAGCAGGGTCAGGCTTTCCAGTAAGCGGGAGCAAAGCCAGAGCTGGGCCGAAACATTGGCGGAGGCAATGTCCAGGATGCCCATTCCCGGATAGGAGAGCAGATGCAGAAGATCGACTGAGGCCACAAACAGGTAGCCTTGGCCCAGGAGGGTGAAAAAGTCGTTTTGATGAATGGAGCGGCTGTTGAAGGTAAAGGCGAAGATGCCCACAGCCACCAGAACGGAGAAGAACTCAGCCAGGTAATGGAACAGGAGGTAGTTGTACCGGCTGATGAGCATTAAGGAGGCTATGATCCCCGCCCAGACCAGAAGCATCTTGAGGCTGGGTCTGGAAAGGGAGGAGGCCATGTCAGCAATTACTTCCGCTGCTCCGTCGTTGCTCAAAGCAAGCTCCTTCAATCTGCGGAGAGAATTGGTTTGGGGCGTTGATTTTTGTTCCCTTCCAGCTTATATATGCCACAGCCTAATGATCGCTCTCAAGGAGAGAAGGCAATGACCGGGCACGGCAAAGCGACGTCGAGCCAGGGCCCAAGCCGGCACGACTACCTGGATGTTGTGCGCTTGAACAGGCTCTATGGGGATAAGCCAAGCGTTCTGCAGGCCATGGAGCAGGAGTATGCGAAACGCTCTCGGGAGCTTTTGCAAACCTTACGTTCTGCGGAGCAAAGCCTGGATTATCAAGCCCTGGAAGAGGCGGCCCATGCCCTGAAGGGCAACTCCTCCCTTATCGGCGCCCTCCGGGTGGAGTCTCTGGCCCAGGATATCCAGGCCGCTGCCCGCAACCGGGAGGAGCAAGCCATCCGGGCCGGCTTGCAGGAGCTGGAGCCTGCCCTGGAGCGGACTATCACTCTTCTGGAGGATTTCCTGCATGGATAAACGGGCCGAGGAAGGCTTGTCAACACTGGAGCGTCAGCGCGAGATCCTGTTCATCGACGACGACTCCATGAGTCGGCGGATGATCGGTTCCTACCTTCAGGAGTGGGGCTACCAGGTACTGCTGTCCAGCAGCGGGGAAGAAGGGCTCGCGGATTTCGAGAAAAACAGTCCGGATCTCGTGCTCCTCGATCTTCGGATGAAGGGTATGGACGGCCTGGAGGTCTTAAGGCGCATCCGGGAGAAGGACGCCGACATTCCGGTGGTGGTTGTCTCCGGTCTGGGGGAGATGGAGGACGTGATCCAGGCCATGCGTTCCGGGGCCAACAACTATGTGGTCAAGTCTTTGGAGAGCATGGAGCTCCTTGTGGATGCGGTGCAAAAGGCCTTCAGGGAGAAAAGGCTCCTGGAGGAAAGCCAAAGGTACCAGGAGATGCTGGAGCAGGCCCTGGAGGAGAACGAGCGCTACCGCACCCAGCTGGAAACCATTTTCGACAGCCTTCCGGAAGGGTTGATGACCGTCAACGCGTCCTTCGAGGTGGTGGAGTTCAACAAGTCCATGGAGTCCTTGTGCCCTCTGGGCAAGGATATTCAGGTTGGCCAGCGGATCGAGAATATCGGCCGCTTCGATCAGGAGTACTGCCTGCGCATCCTGGAGAAGACCCTGCAGAACAACCGGGCCTTTTACAACCGCCGTGTGGAGTGCCCCCTGCAGCGGCCCTCGCACAAGGTCATGCTGGTGACCACCTCCCCCTTGCGGGACCAGAAAGGCAATCTTGTGGGCGGCACCATCGTCATCAACGACATCTCCCGCCAGGAGGAGCTCGAGGAGCAGTTCCAGAGCCGCAGGCAGTTCGAGAATATCGTGGGCAAGAGCCGCTCCATGCAGCGGGTCTACACCCTCATCAAGCAGCTGGCCAATGTGGACTCCACGGTGCTCATCACCGGGGAGTCCGGCACCGGCAAGGAGCTCGTGGTGGAGGCGCTCCATCACATCGGCCACCGGAGCGCGGGGCCGCTGTACAAGGTGAACTGCTCAGCCCTCTCCGAGGAACTCCTGGACAGCGAGCTGTTCGGCCATGTTCTGGGCTCCTTCACCGGGGCCTACAAGGACAAGATGGGCCGCTTCGAGGCGGCCCAGGGCGGCACGCTCTTTCTGGACGAGATCGGCGAGATCTCGCACCGCATCCAGCTCAAGCTCCTGCGGGTATTGGAGAACAAGGAGTTCGAACGGGTGGG
>CAZQPF010000144.1:0-5498 GCA_964595165.1 uncultured Desulfohalobiaceae bacterium
AGTGCCGGGAGCTCCCCTTGGGAAGGGGAGCAGCCTTGCGGAGTTTCTTCCTTGACCAGCTTTGTCGTGATGACCAATCAACCAATTGCTGAAAAATCTGGATCTTTAGGTTCTTTTCAAATAAAACTCCATTAAGTCAGCGTGGCCAGAGGCCACGCTGACTTGACAAGCGTTGCAAAAAGTCTACCCTTTTAAAATACACTTTTTTGTTCACCTCGATTCCTGATACAGGCATTGGCAGACCAAAAGGAGCGTGACCGATGGATTCCAATATCAAGCTCTATGCCCTGAGCACATGCGTTCATTGCAAAAAGGCCAAAGAACTGCTGGACGAGAAGGGAATAGATTACGATTGCACCTATGTGGACCGCCTCTCCGGGGAAGAGAGGACGCAGGCCATCAGCGAGGTCAAGCAGTACAATCCCAATCTCTCCTTCCCCACCCTGGTTATCGGAGAGGACTGCATTGTGGGCTTCAAAAAGCAGGAAATCGAGGAGGCACTGGAGAAGGTATGAACGTGGATGAGTTCTATCAGAAGCTCAAAAAGCTCCAGGAGCCGCGCGGGCTCTATTTCAACAAGGATGAGCAGCTCGTCCGGGAGCTATTGGAGAATCTGCTGATCAACAAAGAACGCTACGGCTACACAGCCTGCCCCTGCAGGCTGGCTACCGGACGCTATGAGCTGGACAAGGATATCATCTGCCCCTGCGTCTACGCCAAGCCTGATATCGAGGAGTACGGAAGCTGCTACTGCGGCCTTTACGTGTCCCAGGCCTGGAACGAGGAGCGTATTCCCCATGTACACGTACCGGAGAGAAGGCCGCCGGAAAAGCTGCTTGCCGCCCTGGAGGCAGAGGATTGAGTTTAAGGTATAACTGGAGGCTTTATGCGCGATAAAGTGGAAGCTGTTTTGGATAAGGTCAGGCCGCAGCTCCAAGCCGACGGCGGCGATGTGGAGCTGGTGGAGGTCACAGAGGACAATATGGTTCAACTCCGTTTGCAAGGGGCCTGCGCCGGATGCCCCATGTCGCAGATGACCCTGAAAAACGGCATTGAGCGGGTTCTTAAGCAGGAGATTCCGGAGATCAAAGGGGTTGAATCGGTGTAGCCCTTTCTTTGGCAGGATGCCGAACATGTAGAGCCGTGGAAACACAAGGCGGGAGACAGTCCCGCCTTTTCTTTGCCAGGAAGGCATGCGAAAGCCGAGGCCTAGGCAAGCTGGAGATTGCAATGCACACAGTGGTTACCAGATTCCCGCCCAGCCCAACGGGGCATCTGCATATCGGAGGCGCGCGAACAGCTCTTTTTAACTGGCTGCTGGCGAGGCATGCCGGAGGGCGTTTCCTCCTCCGAATCGAGGATACCGATACCGCCCGTTCCAGCCAGGAAATGACCGACTCCATCCTGGAAGCCATGCACTGGCTGGGATTGGACTGGGACGCCGGACCCTACTATCAGAGCAAACGTTTCGATCTCTATCACAGCCATATTGAGCATTTGCTCAACCGGGGCCTGGCCTATTATTGCAGCTGCACCCCGGAGGAGGTGGAGGTCATGCGGGAGCAGGCCAAGGCCAAAGGGGAAAAGCCGAAGTACGACGGCCGCTGCCGAGAGCGAGGGCTGGGGCCCGGCCCGGGCCGGGTGGTGCGCTTCAAGTCGCCCCTTTACGGGCAAACCGTCTATCAGGACCAGGTCAAGGGGAGCATCGCCGTGGACAATACCGAGCTCGACGACTTCGTCCTGCGGCGGGCCGACGGCACTCCGACCTACAACCTCGCAGTGGTGGTCGACGATGCGGATATGGGAGTCTCGTACATCCTGCGCGGCGATGATCACATGAGCAATACGCCGAAGCAGGTGCTCCTCTATCAGGCCCTTGGCTTTGAGGAGCCGGTGTTCGGGCATGTGCCCATGATCCTCGGGCCGGACAAAAAGCGATTGAGCAAAAGGCACGGCGCGATGTCGGTGCTGCAATACGAGCAGCAGGGCTATCTACCCGAGGCCTTGAACAACTATCTGGTCCGTCTGGGCTGGTCTTACGGTGATCAGGAGATCTTCTCCATGCAGGAGCTGGTGGAGAAGTTCTCCATCAAGAATATCGGCAAGTCCGCCTGCGTCTTCAATGCCGAAAAGCTGGACTGGGTCAATCATCAGCATATCCAAAGGGCAGAGCCCGGGGATCTTGCCGGCAGGCTGCCGAGATATCTCCGCCAGGCCGATCTTCCGGAGGCAAGTGAAGACTATCTGGCCCGTGTGGTACCCCTTTTGCAACCCCGGGCCGGAACGCTCGCGGAGATGGTCGTCTGGCTGGAGCCTTTCGTGCTCGAGGCCCAGGAAATACCCTACGACTCCGCCTTGCTGAAGAAGTTCCTGACCGAGGAGGTCCAAGGCCACCTTTCGGCTCTGGCCGGGCGCCTGAGACTCCTGGAAGATTTTTCGCAGTCCTCTATTGAAAACAGTGTAGCCCAGTACCTGGAAGAGGCGGGGATCAAGTTCAAGCGGCTGGCCCAGCCCATACGGGTGGCCCTCACCGGGAAAAAGGCGAGCCCCGGGCTGTTCGAAACCATGGAGGTGCTGGGGCAGTCTCAGGTGGTAAAACGTCTGGAAAGGGCTTTGGAGCTGATGGGAAGGGAATGAAAGGCGGCCGGCCCCCTGGGAAAAGCCGGCCGACTTCTCAGCCCAGCAGAGGGCTAGGCGACGCTCGGTTTCTGCACCATACCGCTTCGCAGGCAGCGGGTGCATACAGTGATGCGCCTCACGTCGCCGGAAGGGAGTGCAGCCCTCACCCTTTGCAGATTGGGCTTAAAGCGGCGTTTAGTCTTGTTGTTGGCGTGACTTACATTGTTTCCCACGCTCGGCTTCTTGCCGCAGACATAGCATTCTCTGGCCATATAAACCTCCTGATCCACGCTTGAAAAAGTGGAGATGCACGAAATAAAAAGGGCATCCTATCCTTTTTCCGAAAAAATGGCAAGCCTGTGCCTTGACAAATTACCTAGCCTCTAAGTAAATATGTACGTTTTGCGAGGCCGCTATGGGCGAATATTGGCTGAACTTGGAAGACGTCCCGGAGGAGGGCAAAGAGTATCACCTTGCCGAGCCGACCATCTGGAGCGAGCCGCTTGAAGAATTCGACCTGCCCTACGCCCTGCAAAGCCCTTTGCAGGCCGAGCTCTTCATCCTGCCCCAGGAAAAGGGATGTTTGGTTCGGGGCCGTTTTTGGGGATCGGTGAGCCTTCCCTGCGACCGGTGCGCCGAAGCTTACGAGTTTTCCGTTGATGCCGGGTTTGAAATCTTTGAGGAGCTGCAGCCGAGCTCCAAGCTGGAACAGGAGCTGGGGCCTACGTTTCTGCGCCAGGAAGCTGAAGTCTTCTTCCTCGATGTGGGCGGCATCCTTTGGGAGCAGTTCCTTTTGGCCTTGCCGGTCAAGCAGGTCTGCAGCTCTTCCTGCGCCGGGCTGTGCCCCAACTGCGGGCAGAACTTGAATAAGAACCTTTGCTCCTGCGAGCCTCCGCCTCCCGACCCGAGGTTGGAGGTCTTCCGCAAGCTGAAAATCGAGTAGCGTGTGCCGGGCTGATAAGCCCTGGAAATTGGTCCCTGAGCATTTGCTTCAAACTGGATAAACGAGGTCTATTATGGCGGTACCCAAGAAGAAAACATCCAAATCCAAAAAAGGAATGCGTCGCTCGCATCATCGCGTGGCCAAGCCCTCGGTGATCATCTGCGAATGCGGCGAGCCTTCCCTGCCGCATCGGGTCTGCCCTTCCTGCGGAAAGTACAAGGGCAGACAGTACATGGGAACCGGAGATGTCGAGTAGGCCCCCCTGTCTGGCCATCGATGCCATGGGGGGCGATTTCGGCCCCTCGGTTCTCGTTCCCGGAGCCTTGCACGCGGCGCGTCAGCGCAGGCTGTCCTTGCGTTTCGTAGGCAAAGACAGCGAGATACGGGCCGAGCTGGAGAAGAATGAGCTCAACGGGATCGATGTGGAGATCATTCACGCCGAGGATGTGGCCGAGATGGGGGATAAGCCCTCCCACATCCTGAGACGCAAGAAGCATACCTCCATCAAGGTGGCCTGCGATCTGGTAAAAGACGGTGAGGCCGACGGAGTGATAAGCGCAGGCCATACCGGAGTGAGCCTTGCCTCGGGCATTTTTACCCTGGGACGCATCAAGGGCATTGAGCGTCCAGGTCTGGCCACCTTTCTGCCTCGGGAAAAGAAGCCCCTTATACTCATTGATGTAGGGGCCAACGTGGACTCCAAACCGAGGCATCTCGTCCAGTTTGCCATTATGGCCGAGTCCCTGGCCCGGAACGTGCTCAAGGTTGAAGATCCCCAGATCGGCATTCTCAATATCGGCGAAGAGCAGGGCAAAGGAAACCTCCAGGTCAGCGAGGCTTATGATCTGCTCAAGAAAACCTCGCTCAACTTTATCGGCAATGTAGAGGGCAGGGATCTCTTTAAGGCCGATCTGGATATTGCTGTCTGCGACGGTTTTGTGGGCAATGTAGCCCTCAAGCTCAGTGAAGGGCTGGGCAAAGCCTTCAGCTCCATGCTGCGCAAGGAGCTCAAAAGGGGCTTCTTCGCCAAGGTGGGATCCCTTCTGGCCATGTCCGCCTTCAAGCGCTTCATTCGAAGGCTGGATTACGAAGAGTATGGAGGCGCGCCCTTGCTGGGGCTGAACGGGAGCATCTTCGTCTGCCATGGCAGCGCCGGAGAAAAGGCCGTCTCTAAAACCGCGGATATGGCGGCAACATTTATCGTCAGCAAAGCCAACGACGACATCAAGCATGGTCTCGAGCTCAATCCCGAGATCACGAGATTTCATCGCTTGCGGAACATCCTGCATACCTCGACGAGCAAGTCGCAACATGGCGAGGAAGAGGCCGAAGCAGAAAAGGAATGACTTCCTGGACAGCCATGGCGCCGACAACCCTCTACCGGCCGGAATCACCGCCACAGCATTTTTCATCAGCCCGAAGCACTATGACCGATTATCCGACTATACACGGAATGGGGCACTATGTTCCGGACAGGGTGCTGACCAACCAAGACTTGGAGCAGCTGGTAGAAACCTCTGACGAATGGATCACCACGCGCACCGGAATCAAGGAGCGCCGCCTGGCCCTTCCCGGACAGGGCTGTTCCGATCTGGCCCTGGAGGCCTCGAAAAAGGCTTTGGCTCAGGCCGGGGTGGATGCCTTGGAGATATCGCACATCCTGTTGGCCACCTTCACGCCGGATTACGTTACTCCCACAACCGCCTGCGTGCTGCAGAGCAAGCTGGGGGCCGAGCACTGCCAGATGGCCGTGGATATGGCGGCGGGCTGCTCCGGCTTCACCTATGCCCTGGACACCTCGCGCGGCCTGCTGCATATCCATCCCCAGGCCAAGATTCTGGTGGTGGGCAGCGAAGTCTGCACGGCCCGGGTGAACTTCACCGATCGCAACACCTGCGTTCTCTTCGGGGACGGGGCCGGCGCAGCCGTGGTCTCC
>CAZQPF010000145.1:0-5380 GCA_964595165.1 uncultured Desulfohalobiaceae bacterium
CACATATCGCTGAGCACATTGTGCATGGGCAAAGGCTGTTGAAAGTTTAGCTCTCATCCGGCTCAGAGTCCTTGGTCTTCTGAATGTAGAGCTTGAAGCAATCCTCGTCCTCTTCCACGCCGATGAACTTTTGCCCGCAACGGGCGCACCAATCGGGTATGTCTTCCAGGGCCTGGTCATAGTCAGTGAGAACTTCAAGCACTTGGCCTTTTTTCAGGCACTTGAGCTTGTCTCCCGGCTCGAGAAGGTGCATGGGGCACATACGACAGACCAGGTCCAGGGTCTCGTCAGCGGACATGTTTTCCACGAATTTCATTGCCAGCCTCCAAGGATGGTTTATCGATTACATCTATACCAAAATAGTAGAGTATAATTCAAAAATGTCAAGCAACCAATTTGAAATCATGCTCACTGGGCTGGAGCTGAGCAGGGCGCAGATGAGGGACCCAGGGGTTCTCGACATGGTGCACACTTTGAGCACCATGGCCCATAATCTGTTGAAGGAGACTTTTTCGTCTGAGGGGTAGGCATGACATCCCACGGTCTGGAGGGATCAAGCACATGCCCTATCGTCGTCCAATAAGGATTTCAGGGGATATGTTGACACATGGAAGCATTATGGTATATTTTTTATACCATGCTTCAATTTGAGTTTGACGAGGTCAAAGGCAGCGCGAACTTCGAGAAACACGGCATAGACTTCGTTGATGCTCAAGAGCTTTGGAATGATCCAGACTTGGTGGAGATTCCGGCTAGAACCGAGGACGAACCAAGGTTTCTTCTTGTCGGACGAATGCATGGGAAGCACTGGTCGGCGGTTGTTACCTACAGGAGCGCACGGATACGCATCATTTCCGTCCGGCGGTCGCGACCTGAGGAGGTGGCTTTGTATGAAAGCGAAGGATTTTGATCGAAAGTTTGACCAGGGTGAGGATATTACACAATCTCTTGATATCACTAAAGCACGTCGCGTTTCCCGAGCTCAGAGGCGTGTCAACGTCGATTTCCCTGTTTGGATGATTCAGGCCCTGGACCGAGAGGCCAGCCGGTTGGGCGTTTCCCGACAGTCGATCATCAAGCTCTGGCTTGCCGAGCGCTTGGAGCACGCTGAGTCTCAGACATCGATGCACAAGAACCGTTGAGGAAGCGTTACTTCCACGCAGGAGAAGGGGCGGTCTTGAATAATGAGACGATCATTTATTGGAGCGAGGAAGACGGTTCTTTTTTAGTCGAAGTTCCGGAGCTTCCAGGATGTATGGCCGATGGCGAATCCTATGAAGAAGCTGTAGCCCATGCCAAGGTTGTTATCCAGGAATGGATTGAGACTGCTCAAGTGCTTGGTCGTACTATTCCCGAGCCAAGGGGAAGGCTCATGTATGCTTGATGGAAAGCCCGTTTGATCTCATTGCTCTCAAAAACAACCTCATGAGTAGGTCATCGCCGAACGGAGTTCAGCATTGAGCCTGCTATCCGATCGGACCTGGAAGAGCAAGTATACAAAGGTCGCTGTCCCCTGCAACCCCCAGCGCCAGCCGGTGGCCAGCAATACCATCTTCTGATGGTTACAAGCTTAGAAACCTTTATGAGTTGGCTTAACTCACATTGTCTTAGTCGTCATTACAGCAATGTTTTGGGTGCAATCAATGATTAATATCCACGTTTCATCCAACCGGTTTCTTTGTCGATCAACAGTTTTTCTACTAGAGATCCATCCTTGGTCACCACCTTGGCTTCATAGACATCATTCTTTTCACTGAGATCACCGATCTGCAGGTTCGGGTTTCCGGCCACGTAATCTTCGGCCAGCTCCAGGGCCTTATTCTTGCTTAATGGTCCCATCTGCTGTTGGTTATATTGACCATGCTGGCCACGGCCCCGCTGCTCGCCCATCATTCCACGGTCCATTCCTCGACCGCCATGCCTCATGCCCTGACCATGCCAGCGCTGCCTCATGCCTGGACCCATACCCCGGCCCTGCCAGCCTTGGTCCATTCCTTGGCCTTGCCAGCCATGACGCATGCCTTGGCCCCGGTTCATCATGCCTGGCCCCATGCCTTGGCTCTGGCCGGACTGCTGGCCGCACCAGGGGCAAAACCATCCCTGGCCCTGCGGACCACTCCCTTGGCCGTATCCCTGTTGCTGGGCCAAGGCGAGGCCACCCGATACGATCAAAACCAAAGCTACTGCTGCTATAATGACTTTTCTTTTCATGACATTCTCCTCCTTGGAGTTAAAAGGTTCAAAACATATATCCTGTCCAAAATATTGAATGATCTTCAGGACAGGACCAAATAATTGCGCATCATGCCAAGATCTTCATGCTCAAGGTTGTGACAGTGGTATAGGTAGAGACCTTTGTGATCGGCAAAACGCATGATCACCATCCAGTGAACGATAGACTCCTGGGGAATGAGGTTTTTGAACCTGATGCGCACTCGTTGGCCTCTGTGGACCCGAAATATGGGACCCAACCAGCCTTGGGCCATGTTTTGCAGCTGAGCTGGATCTCACTTGGTGACAAGGCCCTTATAACTCCAGACGCTGGTCCTAGGGCCGGCAAAAACAGGCACTTTATCCTGGACAGCTGACAGAAGCACCTCGAGATCGGGTTTCAGATGCTCTGCCCCACGCCGGCAAGGACGTCTCCGAGGCAGAACAATCGCTCCCAAGGCAGCCATCAGCTGGATGAATTTTCTTCTGTTCATATTTTCTCGATAACTATACAGATGTGCAAGCATGGGAGTGGTAATAACAAACATATCCCAGTAAGCCTGCAATAGTAAGGTTTTCGCTCTTCGAGAGAGGCGGACTACGGCTATGGTCTGACAACAGTAGTTGGCGTTGATTTCAAAAAATTGAAATCTAAGCTCTTTGGCCTATTTACAGCCCTGGCCATGATTAGGTAGGTGGGCAGGTGTAATCATCATCTTGGTGCCATTTCAAATACCGGCCAGGGATACAGAAGCTCCAAGCTCCAAACCCGCACTATACCTCGCTCCACGCTATCTGCTCGGATGGTATCCCCGATAAAACCTTTTTTTGCAGTCGCATCATGCCAGGGTCTATGAAAAGTATTGCTACATCCGGGACTGCGAGCAATGGCGGAAGCTGGAGAGTCAGGCCAGGAGTTCTGAAGGTCTGTGGGCCAGGCCAGACCCAATGCCGCCCTGGGATTGGAGGCATGGAGGCAGGAGTCGCTCATCCTCAAAGAGTTCCAGCTGGTCAGGCGGAGACAAGGACTGCAGCGACTTCGACACCACACCGAGGCTTAGGGATTCTATGAAGAGCATCAGCCGGGAGATCCGCATAGGTTGGATGAGGATGGCGATGGTGTGGCGTGTGAGGGGTTGCAATAAATGGTTCGGACTAGCTGATCTATGCTGCAAAGACGCAGCGAGAGGACTATGGCACGTAATCCGCGGCGATAGATTGCTTCCTGTTTCGATTTTTTCAAAATTTATTTGCGGTTATGAGCCTGCAATATAATAGTGCTTAAGATAAGCAAAAAGTAGCTGCTACATAATATTATAACGAATACCGTGCAACTGTGGATATTCGCACTTGTGAGATACTGGATGGAGAGCTGCCTAGGAAGCAGGCTACGTTAGTTTTAGCTTGGGCTGAGCTCCACCAAGAGGATTTAATGGCCAACTGGCAGCTTGTTATGAATGAAGAAGAGCCTTTTAAAATTGATCCACTGAAATAAGGAGATATTATATGTATCCTGCTGTAGTAAGTGTAAAACCTGAAGATAATTATGTTTTGTATCTACAGTTTGACAATGGTGAGCAGGGTTGGATGGATATGAAACCATTACTTAATTATGGTGTATTTCAAAAACTTAAAGATCTAAATATGTTTCAACAGGTCAGAATAAAGTTTGATACGGTTGAATGGGATTGTGGTGTAGATTTAGATCCAGAATATGTATATGAAAAATGCATGAAAAGCGAGCCCGCATAATGTCTTTATTTGGTTTGAAGGTATTTGGCGTGCGCATATTTTTCCTGGGGTTGGAAAAATGGTCAATTTGCTATGCTGAATATCTGTTTCAGGCTGTCAAGACTTGAATAAACTACCGGCACGATGATCATAGTCCAAAATGTGCCGATCAAAAGGCCTGTCCCGGCGACAACAGCCAGAGGACTAAGTCGTTCCAAGCCAATGGCCATTTCGAATGCCAGAGGCGAAAGGCCGACCACTGTGGAGAAAGTTGTCATCAAAATTGGCCGAACCCGCAGCTCTACCGCCTTGATAATCGACGCATGCTTCTCCCTGCCTTGCTGTCTGGCCTCTATAATGAAGTCAAGAAGCAGGATGCTGTTGTTAATGATGATTCCAGCCAGGAAGATCATGCCCATGTTTCCCGGCATGCATCGAGGCATATCGAAGATAAGCAAGCCCCAGAGAGAGCCAGCTATTGCCAGAGGTATGGCAGCCATAATGGTCAAGGGATGGAGGAACGAACGGAACATGGCCAAAAGAAGCAAGTACAGCAACACAATACCGATAAGCAGGCAGCGTTGTAATCTCGTTTTGGTGTCTTTCATATCGGTAATTGTACCGGCGAATTCGATGCTGTAGCCCATGGGCGGTTTTATGTCGCTAATACGATGCTTGGCTTGCTGCACAGCCTGACCTATGGTCATGCCCTTGTTGACTCCGGTAATATCTATGGTGGATCGCAGGTTTTCCCTGCTTATAAATGGCTGCTCCTTTTGACTCTTGATGTCGGCCAGAGTGCGAAGCGGTATTGGTCCGAACCGAGAGCTGATGTAGGCACTATCCAAGGCATCACTGGAGTTGATGTCAGTTTTCCGATATTGAGCGCGGATCGGAATATCCAGATAATCCTTCAGTCTCATCTGTGTGGCCGGAGTACCATGGACGATAGCCTTCAGTTCTTGAGAGATCTTTTCCGGTGATGTCTCATAGACCCTGGCTAAAGCGGGATTGACTGTTACTTCACGCTTGGTCTCGTCGAAATACCAACTCCTGCGAACATCGGTCAGTCCTGGGCATCCCTGAAGCTCTTCAAGGCAGCGGTTGGCTAGGGTGTCCAGAACACTGGGATCCGGACCGCTTATGAGGAGATCGAAAGGGGCCTTGGTCGTGGATCCCGGCGTTGCGCCGAACTCATGGATTTGAAAGCTTTTGATTCCAGGAATGCTCCGCAACCTGCCTCGCCATTCCTCCTGAATATCCCACACCGATTTCTCACGTTTTGTCCTGTCGACCATATGAACGGTTATCGACGCAGACTGGGCAATCTTCCCGCCGCTTCCAAAGCTGATCGCTCCCGGCTCAGAGCCGACCACAGAGGAGTGATTGTGATAACCGAAAACTGATCAGTTTACCTGGGGTGTGATAACCCAAAATT
>CAZQPF010000146.1:0-5274 GCA_964595165.1 uncultured Desulfohalobiaceae bacterium
TTCGCTCCAGCTCTCCCACCTGCCGGCTGAAATCCATGATCAGCTTCTGCGTGGTCGACGCCGTTTCCCGGCCCAGCTCAGTAATGGCCTCCAGCTGGCTCAAGGCGGCATTGAAGTTCCGCAGGTTCTTGAGCGCCAAGACCAAAAACTCCCGCACATCCCGGCCGTCAACCTGGACATTCTCCAGATCCAGGACGTCCTGAAGGGAAAACACAGCCGAGTTGCTGACCACATACAGGTCCCGAACCAGATCCTGGATCGCCTCTTCCTGGGCCTTGGCTTTCTGGGAAATTTCAACCACGGCATCCAGCTTGCGGCTCAAATCTTCCAATAATTGATCCTGGTCGGTAGTCATATCCACTCCTTGCACTCAAGCGAGCGAGTTTACGGGTAATACTTGCCTGCCATGCTCATGTAGGGAGATATGGGCATATCTTTGCCCAAAAGGAGCAAATGCCAATAGGCCCAACGGAACATCATCTTGCCGTAGTGGTTCATGTTGGTTTCCCGGAGCAGGGTAAAGGGGCCGATGCCGGGCAAGGGGAACTTGCCCGGCAAAGGCTCTTGGGTATAGTTGAAGTCGATGAGCAGGGCCTTGTCGAATCCGGACTCGATGAAGCAGTTGGAGTGGCCATCGTACTTGGGCAGAGGCTCCAGCCCGTCCAGCCAGCGAAGGATGTTTTCAACCACGATTTCGCTCTCGAAATGGGCCACCGAGCCGGCCTTGGAGGTGGGCACGTTGGTGGCGTCTCCCAGGATGAAGATGTTGTCGAAGTCCTTGCTCTGCAAGGTATTGTTGTTGGTGGGCACCCAGTTCAGTACGTCGCCCAGACCGGATTCCTCCAAAAAGGAGGCTCCCTTGTTGGTGGGGATGCTCACCAGAAGGTCGAAATCCAGCTCCCGGCCGTCGTAGGACACGATCTGCTTTTTCTCATTGTCCACATGACTGAGGGCGAACTCCGGAACTATCTCGATGCCTTTTTCATTACAGACATGCTGCAGGGTTCTGGAGGCTATGGGCTTGGTAAAAGGCCCGTCCAGGGGAGTGGCGTAAAAGATCTTCACCTTGTCCCGCAGGCCACGTTCGTGGAAGTACCAATCAGCCATCATGACAAACTCCGGAGGGGCCACCGGGCACTTGACCGGCATCTCGGCTATGTTTAAAACCACGTTGCCCCCGCGAAAGCTGCGCATGGCTTTTTGCAGCTTCATGGCCCCGTCGATGGTATAGAAATCGAAAATGCTTTTCTGCCAGTGCTTGCCCGTCATTCCTTCCTGTTCCGAGGGATCGATGACCGATCCGCTGGCGATGATCAGTAGATCGTACTGCAGCTCCCCCTTTTCCAGATACACTGTGTTCTTTTCCGGATCCACTCTGTGAATGGAGGAGACAAGAAACTCCACCTCCCGGGGTAGGAAATTCTCCCTCGGTTTAACCAGATCATGCTTATCCTGGTAAACCCCGAAGGGAATGAACAAAAGGCCGGGCTGATACACATGCTCCCGGTCCTGATCCACAACAGTAATGGAAATCTCATTGGTTTCGATTTCATGACGCAGGCTGCTGCACAGCCTGTTGGCCATCATGGTCCCCGCCGTACCCGCTCCGAGAATGACGATATTGCGCATAAGGCCTCCCCGCCTGTTATGCATATTGGATGCACCTGCAAAAAGTCAGAATACATCGCAAGCATCCCTTACCTATCCATAATATTGCCCCTAGGTCTCTCAGCGCGGCCGGAGCCGCGCTGAGAGGAGTCATTCGCTTTATTTCCCGGCCATCATGGCTTCAATGTCCTCCTGCACGCTGCCGATGGGCTTGATGTCGAACTTGTCCACCAGCACCTGGGCCACGTTGGGGGACAAAAAGGCCGGCAGGGTGGGTCCCAAGCGGATACCTTGCACACCCAGGCTGAGCAGGGCCAGGAGGACGGCTACTGCCTTTTGCTCGTACCAGGCGATATCATAGGAGATGGGCAGATCATTGATGCTTTCCAGGCCAAAGGCTTCCTTGAGCTTCAAGGCGATCACCGCCAGGGAGTAGGAGTCGTTGCATTGCCCTGCATCCAGGACCCGGGGGATGCCCCCGATATCGCCCAGGTCCAGCTTGTTGTAGCGGTACTTGGCGCAGCCGGCGGTGAGAATAACCGTGTCCTGTGGCAGATTCTGAGCCACCTCGGTGAAGTAGCTGCGGGATTTCTGGCGGCCGTCGCATCCGGCCATGACGATAAAGCGCTTAACGGCTCCGGACTTGACCGCCTCTACCACCTTGTCGGCCAGAGCCAGAACTTGGTTGTGGGCGAATCCGCCCACGATCTTGCCGGATTCGATCTCTTCCGGGGCCTGGCATTTCTTGGCCATCTCAATCACCGGGGAGAAGTCCTTGCTGCCGCCGTTTGACCGGTCTGCAATGTGTCCCGCCCCAGGGTAGTTGACCACTCCGGTGGAGAACAGCCGGTCCAGATAGGTATTGTCCTTCTTGATCGGGATCAGGCAGTTGGTGGTCAGGACAATTGGTCCGTTAAAGGACTCGAACTCTTTGTTCTGGTGCCACCAGGATCCGCCGTAGTTGCCCACGAAATGATCAAACTTCTTGAAGGCCGGGTAGTAGTTGGCAGGGAGCATCTCCCCGTGGGTGTAAACGTCTACGCCGGTGCCCTCGGTCTGCTGAAGCAGCTCTTCCATGTCTTTCAAGTCATGGCCGCTGATCAGGATGCCCGGGTTCTGGCCCACGCCGAGGTTGACTTCCGAGATCTCGGGATGGCCATAGGCGGCAGTGTTGGCCTGATCCAGAAGGGCCATGGTGTTCACCGCCGTCTCCCCGGCCTTCATAACCAGGTTGACCATCTCGTCCACGGAAAGATCCTTGGTGGTGGAGGCCAGGGCCTGCATAATAAAGCCGTAGATATCGTCATTTTCCTGGCCCAGGATGGCGGCATGATCGGCATAGGCGGCGATGCCCTTGCAGCCGATTACCAAAAGCTCTCTCAAGGAGCGCACGTCCTCGTTCTCCACCGCGGTGATGCGCATCTCCTCGGACAGGGCCTTGGCCTTCATCTCCTCCTTGTCCTCGGAAAACCAGGTGGCGCACTCCGGCAACGGATCGGGCAGATCCCCTCCCAGCTTGGACTTGACCTCTTCTCTCACCTTGAGGGCTTTCCTGATCCGCTCGATGATCACCTCGTCGTCCCAGGCCACATTGGTGATGGTGGTGAACAGGGCCTTGCAGATGAAGTTCCCCGCCTCCCTGTCCACGGTGCCCTTTTCCATCAGCTTTTCGCCGTAGACCGAGATGCCCTTGCAGACATAAATGAGCAAATCCTGCAGATCGGCGGTCTCTTCCGGCTTGCCGCACATGCCCTTGACGGTGCAGCCTTCATTCTTGGCAGTTTCCTGACATTGAAAACAAAACATGACTGTTCTCCTTTGGTTTTGGTTTGATCACGGAGTTGAAAGCAAATGTATGGATTTATTAACCCGGTTGCAATGTTTGGTGCCTTGATCCACATCAAACAAAACACATTTTTTAATTTGGGTAGAGCTTTTGGAGCCGATGGAGCTGGTTATGAAATTCAAGGATTGAATCAAAATCCTTGGACTCAATTAATTGCCCTTTCGCGGTTTTTGAAATCACGACCCCAATAATCCCAAGCATGGTTTCTATGCCCCGATGTTCTTCTTGGAGACCAGCAATAGGTTCCAATCCCAGCAAAGGCATGATAAATGGCCTGACGTTAAGGCTTATTCCTTTTTAGCCATCGGTATCCACTTTGTGCATTGACTTAAGTCAAAAAAAAGCTGGCACGTGGCAAATACGGCTCGGAGGCTACACTGGACCACCGGTACCAGATTGGTTTTCGGAAAATAGCTCTCGGTTCAATTTTTGAAGAAGAACTTCCGGGTCGCGATTGTGGGCCCGGGCTGCTTCCTCCAGGGTATGGAAAATTTCTGCAGGACACCATTCTGGGACCGCCAGACGCCTGCCTGGCTCATTCAAGGAGAACCCTCCCCTGGCCCCTCCCTCCCGCCTGAAAGACAGGCTGGCAAGGAGGGGAACCAGAAACTCAGCGGATTGCCCATGAGATGCGACAACAGAAAATTGATGCGGCACTAGGCCCGCAGCAAATCATTTGTCTTTAAAATCATATCCTGGCCACCCCCAGAAAGAGAGTATGGATGCTGACAATCAAAACCACAAAAGCTGTTCTGGCCTGTTCCGGATTCAGACCGGGAAACCGGTAACCGATAAGCCCGTTTGGGCATTGGCCAACGCAGTCGCCACACAAAGTGCAGGTCAGGCCCGGCCTGCCTTGATTCAGATCATCTGCTTCCAGGGCGCTGTAGCGGCAGACCCTGGAACAACGGCTGCACTGGGTACACCCCTGGCCGATATGTATTTGCCAGGGGCTGATCCGGCCCACCAGGTTGCTGATCAAGCCTATGGGGCAGACAACGGTGCAATGAAACATCCGCCCCATCCAGGTGGAGACACAAACCATGGCCCCGATTCCAGCCAAGCCAAAGCCCAAGGCCAGGCCGATAGCTACAGAGAGGGGAGCGTTGGACACGCGCAACAACCAGGCGGTACCAACAATAAGCAAGGCCAGCACGGCCCGCAGGGTGTGCGTGGCCCACTTGGGTACAGGGCTCGGATTTTTGGTATTCCAGCGGGAGGCAATATCGTCCCAGGCCCCGATATAACAGAGATAGCTGCACCAGGCCGGGCCGACCAGAAAGACGGTTATGGAATATAAGATGGGCATAAACAGCCCCTGCCCTCGATACACAGGACCGGCCAGAATAAGGGCCGGAACAGGGGCGTGCAGCTCACCGGTCATGAGCATGGATGGCATACCGGCCAGACCCAAGAGGAGCTGGGCAAAGAAGACCACAGAGAAAAGGCTCCAAATCCTGGATCTGATCCGAGCTGTTTGGGCAGCATTCAGGAGTTTGTGCCCGACAAAGCAGGCATATATACCCAAAACCAGTATCTGGAGCATTCCACTTCCAGGCAGATAGCGGTCGGCGAGGAGAACGGGCAGAGGAGATGTTTCCCGGACCAATAGCAGAAGACCAGCTGTGAGGCCGAAAATCCAGACAAGGTGTTGTATATCCTTCATTTACGGCCTGCAAACCAGTTCTGCATAGTTGGGGAGAACATTAGAATCAGGGATACGGACATAAGTGCGGCCACTGCCCCCATAATAGCCAGCAAGAGACCGTACGGGGAATCGACGGCCAGTCGAAAGCGCACAAGTTCGATTGTGACCCTGA
>CAZQPF010000147.1:0-5048 GCA_964595165.1 uncultured Desulfohalobiaceae bacterium
CTCGCGGCGCCGGCATCGGTCCGGCCACGGCCTTTCTGTACTCCGGCCCGGCCATCAATGTCCTGGCCATTGTGTTCACCGCCCGGGTCCTGGGCTGGCAGCTGGGCCTGGCCCGGGCCATCGGAGCCATTGTCTTTGCAGCCATCATTGGGCTTTCCATGCATTTCATCTTCCGCAAAGAAGATGAACAGCGCCAAGCCGGACAGATGTATCTTCCCGAAGACGAGGGCAAGGGACGTTCCTTGCTCCAGGAAAGCATGTACATGCTGGTTTTGGTGCTTATCCTCATCTTTGCCGCCTTTGCCAAGCCAGCCCAGGATGCAGCCGCCTTGTGGCAGACCATCTTCCAGGCCAAGTGGTTTGTGACCGCCGGCCTCCTGGTTATCCTGGGCTTTATGCTCAAGTCCTGGTTTGAGCGTCAAGAGCTGAGGGAATGGGTAGACTCCACCTGGGGGTTCATGAAGCAGATCTTTCCCTTGCTTTTCGCCGGGGTGCTCTTTGCCGGATTCTTTCTGGGCCGTCCAGGGGAAACAGCCCTCATTCCGGAGCGGTTTGTGGCCGATCTGGTGGGAGGAAACTCCCTGCAGGCCAATGTCATTGCTGCCCTGGCCTCGGCCCTGATGTACTTCGCCACCCTGACCGAGGTCCCCATCCTGCAGGGGCTGCTCGGATCGGGCATGGGTCAGGGCCCGGCCCTGACCATGCTTCTGGCCGGTCCGGCCCTCTCCCTGCCCAATCTCATCGTCATCGGCAGCGTCATGGGCTGGAAGAAGACCGGGACCTTTGCCGGGTTGATTGTGATCCTGTCCACAATCGTGGGCATGAGCTACGGAGCCTTTATTGTTGCCTAAGAATTTGAGGGTTACAAGGTAAAGGTCAAAGGTCGAAAGGAAAAGGTGTTGCCATAGAGCTTTGGGCTGGCAAACTGAGAAAAAAATCAAAAAGGAGTAAAGCTATGGAAATCAAGGTACTCGGACCTGGATGTCCCAAATGTGAGCAGACCGAAAAGCTGGTCAAAGAGGCTATGCAGGAAAGCGGTGTTGAGGCCAATGTGGAAAAGGTGACCGGAACCATGGACATCGCCAAGTACGGGGTGTTCGGCACTCCGGCCTTGGTGGTGGACGGCGAGGTCAAGGTGGTGGGCAAGGTGCCCTCCAAGGAGGACATCAAGAGCTGGCTGCAGGGCTAGTGCCTCGGCACATGTTGTGCAAATGGGGCAGACAACCTGAGTTCTCATGGTAGGGGCAGTGCCGTGCGTCTTCGCGCAATGGCTGCCCCCTTCTGATTGAAGCGCTTTGCGGTGTTGAAAGTGCGGGCTCAGATCAGCTGTCCCCAGGAGGTGACTCTAAGGGGAGGTTAAAAGCTGATCGAGCCTTAAAAAACATACTCGGAGGGTATGCTATGTCTGAACAATGCTGTACAACAAACAGTCAGGTCATGATCCTGGCCTGTTCCGGCGGGTCGAATGTGGGACAGCTGTCCAATCAAGCCGCGGTGGAGCTGACCCGGGAAGGCCGGGGAAAGATGTTTTGTTTGGTTGGAATTGGAGGCGGGCTGTCCGGTTTTGTGCAATCGGCCAAGGATGTACCGGCCATGGTCCTCATTGACGGCTGTGAAGTCGGCTGCGGCAAAAAGGCCCTGGAGCGGGAAGGAGTGCCTGTTCAGAAGTATGTGGTCATCACAGATCTGGGCATAGCCAAAAATAAAGATTTCGCCCTGCGTTCAGAGGATGTCACCCGAGTCAAGCAGGAGGTCTGTCGGTGCTGTGGGCTGGAAGATGAGAGCCCTGTCCAGGATCTCAAGGCTGAATCCACAGGAGCCTGCTGCACCTAGAAAATTTGCAAACCCGAATGTGCTGGAGGAAGAATGCCGTCAGAGAAGATGAATATCCGGCCTGGACAGCAGAAGCCATTTCTGGCAGTGCGGCGGGCCAGTAAAGTCCAAAACGGAGCCGGGAAACAGCTCTCGAGGCTGTGCTGGGTCCTTGCTTCTGTCCTGGTTTTTGTCGCGGCCGGGCTGGGTCTGCTGGGATGCAGTGAAGACCAGAGTGAAAACAAGACCCAGGCCTCAACAAATGCCGTGCCTCTGGAGGATGTGCAGGGATCGGAAGGGGAAAGAGCCTTTGACCCGCAGACCGTGCTGGCCACTGTGAACGGGGAAGAGATCAGGCTCAAGGACCTGCAGGGGGTGCTGTCCTCCCTTTCGGAGGGGCAGCAAAAGGCCTATGCCAAGAGCAGGCACGAGCTTCTGGAGACCATGATCATCCGGGCTGTTCTGGTTCAGGAAGCTGAGCGATTGCAGATCCAGCCCGAGGGCCGTAAGTCTTCCATAGAGAAGGGCAATGGCACCGCTGCCAGCGGAATCCGCCAGGAAGACCTGATTCAAGCCCTGTTCGAGCAGGAAGTTTTGAAAGAGGTGAGTGTCCGAGAAGCCGACTTGCGCCGCTTCTATGAGGAAAACAAAGAGCAGATGCCGGCCGACAGCACCTTTGCCGAGATAAAGGAACAGCTTCGACCCTATGTCCTGCGGATGGAACAGCAAAAGGCGGTGAAAGCGTACATCGACGATCTCCTTCAGCAGGCGAAGGTGAGTAAAAATCAAGACTGGATTGCAGCTCAAAAGGACAAGAGCGCAGATAATCCCCTGGCCAGAGCACTGGAATCGGGCAGGCCCGTTCTGGCTGACTTCGGCAAAGGGTCCTGCATACCCTGTAAGATGATGCAGCCCATATTGGAGGAGCTCCAGAAAAAATACCAGGGGCGGGCCGAGATCCTGATCCTCGATGTTCGGGAATATCCCCATTTGACCAGAGAGTATTCCATCCGGACCATCCCCACCCAGATCTTTTTCGATGCCTCGGGCCAGCAAGTGAAAAGACACGTAGGGTTTATGAGCAAGGAGGACATTGTTTCGGTCCTCCAGGAGCTGAAGGTGGCTGCGAACTGATTGCCCAATCCCGTCTGAAGCGGAGGAAGCATGGAGCACGTATTTCTGACCATACATCAATGGATGACCAGCGGTTCAATGATCGCCGCCCTGGGTTGCTTCCTGTGGGGAGTGATCAGTGTGGCCCTGAGCCCTTGCCATATAGCCTCTATCCCTCTCATCGTCGGCTATGTCGGGGGGCAGGAGGTCATGCCCAAGCCTCGGCAAGCTGCTGTTTACGCCGGTCTGTTCACCATAGGGCTGTTCATTACCATTGTTATCATCGGGGTGATCTGCGCCTTGCTCGGCCGCATGCTGGGGGAGGTCAGCCCCTATTGGACCATTCTCCTGGGCCTGGTCCTTTTCTGGGTGGCTCTGGACATGCTCGGGGTCAAGGCCTGTTCCATGTCCGGCGGCATGATCAACCGGTTTCGGCTCAAGGGCAGAAAAGGGGCTTTCATTCTCGGCTTAGCCTACGGTATTGTGTCCGGATCGTGTACCTTTGGCTTTATCGCTCCTATCCTAGCGGTGATCACTGTACAGGAAAAGATCGCCACCGGAGTGGGGCTGATCCTGCTCTTTGCCCTGGGGCATTGTCTGCCCATTGTCCTGGCCGGGAGCTCCACCGCCTTGGTCCAGCGGGTCATGGCCTCGACGGGTATGCAGGCCGGCGGGTTCTGGTTCAGGCGCCTGGCCGGTCTGCTGATCGCTGTTTTGGGCGGCTACTTCATTGCCCGGCCTTTTTTGGTGATTTGAGCCCTGCTGATAAAGACGGACCCGCTCGAATTGTTGCCCAGAGCCGTCGCAGCCGGAGGCTGCGCTGACTTATTGGCAATTTATTGAAGAAAAAGAGAATTAATATTTTTTTCAACAACCTGTTTGAACGTAACTTTCTCTTCGTTACGAGGGTCCTCCCTCGTAAGGTATTCTCTTGGGGCTCCAGCCCCCTTCTACACCATCTCGCTGTAGCCTGAGATTAGAGAAGAAAAAAGAGGATGGCCGGAGCCATAAGAGGAAAACGTCCCCAGGGTCCTCCCTGGGGACGAAGAAAGTTCAAAGCTGCACACCTCCAGGGGAAGACTATGGCTTCAGACCCGAATACGAGTCCTGAACAGATTATGCGCAAGGTCATTGCAGGATGTGCAGACTGTGATGCCTGCCGTTTCCTCATGGACGAAAGCTGCCTGTTCTTTCCTGAGCTCTACCGGCTCTTTGATCAGGAATTGGAGGAGGGGCGTCCGGCGAGCGACGCTGAGCTGTATGGGCTGGCCCAGTGCTGCACTCTGTGCGACCTGTGCCCCTGCCCCAGTGTTCGAGCGGATATAATCAAAGCCAAGGCTGCATTCGTGCATAGAGATGGCCTCCCTCTCCGCCAGCGCCTTCTGGCCGATGTCCAAAGGTTCGGGCAAATAACCAGCTCCATGCCATCACTGGTCAAGCGCAGTCTGGAACTTCCCGGAATGAAAGGCATGCTCAAAAAAGCGGCCGGTATCCATCCCTCCCGACGGGTGCCTCCCCTGCCCAGGGAGAGCTTTTTCCGCTGGGCGGAGAAGAAGGGGCTGAGGGAGGCTGGCGCAGGACATGGCCCCAAAGTGGCCTATTTTGCCGGCTGTACGGCCGGCTTTCTCTTTCCCCAAGTGGCCAAGGCAGCTGTAGCTGTTTTGGAATACAACAACATCAAGGTTCATGTGCCTGAGCAGCAGTGCTGCGGCATGCCGACACTGCTGGAAGGCGAAAAGAACAGCACCTTGCAAAGGGCTGCATTGAACCTGGAGAGCCTGCTCAGGACAATTGATGCGGGCTATGACCTGGTTTGCTCATGCCCCACGTGCGGGTATCTGATGAAGAGCCTGCTCCGGGAGGGAGCGGTATATTCAGAAGCCTATCAAAAGGCTGTAGGGGCAGGGAAAAATGAAATCAAGATCCCCAAAGAGAGCACGCAGGGCTTTACTCGGCTGAACAAGGCCCTGTACGGGCAGCTTCTTGAGTACGACTGGCATTTTTCAGACCTCGATCCCCTGGAGCGGATGGCTCTGTCCTCACAAGTGCAGGATATCGGCCAGTACCTGCAGAGACTGAGTGAACAGGGATATCTCAGCTTGCCCTCAGGTGAGGTGAAAACG
>CAZQPF010000148.1:0-4833 GCA_964595165.1 uncultured Desulfohalobiaceae bacterium
TTGAATTCTTTTAAATTAACCCCATAAGTCAGATTTGCCGGAGGCAAATCTGACTGGGAAGTAAGTCGGGAACAGCTGGGATGATGTGCATTTTTGCCAATTTTTATCGGTGCATCCCTTGACGCGGAGCCAAGGTTTGCTTAAGTATTCGCCGTCCTGAGGAAACGATCCCTGCGAGGTCCAAGGCCTGAACCGCGCAGCTCAGCTGCCGGCTCGACAAGAGGCTGTCGCTTTGATTGCTCAGGCCAAGACTTTTTTCCCGAAGGAAGGGCGGCTTATGAAAATCGCAATTCTGCTGTTTCTTGTGATCTATCTGGTTCGAGACATCAATAAGTCCAAGTAAGCTGCGCCTGCACACAATCCTTTTTGCAGTCGCCTCCCCCAATCAGCGTGGCCTCTGGCCACGCTGATTCATTGAGCTGCTTCCCCTCACTCAATTTCCGCTTGGAGAACGAGCTAACGCCCTCCTTACCTGCCCTACACCGCATCTCCAGAAAAGCTCCAGAAGCTTTCCGGCGCGATGAGCCTGGCCTTCTTTCAGCCACTGTCCATGATCCTATCCGGAAAGCCGAGCCGGCGCTCCCAGGGAAGATGGCCCGGCCGAGTGGGCCCGCTAGGGAGACCCTGCGGCAGGCGCAGCCGTCTATTCCAATAGAGATTGTTTGGGGGTTGGCGAATCCCTTTTCTGCGCTGCTTCCCCTTTCACCGGGAGGCCACTAGAACCGCAGCCTCTGCTCCAGGCGGGTGTAGCGCTTTTGGGTCTGGGCGTTGTTGATGCTGATGGCCAGGGCCTTCTTGGTGCCGATCAAAACCACCAGCTTGCGTCCTCGGGTAATGGCGGTATAGACAAGATTGCGCTGCAGCATGATGTAGTGCTGGGTAAGCAGGGGCAGGACCACGGCCGGATAGTCCGAGCCCTGCGACTTGTGGATGCTTACGGCGTAGGCCAGAACGAGCTCGTCCAGCTCGGAGAGCTCAAAGGCGACGCTTTTGTCCGGAAAGCCGATCTTCACCTCCTGCAGCTCGGAGTCGAGCCCGGTAATGGTGCCGATGTCTCCGTTGTAAACGTCCTTGTCGTAGTTGTTTTTGGTCTGCATCACCTTATCCCCGATGCGGAAGGTTTTCCCGCCTCTGACGATCTCTCTGCCCCGGGGATTGAGGCAGGCCTGCAGGACGGCATTCAGGTTGGCCACCCCCACGATCCCCTTGTTCATGGGCGACAGCACCTGGGTGTCCCGGAGGGGATCGAGGCGGAAGCGGCTCGGAATGCGGTGCAGGATGAGGTGCTTTATCTTCTCCAGCACTTGTTCCGGGTTTTCCTCCTGGACAAAGAAAAAATCGTCCAGCTTGTCCTGCCGGGGCGTCAAACGGGGGAACTCCCCAGCGTTGATCCGGTGGGCGTTGACGATTATGGAGCTTTCCCTGGCCTGCCTGAATATCTCGCTGAGCTCGACCACCGGCACCGATCCGGAGCGGATGATGTCCTGGAGCACATTGCCCGCTCCCACCGAGGGGAGCTGGTTGACATCGCCGACCAGAACCAGGGTGCTGTCCAGCCGGACAGCCTTGAGCAGGTGATGCATGAGCACCGTGTCCACCATGCTCATTTCGTCGATGACCAGGAGATCGCAGTTGAGCGGATGCTCCTCGTTCTTCTTGAAGCCTCCCTTCTGAAAATCGAACTCCAGGAGCCGGTGTATGGTCTTGGCCTCAAAGCCGGTGGACTCGTTCATCCGCTTGGCGGCCCGCCCGGTGGGGGCGGCCAGCAGGATTCCGGCCCCCATCCGGGCCACGATCTTCAAGATGGCCTGCAGCAGGAAGCTCTTGCCGGTTCCCGGTCCGCCTGTAATTACCAGAACCTTGTCCTGGAGGGCCTTTTGAACTGCCTGGGCCTGTTTGTCGGCCAAGCGAATGCCGTAAGTCTCCTGCACCCAGCTCAGGGCCTTGGCGGTGTCTACCGGACGGATAGATTTCGGGGATTGAAGGAGCTTTTTCAGCTTGCCGGCGATGCTCGTTTCCGAGAAATGGTACTTGGTCAGGAAAACCGCCTGGACCGGCTTTCTGTCCTCCCCCTCTGCCAGCTCTTCCAGGATTACCTCTCGCTCCTGGCGCAAGGCCTCAAGGGCCTGCTGGATCAGCCCGGCCTGGACATCCAGAATTTCGGTGCACCGGGCCAGGAGCTCATCCTTGGGGTAGTAGACGTGGCCTTCGTCTGCGCATTGGTGCAGGACAAAGAGGACGCCGGCCTGGAGCCGAGAGGGCGAGTCGGCTGCAAAGCCCAGCTTTTGCGCAATGCGGTCTGCGGTGACAAACCCGATGCCGAAGATGTCCCCAGCCAGCCGGTAGGGGTTGTCCTGGACGATGCGGATGGAATCTTGCCCGTAGGCCTTGAAGATTTTGCTGGCGTAGGTTGCCGACACGCCGTGGCCTTGCAGAAAAAGCATCACCTCCCGGATCTCTTTTTGCTCCTCCCAGGCCTGCTTGATCATCGCGATGCGTTTTTCGCCGATGCCTTCGATCTCAGCCAGGCGATCCGGCTCCTGGTCGATGACGTCCAGGGTGCCCTCCCCGAACCGAGCCACGATCCGCTTGGCCATGACCGGCCCGATACCTTTGATCAGGCCTGAGCCGAGGTACTTCTGGATGCCGACGGAGGTGGCCGGCACGGAGCATTCGCAGTAAACCGCCTTGAATTGCTCCCCGAACCTGGGATGGTTCACCCACTGGCCCTTCATCTTGAGGACCTGTCCGGCTTGGGGCGAGGCGATGTTGCCGACAACGGTCACCAGGTCCCTGCGGCCTTTGACCTTGACCTTGGCTACTGTGTAGCTGTTCTCCTCGTTGGCATAGGTTACCCTTTCGAGCTGGCCCTGGAGGTGTTCTAGCTTGGGCTGGGCAGGAGAAGGCATAGGAGAGCTCGCATCCATTGAAAAAACTGGGAGATAAGATTGAAGCCGAAGTGCGGCTCTGTCAAGGCCGTTTCGCCCTGGCAGCAGCTGGGGTTTTTAGTTTTGACCTTTTGCAGCAAAGCCTGCTACAAATAATAATCAATCGGAACAGCTTTCTTTTCCTTCAGGAGCCAGACCATGCCTTCCAGCCCAGATCAATCCCATAAGTTTGAGCGGCTGCGCCAGCAGGCGGAAGAGCTCCTTGGACAGAGGCAGGGCTCCACCCCGAACGACTACACCGACGTCTTTGAGCTGATCCACGAGCTGGAGATCCACCAGGCGGAGCTGGAGATTCAGAATGAGGAGCTGCAGCGATCCAGGCAGGAGTGCTCCGAGTTTCACGAAAGCTATGCCTGTCTCTATGAGTTTGCGCCCTGCGGATATCTCACCCTGAACCCCAAGGGAGTGATCACCCGCATCAACCTGACCGGGGTCAGCCTGCTGGGAGCGGATCGCCATGATGCTCTCCATCGGAGCTTGAGGAGCTTCCTGGTTCGCGGCAGCGAGTCGGTCTTTCTTTCCGCCTTGAACTACGCAGCCGAGACCGGGGACAAGCAGAGCCGGGAGCTGAAGCTGCAACGGGGCGACGGATCCCTCATTTGGGTCCAGGCGGATATCCAGGCCGCTCGGACGGCCAAAGACGAGCTGGCCGAGTACCAGGCAACTCTGGTCGATATCACCGAGCGCAAGCAGGCGGAAGCCGAGCTGTCCCTGCAGGCCCGCATCTCGCACATCTTTCTCTCCGTGTCGGACGAGGATATGTACGCCCATGTGCTGGATGCGATCAAGGAGGTCTTGGACAGCCCCTTTGGCTACTTCGGATATATCAACCGGGAAGGAGACCTGGTTTGCCCCTCCCTGAGCAAGGATATCTGGGAAGAGTGCCAGATGCAGGACAAGGACATTGTCTTCCCCCAGTCCGCCTGGGGCGGGCTGTGGGGGCAGTCCCTCAGGGAAAGGACGACCCTTCGCTCCAACGGCCCCTTGAGCCTGCCCCAGGGCCATGTTCAGTTTCAGCGGGCCATGGCCTCGGCCATTGTGGATCGGGGCGAGCTGGTAGGCCAGATCGCCCTGGCCAGGCATTCCGCCGAGTATACCGAGCAGGACAGGCTGCTTCTGGTGCGGATCTCGAATTTGGTGGCTCCCATACTCTCGGCCAGGCTCAAAGCGGCTCGCCGGGAGCAGGAGCGGTACCTCACCGAAGAGGCGCTGCGTCAAAGCGAGGAGAAATACCGCCAGTTGGCTGAAGGCACCGAGGCCATCCTCTGGGAGTATCACATTCCTTCGGACCGCTGGACCTATGTGGCCCCGCAAGCGCAGAAGATACTGGGCTACCGCCCGGAGGAGTGGACCGGGCTTCAGTTCTGGGTTCAACATATCCACAGGGAGGACCGGGATTGGGCCAGGAGGTACTGTCTGGATTGCACCTCCCGTGGGGAGTCACATACCTTTGAGTACCGCTTCCTGGCCAAGGACGGCAGAGTCGTTTGGCTGCGGGATGTGGTGAGCGTGGAGATGGAAGAGGATAAGCCGGTTAAGCTGCGCGGGTTCATGGTCGACATCACCGAGCAAAAGGAGCTGGAGCGGCTTAAGGAGGATGTGGACCGAATTACCAGGCACGACCTCAAATCCCCGTTGAACGGGATTATTTCCTTGCCCCAGCTGCTCATCGAGGACAGCAACCTGAGCCAGAGGCAGAGAGAGCTCCTCCGGGACATCCAGGGAGCTGGCCAGAGGATGCTCTATTTGATCAACATGTCATTGGGTCTCTATCAAATGGAGCGCGGGGATTACGAGTTCGCTCCCAAGCCGGTGGACATCCTGGCCATCTAAACTTTCCCCCATTGTCTAGACAAAATTTGGGGCTCGTTAAGGTGATAGACCT
>CAZQPF010000149.1:0-4740 GCA_964595165.1 uncultured Desulfohalobiaceae bacterium
TATCATGAGGTGTCGATTCAGGAGCTGTATACCCTGTGCATCGACCACCTTCAGGGTATCCGGTCCGTGACCCAGGAGATCAAGGAGTGGCTCAAAGCACATCCTGAGGTTATTGATCAACAGCTGTAGCCCCATTCTATTTTTGAACCTGTGTTTGGGGATTGAAATAGGGTGCCCTTACCCCGCTCTTGGCTATACAGTTTATTATTATAGCCTTCATATCAAAAAGCTGAATGAGCTTGGAGGTGGTCAGCTATTGGGGTGCCCAAAAATGCTATGATTCCAATATTTGTTTGGGGCAGAATCAGCGGGTTCGCCGTTTTGATGATCACACCCAACGAGCGGCACAGCGCAAAATGGCCCTGCTGAACAGAGTGGAGCGTGTTGAAGAGCTGCGAATTCCGCCGGGGAATCGGCTTGAAAAGCTATCCGGGACCAGAGCTGGACAATGGAGCATTCGCATCAATGCTCAGTGGAGGATATGCTTTGAGTGGCAGGATGGTCACGCATGGAACGTTGAGATCGTCGATTATCATTGATGGAGGATACATATGAGCATTCATGTCGATCAACTCGAAAAAATGGACTTTACGGATATTGCGGATGGGGACTTGGCACCCGTTCATCCCGGAGAGATCCTGCTCCACGAGTTCTTAAAGCCCATGGGGATTACCCAGTACCGATTGGCCAAAGAGATCGGCGTCCCACAACGTCGGATCAGCGAGGTTGTATCCGGCAAGCGCGCCATTACCCCGGACACCGGACTCAGGCTTTCCCGTTTTTTCGGGTTGAATGACAGCTTTTGGGTAGGCTTGCAGGCCGATTATGATATGGCCGTGACTCGGAAAGCCTTGCGGGATGTGCTGGGGAAGATCAGGCCTGTCGCCAGTGCTTGATTCGTTGATTGATTTCTGGTTCATCCGACGAATGCGTACCTTGAAGAATGGTCCCGCGCAGACTCGCTAGAGGCGCAGAGCCTCAAGAGAGGGCAGAGGAGAGGAGGGGGTTTTTCCCTTTGCTCCGAGCCGGAGCCAAGGGAAAGGGCTCCGCCCTGGCGGGCAAAGAGAGGTTCTTTTGCCGAAGGCGTGGAGCTTTTTGCCCGGGCGGTCTTTCTCGCGCACGGGCAAAATCTCTTGCTCCTCAGCTCTTTCCTCGGCGATCTCCGTAGCTCTAGCGAAGCGGGCGCGAACCCAAATCTTTCTCTGCCTGGCTTCCTTCTCACATCCAGGTACGCAAAAACCGGAAGAGCCGAACATTAAGAGACCCTTCAAATTCCTTTCCCTCAATCGCTATCTGCGGAGGGAAAGGTCTCCAGGCCCTCGGCGCGTGCAGCAGTAAGGAGTGCCTTGTCGAAGCAGGCAAAAACGAAATCGCGGGGAAGCCGTTTATGGATGGCCAGAGCCGAAGCAAGGTGGATTGCGTCAAAGCCTCTCAAGGGATGTCTGACCACGAGACCGGAAATGAGATCATTGAGGTCATCATTGACCTCAACCCGTATAAAGGCCTGCCAGTCATCGGAGAATGAAGTTACGACATTTTCGATAAGAGATACTTTGAGATCTGCCTCACGTTGTTTCCGGTACATGGAGGCCATGGTCTCGGCATAAGCAACCGAAGATGTGACGAGATGGCTGGCCGATTTCCAAAGCGCAATGACGGCATCGGAGAAATGCTCCCGGAAGTAGCGCTTCAAAATGGCGCTCGTGTCCAGGTACAGAATCATCCGGGCTTACCGCCGGTCTTCGAGCATCATTTCCGAAACAGGCCTGCCAGGGACTTCCAGCGGAGTCAGCGGGTCTTTCTTCATCCCCTTGTCCGGCAAGACGACCAGCCCTTGCTGTACGAGAGGCCAAAGAGCTTCCTGGATGTAGGGCTCGTCGCCGGCCTCTCGGACAATACGGGCTATAGGCCTTCCCCTTTCAGTGATCAAAATCACCTCTCCGTCTTTCACTCGAGCCAACAGGCGGCTTAGATTGTTCTTTACCTCTTTGATGCCAGCTTTTAGCATGCATGTGCTCCTTATGGTAGCCTCTTTTATTAAAAAAGTAGCCCTTTCCAGTCCCAAAGTCAAGACGAGTAGTGCTTGAGTGAGTGTACCCCGCATGCGCGGGAATGATTCGAAAGCTTTATGGCTTCTCAGCAATGTCTAAACATGTGCGCGCCTGCTCTCTACTCGGCGTCTTCCCTGGCGGTGGAAAAATCCGGCCCGGAACGGATACGTCTTGCTTTGCGGCAGCTTGGCTCATGAGCCCTCTTCCGGCCCTTGAGATGTCCAGGAAGATCAAATCTCAGCCGATCGGCCTATTTACAGATTATATGCAGATCAGGTAGATAGGTTGAGGAAGGCAGGTTTAGAGAAATACAAATGATGTTATCAATAAACAGATTGCAAAATTGTAGCAAATGAAAAACGATAAACCCTCTTTGAGCGAATGGATATCTTTTACTGCTGTGACAATAGCAGCAATTGCATTGATTATCTCTGCTTGGCAGGCATTAATGTTACGCGAACATAACAAAATAAGCGTCAAGCCTTTGTTAGACATTGAAAAACAACATGGAAAAGTTGGATACGATGATGTTGTTTGGCTTTCTTTAAGAAATGATGGATTAGGGCCAGCTATAATAGTAGAACATAGCATTTCATTTGAAGGATCTAAATTAGAAGAAGATAGAATTTGGCAAATAATAGGTGATGCAATGTCTACTAAATATGGAAAGATTCAATTGCTACCTAATAAAACAGTAGTTAGACCGGGGGAATCACAAAAATTTTTAAGGTTAAGAGAGATTAGCCTGCTTATCAGTGATGCTGATATGCAAAGTAAGGAAGCACATATTGACTTTTTAAATTTAAATACAGAAGTGCAATTTAAGAGCTTGTATAATGAAGTCTATTCATATTCTTGCAAATTCGGTGATATATTTCTAAATATATCAAAAGCATTTGATTGGAGCCCATAGCTTATATACTGAAGATAATTTTATAGGGAGCTCAGCATGGAGGTGCTTTCAGAAAATTCACCGCCGGCTTCGCTCAAGACGTCATGGAAGAAGGAAAGCTTGCGGGGTGACCTTGGCCAGGCCGCATTCATCGCGCCTTTAGCCCAGGGCATGCCGCCAGGCTTTAGCTTGCCATCCCTTCACGTTTCTTGCCCTTGCGCACCTTGCGTCTTGGCGGTGGAAACATATGGCCCGGAATGGATACGTCGTGCTTTGCGGCAGCTTGGCTCATGAGCTCTCTCTCAGCCGCACCTGCAAGAAGTCGTGCTTGAGGGATACAAGAGCAAGCACTTTCTTTTAACTATTTGTTCTTACTGACATCAACCCCCAGGGCCTTTTAATGGGTGATCACTGCGACTGCAAAAGGATTTTTTGCAGTCGCATCCGTCCACCCGGGGGAGGACATGAGCGGCAAAAATCGGTTGTTTTCCGTCTAGCACCTTGGATAGACTCCCCAGTATGGCTGGACAGTACTCCACCCGCATCAAGCGCATTCTGGCCCTGGTCACATCCGTCAAGGCCGATCCCTGCCAGTCTCTGGATTCTGTTCTCCAGCAGCTCGGCATCAGCCGCAGCCAGTTTTACAAGGACAAGGAGCTTCTCGCCTCGCTCGGCTTCTCCTTTCACCGTGAAAACGGCTGCTTCGTGATCGATGAGGAGGCGGCCCTGCCCATGGAGCCCTTCTCCCTGAGCGAGCGCCTGGCCCTGATCATGGCCGTTCGGCAGCTCGCTGCGAGCGGGGAGAGCTCCCTCTCCTACCAGGGGCTGGAGGCGGCCAGAAAGCTCATCTCCTCTCTGGATGCAAGATGGCGCGAGGCAACCTCGGTCCTGTTCGACGACTTTGTTCTCCGCGAGGGCTTCGGCTGCGATCCCTCCATTCTCAACGCCCTCCAGCAGGCCTGCCTGGAGCAGCGCCGCCTGGAGATCGACTATCTCAAGCCGGACAGCCGGGAGAGCCTGAGCTATACCTTTGAGCCCTATATCCTCTACTTCCAGAACCGGTCCATGTACGTGGACGGCTACTGCCCCACACGTCAGGACTTTCGGACCTTCAAGGCTGCACGCATCAAGCGCATCAAGGAAACCGCACTCCATTTTACCCGCCGGAAAGACTTCGACTTCCGCAGCCGGCATCAGGGCACCTTTACAGCCTATGCCGGCCGAGCCGAGACAGAGGTAAGCGTGCGCTTCTACCCTAAGGTGCGGCGCTACATCGAGGAGACCCTCTGGCATCACACCCAGACAATCGAGGAGGGCTCCGATGGAACGATCGTTTTCCGTGCCAAGGTTGCCGAGCCCAGGGAGATCATGTGGTGGGCCTTCTCCTGGGGTGACGGGGCGGAGATTCTGGATCCGGAGTGGTTGAGGGAGGAGGCGAAAGCGATCATCATTAGTATGAACAGCCTATATGAAGTATGAGAACGAGTTCAGGGCAGGGCATATTCGCTCAGATAGCCACCCTAGGGTGGACCTAGCAGGCTTTTTTGAATTGCAGAACGTAGAAAGGTAGGTAGACCTCGGACGAAAATTTGGTCTGTGAAGACCAAGAGACGAACTCATCTAAAAATGGATTTTACGAATGCAAAGGACAATGTCTTATTATGTCAAAAAGTTACCTTTTTTATTGGGGCAAGACATACTATTCATTAAACGGAAACGATCACTATCAAATTTATCACCCCCTTCCCTATCATTCTCTGGATGTTGCAGCAGTGGCCCAGGTGATCCTGGAAAAGG
>CAZQPF010000150.1:0-4482 GCA_964595165.1 uncultured Desulfohalobiaceae bacterium
GCGAGGAGAAGAGCAACGGAAGACAAGTGGCTCAGCTGGTGCAGGAGCGTGACGAATGCCTCATTGGCATCCTCAAGGTCCTGCAGGAGTGCCGGGGCTTGAGCCATTAAAGGATGTCTTATGAGAACGAGCAATGGAGAGCTCGAGCTGTATCGTACCGGGGTCAAGCCGGAGTGGGTGGACTATAATGGCCATATGAGCGAGGCCTTTTATGTCCTCGTTTTCGGGTTTGCCTCGGACGCCTTTTATGAACGCATTGGGCTGTGGGCTCCAGCCGCAGAAGCAAGCCAGGTCTCGGTCTATACCGCTGAAGCACACATTGTCTATCTCCAGGAGATCGCAGAGGGGG
This sequence comes from uncultured Desulfohalobiaceae bacterium, assembly GCA_964595165.1. Taxonomy (GTDB): domain Bacteria; phylum Desulfobacterota; class Desulfovibrionia; order Desulfovibrionales; family Desulfothermaceae; genus CAZQPF01. Next base: position 350 of record CAZQPF010000150.1, read on the forward strand.
AGCCCCTCAGGGTGACCACGCGGGTTCTGGACTTCGACCCAAAACGGATACACGCTCTGCACACCATGTATCACGGCGATGAGCCCAAGGTGCTCGCCACTGAAGAGCTCATGCTGATCCACGTTCAGACCGCTCCCGAGGTTCGGGCCAAGCCCTTTGCTCCAGACGTGGAGTCCCAGATCCGGGCGCTTTACGAGGCCCAAGCCGGCCTGGACTGGCCGCGATACGCCGGACGGTCCATCGGGATTTCCAGGAAGCACTGAGTTGCGCCGACACGCGGCTATAGCCTTTCCGACTTGGGCGGTCGCTGGAAATGCTTCGAGTAGGCCCTGGTGAAGGCCGCATTGGAGGCGAACCCGCAGGCGAGCGCCACGTCGAGGATGCGCAGCCCGGTTTGCCGCAGGAGCTGCCTGGCCCGTTCCAGGCGCAGCCCTAAGTAGAAGCTGGCCGGGCTTTGATCAAGGTTGGTGCGGAACAGACGAGACAGCTGCCTCGCAGTGAGTCCCACACGGGAGGCCAGATCGTCGACGGTGAGAGGGTCCTGCAGATTCTGCTCCATGATCTCCACAATGCGGATGAGCTTAGGATGGTGAATCTGGAGGCGGAGGCTCACCGGCATGCGCTGATCGTCGTGCGGCTCCCGGATGCGCTCGTGGATGAACTGCTCGGATATCTTCACCGCCAGGTCGTAGCCGTGGCTCAAGGAGATGAGCTGGAGCATCATATCGAGCGATGAGGTGCCGCCTGAGGAGGTGAAGCGCTTTCGATCGATCTCGAACAAGCTCCCCGTCACATCGACTTCAAGAAAGTCCTCCTGAAAGGAGCTGAGGTACTCCCAGTGCACTGTGGCCCGGAACCCCTTGAGCAGCCCGGCCCGGGCTAGAAGCACGCTCCCGGTGTCGATTCCCCCCATATCCGTCCCTTCCCCTGCCCGGCTGCGGAGCCAGTCAAGCATTTCCGGCTTGGCGGCAGCTTCCGGCCCAAAGCCGGCACAGACCACAAGTGTAGACAGGTCGGCCAGGCCTTCGATACCCTGCTCCACCTCGAAGGACATGCCATTGCTCGCCGTCACCGGCTCCCCGTTCACCGAGATGAAGTGCCAGCTGAACATCTCGCTTTGAAACTGGTTAGCCACGCGGAACGGCTCCACTGCCGAGAGGAGCCCGAGCATGGAAAAGCCGGGAATGAGAAGGAAGTGGATCGGGTGGGAACGAAGCTCTTCTCCGGAAAGGATCTCAGCGCTCATGGCCTATTTTCCCCGTATTAGAGAGCAAGGCGGAAGCGATCCGGACGTGCAAATGATCTTGTCTGGCCGTGCCCCAGTTATTTCTAAAGATGATGTGGACCCGACTGAGAGGACCTTCCTTATTGGGTTATACAGGAGAAAAAGCCTTTGTCAAAATGGCAAAAAATGTGTCTGTATCGACCTCTCACCACGCGACTTGAGTCGTCATGCCAACCTTCTACCACATAGCGATATCTTGATAAGGTCAGTGGCACCCGGATAGGCTATCCATATTCCATTCATAAACGAGACCGTCGACCCGTTTCTTTTCCTGATTCATCCGTGCTTGCAGCTCTTCTCTTCTTCGTTTCTGCTCTTCAATCCGTTTCAGCTTTTGAGTTCTTTGACGTTGGCGTTCTTCCTCTTGACGGATGGCTTCTACCTGATAGCATTGTCAAATTATCTGCTTTTGACAAGACTCCGACAAAAAATTAACTAAGCAACTATTCGTCGAAAAAAAAGTCCACAAATTATTTTCCCAAATTGGGAAATTTCCCCTGGACAGAGCTTCAGCCCTGGGTTATTCTCAACATGAGGATTGTGGCTCGGCCAGCTTTGTATGCCTATGAAAGCAAGTATCCCAATGCCAAGGAGGCCCTTCGAACATGGTTTCATACGGTTAAACACGCGAAGTGGTCCCATTTTGAGGAGCTGCGCCAGGATTACCCCAGAACGGACTATGTGGGGAAAGACCATTGTGTCTTCGATTTGAAAGGCAACAGCTATCGGCTCATCGTAACCATTCATTTCAAGTCGCAGACGGTTTTTATCCGCTGGTTCGGAACCCACGCTGAGTACGACAAGCTGCCCGACGCCTCCACAGTGTAAAAGGGGGATACAGGTTATGGTTTTAGGAATAATCAAGGATGAAACGGAATATCAGCAGGCCCTGGAGAGGATGGAAGCCCTAATGGCCGCTGATCTGGACTATGAGCAGGAAAGAGAGCTGGAGCTTCTGGGGCACTTGGTGGACAAGTATGAGAGCGAGCAGTACCCGATCGAATACCCTGACCCCATCAGCGCCATCAAGCAACGCATGGACGACCTGAACCTGAGGCAAAAGGATTTGGCCACCTTCATCGGATCGCATTCCAAGGTCTCTGAGGTACTGAACAGAAAACGCCGGTTATCACTGCCCATGATAAGGGCTTTGCATAAATATTTGCACATTCCAGTTGAGGTACTGCTGCAGGAAGATCCTGAGAGCCTGCCGGACCAAGATCCAGAGGTCGAGTGGCAACGATTTCCAGTGCGTGAAATCGCCACCCGGGGCTGGGTGTCGCAAATCAGGAAGAACTTTACGGAACATGCCGAAGAGATTGTTCGATCTCTTTATAACCTTGCCGGCAAACAATGGGCCCCCAATGGCTATTCACTCATGCTCCGCCAAGGCGGCTATAATGGGCGCTCTGCTGATTCTTACGCCCTCCAGGCTTGGCTGCTGGCGATAATGGCCAAGGCTCGCTTTTTTGAGCAGTACTGTGATCAGCCTCTGGGCGAGTACAGCTCAGAGAAGCTGACCACGGATGTTCTGCACAAATTGGCCCGGATGAGCACGGCAGGGGAACAAGGTCCACTCCTGGCCATGAATTATCTGGCTGGACTGGGCATCAAGCTCGTTTTCGAGCGCCACTATCCACATACTTACTTGGACGGCGCCTGTATGCTTCTTGAAAATGAGACGCCGGTCATCGGCATGACGCTGCGAAATGACAGGATTGATGCTTTTTGGTTTACTCTCATGCACGAGCTTGTCCACCTGAAGCTGCACATCACTCCAGAACAAAGACTTATCCTGGACGAAGACATTCAAAACAATTTTGACCAAAAGGAACGAGAAGCATCCAACTTTGCAGCTTCTACCATGATCCCTGAGCAGATTTGGCAGAATCACCCGGCACGGAAGACAGCCAAAAAGCCTGATGTGGAAGATTTAGCTCGTAAGCTAGACCTCCATCCGGCTATCGTTGCCGGACGAGTGAGATATGAAAGAAACAACTACAAAGTTTTGCATAATCTGGTTGGTCATGGGCAGATAAGACCATTTTGCCAACAAGTTGGACTGCTTTCCCCTGTGAAGCAGGGATAAGAACTCATACATCTTGCAGAGGGGCATACAAGAGGCAACTGCAAAAAATCGTTTTGCAGTCGCATCTTCCCAGGCGCCGAAACCCTATGGCGATTTACGGTCCCGCAGGTTTGTCCCTGTCCTTCAATCGAATTGAACCAGGACTTCACCGGCTTCAACGGTCTGGCCGGCAAGCACCTTAACGGCGGCCACCACGCCATCCACCGGAGAGGCAACGCTGCTTTCCATCTTCATCGACTCCAGAACCACCAGGTTCTGACCGCGAAAAACCCGGTCGCCCTTCTTCACCAGGACGTCAACCGCCTGGCCGGGCATGGGGCAGACAAGCACATTTTCGGCCTCCTGTTCCAGGATTGGCGGCATGTATTGCATCAGGCGCCATTCCTTGCTCGTATAAATCTCAAACAGGCGCGCAATCCCGCAGAAGGCCACGAAGGTGAAGGGCTTTTCAAAGCGCATCCGGAAACGGTGGACCTCCCCGTCTATCCAGAGCTTGAGCCTGCGGCGGTAAAACTCGAACGGCGGCGTATGCACCTCGTGGCGGCGGCCGTTCACCCGGGCTTCAAAGCTCCAGCGCCTCCCCTGGGGGGTGCCCTTGAGCTCCACGTCGATAATGTCGGTTTCCGCCCTTACCGTATAGGATGCGGGTCTCTCCCGGTCCTTTGAGCCGCCGATGCGCGAGATCATCGGCTCCAGCGAGTCGCGCAGAGCTGCGGTGCGCACATGGTAGAGCACGGTTGCGGCCAGGGCCGCCAGCTC
>CAZQPF010000151.1:0-4429 GCA_964595165.1 uncultured Desulfohalobiaceae bacterium
CGGCAGGGGAATCTTTTAGAGCCTCGCATGAACTCCAGATTTTAACCCCTCACCCCTGCACCCAGTTCGTCGAGCTTTGTTTTTGGTGGTATTACGTACATGGGCTGAAATTATCTTTCAATTCAGAACTTGATGATGCGAACTGAGTGCAGGGGAGCAGCTCAGGAATTTCTCTTTTAATCACCCTGGTTCCGGAGGCTGCGCTGACTCAAATATCCATTTCTTCTGTTTGCAATACAGTATTAAGATTGCATTCCGTCTTCGGAATGCAATCTTTATGCAATCTTTTCTAGGCTGTTTTGCCGATGTGCAGGCCGGCCAGAATGCGCCTGCGGATCTGGTTCGGATCCCAGGCGGTATCCTTCTGCCGGATCTCGAAATGCAGGTGCGGTCCGGTGGAACGCCCGGTGTCGCCCACCTCGGCCAGTTTCTCACCGGCCCTGATCACATCTCCTTCGCGGACCAGGTTGTGGCTGTTGTGGCCGTAATAGCTCTTCCAGCCCCTGCCGTGGTCCACCACCACGAGCTTGCCGTAGCCCTCCTTCTCACCGGAGAACTCCACCCTTCCCGGCCAGCAGGCGGACACGGAGGTTCCTTTGGGCGCCGCCAGATCCACCCCGCTGTGCCAGGCTTTCTCACCGCTTATCGGATCCTTGCGCCAGCCGAATCCGGAGCTCACCTGCCCGTCCACCGGGGTGCGCATCTCGGGAAGGGAACCGGAAAAAATTTCCGGGGCGGAATCCGGAGGCAGGGCAGCAGAGGAAGTCGCTCCGGGTGAACCGGCTGCGCCTGCAGGGCCTTGCCGGGCCTCAATCCGCCTGGCCAGCTCCTCCACCTGGTGCAGCAGCTTCTCTTTGGCAAAGCTCGCCTCGCCGCGAGGGCTCTCCTTTTCCACCCGGTCATTTTCAGCTGGAGCCCCCCCGGCCTCTTCCTGCCGGGAGGGAACCCCGGGAGCCGCATCTGGGGAGCCCTCTTTTGCCGGAAACAGGGCCTGGCTGCTCTGGGCCTCCAACTCCCCCTGGAGCTGCTCGTAGAGAAGATCGCTCAGGCCGATGCCGCCCTTGGCAGCCATGTCCTTGGAAAACTCCCGATCGAACAGGGAGAGGTACTTCTCCAGGATGCGGTTCTCAAACAGGCCGTCCTGGGGCAGGGTCTGGCGCATCTTCTGCCAGATCTTCTGGATAAAGACCGCCTCGAACTCCTGGCAGGCCTTTTTGAGCTCCTTGCCGGATCCGTCCTGCTTCTGGCCCTTCTTCAACCCCTGCAGCAAGGTCTCCAGCTGCCTGTTGCGATCCCCGAAGTCCTGCTCCCGGAGCAATCCGGGCAAGGTATTGGTCGATGCTTGAACCATGTCAGTAAACCTCCAGCTCGGCATGGAGGGCGCCGGCGGCCTTCATGGTGCGCAAGATGGAAATAAGATCCCTCGGCGTTGCCCCGATGGCGTTCAGGCCGTCCACGAGCTCCTGCAAGCGGGCCCCTTGCATGATGGTCAGGCGGTTCTCCTCCTCCTCGACCTCCACCTCTGTCCTGGGAACCGCAACGGTCTCTCCGGTACTGAAGGGAGCCGGCTGCGACACCTGCGGCTTTTCCTCCACCACCACCTGCAGGTTGCCCTGAGCCACTGCCACCGGAGAGAGGCGCACCTTGCTGCCCAAAACCACGGTACCGGTTTTCTCGTCCACCACCACCTTGGCCTTGCTGTCCGGATTGACAGGCAGATTTTCCAGGTTGGCCATCAGGGGAACCAGATTGCCCTGAAATCTTTTCGGTACCCTCAGCTCCACGGTGGAAACGTCTCTGGGGCTGGCGAACTCGCCGCCGAGGGCCTCGTTGATGCTTCGCACCACACGCTGGGTGGTGGTGAAGTCCTGGACCTGGAGGTTGATGGTCAGCGCCTTCTGGGTATTGAACTTGAAAGGGACCGGCCGCTCCACCACCGCTCCGCCGGGAATCTTGGCCACCGTAGTGAAGTTCTTCGTGGTGCTGGCCGCCTGACCGCCGGCAGAGTATCCGCCCAGCGCCAGCGGGCCTTGGGCCAGGGCGTATACCTTGCCGTCTATCCCCTTGAGCGGGGTCATCATGAGCACCCCTCCCTGTAAGCTCTCGGCGTCCCCGATGGAGGAGACCGTGACATCGAGCTCGGAGCCGGGCCTTGCCGAGGCCGGCATATCAGCCGAGACCATCACCGCAGCCACGTTCTGCGGCCGCAGGTCCTCCTTTTCCACCTTGACCCCCATATTCTCCAGCATGTTGGCGATGGACTGAATGGTAAAATCAGCCCCTCTCTGGTCTCCGGTTCCGGACAGGCCGACCACCAGTCCGTAGCCGACGAGCTGGTTGGAGCGCACCCCGCTGAAGCTGGCTATGTCCTTGAGCCGCACGGACTGGGCCGAGAGGCCGGAGCAGAGGATCAGCAGCATGATGAGGACCATGCAGCAGCGTATTGCTTGACCAGGGATCATTTCCTTCAACTCAACTTCCCCTCTTGATTACGAAGCATTGAGTGCACAGGCAACTCCGTATGGCGCAGAGCGCATAAAGTGAAGCCGTTGCCTCCGGGAGGCTCAACAAAAATCCTCTAGCCAAGAATGTCTGCATTCTTGGCTAGAAAGGCCAGACATTGTCGATGATGCGAGCCATCCATCCCGGATGCTGCTTGTCCGCCAGCACGCCCCGGCCGTAAAGATGGATCTTGGCATCTGCGAGCTGGTTGGAGCTGATCGCGTTGTTCGGTCCGATATCCCGGGCCCGGATAAGCCCACTCAGGAAGATGATCTGATTCTCATCGTTCACCCGGACCTCCCTGCCGCCGCGCACCTCCATGAGGCCGTTGGGCAGGACGCGAACCACGCGAGCCGCGACTGTGGCCTGTATTCTGGTCTCCCGGGTGGTTTCGCCGGTGCTGTCGAACTCGTTGGTTGTGGAAGCCCCGACAAGCGGCGTTTCGCCGACTGCCCCGGGAAGCCCCAGAAACTTGCTCTTGCCGAAGAAGCTGTCTACCCCGACATCCACCGTGGACTCCTTGTCCGCAGTGGTCTCCGCTTCGCTGCTCGCCTCGGTCATCTCCACGATATGGACCATCACGATATCCCCCACCCGGGTGGCCCGATTGTCCGCGAACAAATACTCGGCCCGCTGGGGCTGAAAAAGCGAGCCCGGGTTGTCCACCTTCTCTATGGGCTGCGGCCCTGGGGGGGTCAGGCTGGGCATGGGGGTGCTCGCCTTATGGGCCGGGGCACAGCCGGAGAAGGCCGCGGCCAGGACAAGGCAGATCAGTCCCGCCAGGCAAGGGTTCCGGGAGAAGCTTTTGAAAAAGGCTGCTTTGCTGCTATTCATTTGACCACCGCCTGGGAATCGTTGGTTATCTCGGCCAGGACCACCTTCCGGCTCTGCAGGTTGCGGACCTTGATTGTCTCCCCCGCCTTGCCGTCCTCCAAGGCCTGGGCCGGTACTTGGAGCCGGATCATCTCGCCGCGGAACAACAGGCTCAGCTCGTCGCCCCGGCATACCATGGGCATCGGCTCCAGGTTTCTTGCGTAGATCACCTGCCCGGTCCCCACCGAGCGGGTAAGGCGCCAGGGGCCCCCTTTCCCGTCCCATACCTCGTACGGGAGATAGGCCAGGTTCTTACGCTGATAGCCGATCTCATCGCCGCTCAAGAGATCGTTCTTGTTCAGCGGCCTGGATGCGCAGGGCACGGCTTTCCACAGATCCAGAAACACCGTACCGGAGAGCTTTCTCCTGGTTTCGCCCCGGACGCCTTCAACCTTGAGAGTCACGGAGTTGTGGCCGGGCTCGACCCGAGTGCTCACCTCGCAGGCGATATGGTCCTCCTGCCCGGAGAGGAGGATGAACTTCGGGAGGCGGATTTGGCGCAGACGAACCTCGCCGTCCCAGCTTGCGGCTCTATCCCGCAAAAAGGCCTTTACCGTGTCTACGATCTCCTTTTCCCGGAGCACGCTTCCCCCGCGTTGAAGAATCAGCCTTTGGGGCAGCACGCAGGAGTGGGCCAGCGAGCCGAGATAGGACACAAGCAGCTTGCGGAGCTTGTCCTGAAAGATGGTTTGCCGCCGGCCTTCAGGCGGCGCAGACCACAGCTCGCGGCCGCCGTAGCGCTGCCAGGCGCTTTGCTCCATGCCCTGCATGGGGCGGGCGATATCCTTGAGGAGCACCCGCTCTCCGGAGACCGTGGCCACTTCTCGCACGTAGATCTTCCAGCCGTTTCCCGCCTGAAGGCTCTCGGGCATCGCTGCGCCAAAGAGCAGAACGAGGAAAAGCAACCTTACCCAACAATGAAACACGTTTTCCCTTTTGCAATGCATTGCTGTTTCCCTTCAAAGATGCGACTGCAAAAAATCGTTTTGCAGTCGCAGTGGTCAGAAGTCAGTGTCCAGAAGTCAATAAAAACATAGAGTTAAAAGAAAGAGCT
>CAZQPF010000152.1:0-4408 GCA_964595165.1 uncultured Desulfohalobiaceae bacterium
CTGCTCTTCACTCTTGCTATGAGCTATCAGCTATGAGCTATCAGCTTCTTCTAACTGTGAACCGTGAACTCTCTAGTTCTTGAATACCCTGAGATAATTGCTTCAAAAACGGAGTGCCTGGTCAATCCGGTTACGGTATCCTTCTATCAACATTTTGAAAAATATGATTTTTTTTCTTCAATAAAATGAGCATTAAGTCAGATTTGCCGAAGGCAAAGCTGACTAGGTGTACTCCCGGAACACGTCCTGGCTTCGGCATATGTTCCGGGTCAGTGCAATGAGAAACGGGATATCCACTCCCAGGGGGCAGTAGCAGCGGGTGCACAGAACGCAGCGATTCCAGGCGATCTCCTTGATGTGCGACAGCTCCTCCCAAGTGACTCGCCCCTTCTTCCTGTACAGGTAGCCCAGGGAGTTGATGAACTTGTGCGAGGGCATGTACTTGGGATCATGGCCGCTCGTCTCGAACAAAAAGCAGCTCTCCGCGCACATGCTGCAGCGGACGCATACGGAGAGGGCAAACCTGATCTGATCCTTGTGCTCGTGGAGCATGGATTTGATCCGGCGGCTGTCCACGGCGTGATTGGTTTCACTTTGCATGCTTATTGCCTCAGATCCAGACTCTGCTTCCGCGGACGAAGCTGTATTCGCCCGGCATCGAGAAGCGGTTGAGGAAGAAGAAGATCATGTGCATCAGCTTGGTAAAGGGAATGCAGACGAGCATGAGCTCTCCGGCGAGAATGTGCAGGATGAGCACCGTCTTGTAGGCGAAGAGCTGATGGTAGGCCAGAAAGCCTGTCAGATAGGGGGCGAAAACCACGGCAAAAATGAGGTAGTCCCGGTAGCTGGTGATGGATCTCACCCGGGGCAAGGCGATACGCCGGTAGAGAAAGAACGCTCCGAAGCCGAGCACCACGAGCGTCAGAATATCAGTGAAGGACTCCGGCAGGGAAGGAGGCTGGAACCCCCAGGAGAGCTCAATGAGGATATTGTGGGACAGCAGAAACACCGGGGTGATGATGAGCACGATGTGAAACACGGTGGTTATTACAGCCATGGAGGGGTTCATTCCCAGGACCGTCCCCTGCCGCCGCGCCTTTTTCCGGATCTCTTCCGGGGGGCCCTCGGCCTTCATTTGGTCCAGCTTGGGCCTGGGGAATCGATGCACCCGGGTTTGAGGCTCTCTGGTCACCCGGTAGAAGCGATAGATCTGCCAAGCGATACCCAGCAGAAATATAATGAACGCAATTAGGGCCAACGGGCCGCGAACAAACTCGTACATTGCCCCTCCGTCAGCAATAAGCTATTGAAACCAAACGCCTCAAATCGGTAGACTGCGCTTCCCGGAAATAAATGCTCCGCCCTCAAAAGTCAAGGCCCCTGCTTTTTGCTGCCGGTGGGAATTCGGCTCCAGACCTCCAGGCCGATCCAATCCAGGACCAGGGAGGGGTTGACCTGATGCTGCAGGGAGTGGATAGCCTTATCCAGGCCCTCCTGCAGACGCATCCTGGCCTCCAGCCCCAGCTTCTCCTGCAGGAACACGGCGCACTGGTCCTTCGACTCGCCGAGCATGGCCTGCAGCAGCCTTTTCTGAAGAGCGAGGAGTATCTCCCGGACCAGATCCTTGTCCAGGGCACCTTTTTGTCCCGTATACTCGAATAGGCCCTCTCCGGTTTTCCAAAACTGGAGCAGCCGTGCGATCCAGCTGGCCGCTGCTTCGCTTTGCTCCTCCTGTGATGGGAGCCAGCCCAGGGTGAAGAGATAGCTCCTGGATACCAGGGTGGGCAAAAGGAGGCTCCGCTGCGGTGCCAGCAACAGAAAGACGTTTCCCGGAAGGGGCTCTTCCAGGGATTTGAGCAGGCCGTTGGCAGCTGAGGGGGTCAGCTCCTGAGCCTCGTGGAGCACAAAGACGCGAACCGAGCCCTGGCTCATCCTCTCTGCCATGTACCGCCGAAAGGTCCGCACCTCCTCGATCTTGATCGCACCCTGCTCTCCGTTGAGCCAATAGAGCTCCCTGAAAATGCCGCTGGCGATCTGGGCGCACTCCCGGCACCGGCCGCAGGGCCTGTCGCCCTGGGTGCAGTTGAGCAGTGCGCACCAGTACAGGGCCAGCTGCTTCCTTTGCTCTTTGCTGCCTCCTTCGAGAAGAAGGCAGTAGGGGGGATCTGAAGACAGCCGGCCGAGATAGGAAGCCACCCGCTCCTGTTTCTCAGGCGGCAGAAGCGAAGCAACGCATCCCTGTTCCATCATGGCCCTAAGCGGCCGGAGCTTTGGTTCGGATCAAGGTCTGACTCCGATCCGGACCCACGGAAATGATTCCCACCCGGACCCGGAGCTCCTGCTCCAGAAAACGGACGTACTCCTGGGCCGCACTGGGGAGGTCGTCCCAGGATCTGGCCGCGGAGATGTCCTCCTTCCAGCCGGGCAGGCTTTCGTAGACCGGGGCTACTGCGGCAAGCCCATTCTCCAGCTGCGGAGGGTACTCAAAGACCTCGTTGTTCAACAGATACTTGGTGCAGACATTGATTTCCTCCAGCCCGGAGAGCACGTCCAGCTTGGTCAGGGCTATCTCCGAAGGCTCGTTGAGCCTTACCGACTCGCGCAGGATGACCAGATCGAGCCACCCGCACCTGCGCCTTCTCCCTGTTGTCGCACCGAACTCGGCCCCCTGGCTCTGCAAATGCTCCCCGCGCTCGTCCTCCAGCTCCGTGGGGAAAGGGCCCGCTCCGACCCGAGTGCTGTAGGCCTTGACCACAGCCGTGACCCGATCGATGGGTGATAACCCGCAGCCGCTGCCGGTGGAGGCATTGCTGGCCACGGTATTCGAGGAGGTGACAAAGGGATAGGTTCCGTGATCGATATCCAGATGGACACCTTGAGCCCCTTCGAAAAGGACTTTCCTGCCCCCCTCCCAGGCCCGGGCTATCTCCGCCGAAGCATCGGTCAAATAGGGCTGCAGCCTTCTGGTGGCAGGAAGAATGGCCTCCAGGACCTCTTCCGCCTTGAAGGGCTGGACGTCGAATCGATGCTGGAAAAGGACGTTCTTCTCCTCCAGGGCCCGCTCGATTTTGCGCCCCAGCAGCTCTTCGTCCAGAATGTCGCAAGCCCTGATGCCGATTCGGCTCACCTTGTCCTCATAGGCTGGACCGATGCCTCTGCCGGTGGTTCCGATGCGCTCCCGGCCGCTCTTCATCTTTTCCCGCAAGCCGTCCAGCTGCTTGTGATAGGGCAGGATGAGGTGGGTTTTATGGCTTACCTTTAAATGTTCCGGTCCGGCATCCACTCCGATCTGCTGCAGTCGGTCGAGCTCCTCGCAAAACACTTCCGGGTCGAGCACCACCCCGTTGCCGATGAGGCACATCTTGCCCAGATGGAGAATGCCGGAGGGAATGAGGTGCAATACGATCTTTCGATCCTCTGCCACCAGGGTGTGGCCGGCATTGTTTCCGCCCTGGAAACGAACGATGACATCGGCCTGCTCCGTGAGGAGATCGACTATCTTCCCTTTGCCTTCATCTCCCCACTGCGCTCCGATGACGACAACATTATCGGCCATGGCTGTCTCCTTTCTGCGATCATCCAGTACAAAAGCGCCTGTTCGAGCCGCTCTACTCCGGATCTTCGGTTTTTCGCGGCTGAAAATGGATCACCTTGCCTCGAGACTCCTGGGATTCGCCTTTTTTAGCTGATTCCGAAAGATCCTGCTTATGCTCCGTGGTAGCCGGAACGTTCCCTCCACTTCCTTGGGGAGAGCTGCGCTGGGCTCGCCAATTGAGGTTGAACAGCTGATTCTTCCAGCGCACGGTTTGCAGCATGCCCAGGATGAGTACCGCCCGCTCCCACTGCTGTGTAGGCTCAAAGTGCTTCACCCGCTCGTAGTACTTGTCCCACAAGGACATGAGCGAGGCCTCGTCAAGGGCCGCGAGCTGCTTGGCCAACCTGTCGAGCATCTTTTCCACAAACCACCTCCGCCTGAGGCTCTCATCCTGTTTTTGCCGCTCCGGAAAAGGGTGCCTTCGGCACGAAGAGCGGCTTGCAGCATATATTTGCAAAAAATCAAGAGCCTGGATTCATATCAATCCCAACCCGTTATCTCAGCTTTGCCTCTGGCAAAGCCGACATGGTAACCAGTAAAATTGCCTCTGTTCAAGTGTTGTGTTACATCTTTTTGCAGGCGCTGCCTAGGTCGCCGCAAGGGCGTCCCGAGCCTCAAAAGCGCACGGAAGCCTCGCTTTTGGATACTACCGGGAAGCTAAAAGTTCAACAAGCGCTTGACCGCCTTTAAGCCTTATCCAAGTCAGATTTGCCTCCGGCAAATCTGACTTATGGGGTCAATTTAAAAGAATTCAATCTCTTGATTTTAATGAGAATATACTGAAAGCCGCTATTGCCAGTTTGACCCGGCACT
>CAZQPF010000153.1:0-4277 GCA_964595165.1 uncultured Desulfohalobiaceae bacterium
TGAATTCTTTTAAATTAACCCCATAAGTCAGATTTGCCGGAGGCAAATCTGACTCAGAAATGGCGGTTCAGGATGTCCTTGACCGTATTGCCGTCGGCCCTGGAGGCGAAGTGGGCCATGATATCCTTCATGGCCTGCATTTTGTTCTTGTAAGCCGCAAAATCGATGTTCTGCCGGATCCACTGGACTATCTCCTCCTCAGACGCCGCCTGCGGCAGATAGGACTCCAGTATGTCGATGTACTCCTGATCCCGTCGCTCTTGGAGCTCTTTTTCGTAATCCACGAGCTTTCTGATGATCTTGGTGACCTCGGCATCGGAAAGCTGCTTGCTCTTTTGGCGCTGCAGCTCACCGATGACGATGCGCAGGGCATTCTTGTGCTTCTTGGTTAGATCGCGCCTTTGCAGATCTGCAGAAAGCTTCTCCTGAAGGTTCATGGCCTGTCTCCTTATCACCAAGGCTCCTGTCTCGCTTTTTGGCTTGAAAAAGCAAAGCCCTTTCGCTTGGGCCACAGCCCCGCATTGCCAAGCCTTGCCCGGAAAGCCAGAGTAGGAAGGTCGGCGCCCCCAGTCAAGCCGAAAGTGATCTTTTGACGGCTCATTGCAATTGCCTTAATCTATCGGCCTGCAGCCGGAGGCTCGTATGGACTTAAAAACTCCCATTAACCAGCCTGGCCAGCGGCCGCGCGGGTATGAAGCTCCGCTCTCCAACCCCTCACCCGGCACTCAGCTGATGAAATGATCTCAGGATGTCCATGGAAGCACATACGGGTCTATGACAAAAGCTTCAGCTACTGATTACGAAGCTGAGTGCCGGGAGCTCCCCTTGGGAAGGGGAGCAGCCTTGCGGAGTTTCTTCCTTGATCAACTCGGCACTCAGTTTGAATGCAACCTTCTTCCAATAGGTGATATACACCTGAGCAGTAGCTCTTATTCAAGCTCGAACTGGGATTGGGCAAACTGTGTGCCGGGTCAGCTCCGGCTGCAGTGAAGTTCAATCAATGTATTGAAAAATATCATTTTTTTCTTCAATAAATTACCAGTAAGCAAGATTTGCCTCCAGCAAATCTTACTTTCGACAACGGGCCACTGCCGCTATCAGGTATATTCCAGCTCCAATGTCCACCTGGAACAACACCCCACTTCCCCAGGCTGTAGGCTGGGTCTGCTCCTATACCCCGGAAGAGGTCATCGTCGCCGCCGGGCTCACTCCCTACCGCATGCTCGGAGGGGCGGGATCCCGGGAATCGAACCCAACCCTGCTGCCGCCCAACTTCTGCCCCTTTGTGCGCAGGCTCTGCGCCCAGGGCTTCGACCTGGTACCCCAAACCCTCCAGGGGCTCGTCCTCGTGCAGTCCTGCGACTCCATGCGCCGGCTGTCCGATGTGTGGGCCCGCTACCTGCAGCCCGGCTTGGTGCATCGCCTTGATCTTCCCAGACGGAGGGATTCTCTGGCCGAGGACTTTCTCCTGCGCAAGCTGGAGGGCCTTGGCTCGGCCCTGGAAGCCTTTACCGGAAGCCGCCTCCAGAATGAGGATCTTAAAGAGGCCATCCAAACAGTGAACCGCACCCGCAGCCTGGCCCAGGACCTTTTCCGGCTGCACAGCAGCAACCCGGACCTGCTCGGCGCCGGGGACCTCCTCCGGCTCCTGCAGCAAGGGTTTGCTGGGCCGCATAGCGAGATGCAGGCCAGGCTTGAAAGCGCTATAGCCGCAATCCACAGCGCCGAGCCCAACCGGAAGCAAGGCCCCGCCAGGGTCCGCCTTCTGCTCACCGGCTCCCTAATCGAAGATCCGGAGCTTTGCCATTGCCTGGAATCAGCCGCAGCCGACCTGGTAGTTGACGACACCTGCAGCGGCCGGCGGCACTTCGACGGTCTCACGGACACCCGGGAGGAGCCGCTGCGCGCCATAGCCAAGCGCCTGCTCCAGAGGCCTCCATGCTCCCGGATGCTCGGCCTGCAGCACAGGCTGGATCGCATCACCCGGCTGGCCCGCGGGCACGGCTGTCACGGGGTCATCTATCACACCCTGAAGTTCTGCGATCTTGTCCAATCCGACCTCCCGCCCCTGCGCAGCCGCCTGGAAAGGGAACAGCTCCCCCTGCTCCACCTGGAGCGGGAGTCCCTTGGGGAGGATTCCGGGCAGCTGCTTACCCGGGTGGAGGCCTTTGTGGAGCACATCCAGGCTCAGCAGAGCGCAGAAGCCGGAGCGCTCAGCGGAGCCCGCGCATGAGCCCCAAGCTGCGGACCGCATGGGCCAAATGGCTGGTGCGTACCTACCTGTGGCGGACACTGCCGCTGCTTCGCCGCAACGCCCCGGTGGAATCCAAGATCCGCCGCCGCACAGCCAATCTCCTTTACGACGGCTACCGCTCCTCCAGGCCCGCAGCTCTCTCCGGGTTTCTGGCCCCGGCAGAGCTGTTCCATCTCTACGGAGTGAGCCCCATGTTCACCGAATATCTGGCCCCCATGCTGGCGGGCGCCGACCTGGCCCCCCAATGCTTGGAAGCCACGGAAGCCTTGGGCCACAGCCGGGATGCCTGCACCTTCCACCGGGCTACCCTGGGGGCGGGATTGCTGGGCTACCTGCCTGCATACGACCTCGTCGCCGCCACCTCCCATCCCTGCGACGGCCAGAACAAGACCCTCGAGCTGCTGGCCGCGGAAACCGGGGCCGACTACTTCCTTCTCGACGTGCCCCAAGGGGAGTCGCCAGAGGCTGAAGCCTACCTGGCCGGACAGCTGGAGGAGCTCGAGGCGCTCCTTATGAAGCATTCCGGACGGCCCCGGGCCTCCGGCAAGCAATGGGAGATGGTTTTCGCCGCCAGCAACCAAACCCGCCGGCTCATGCGCCGCTTCAATGAGCTCAAGTCCCACCCGGCTTCTCCGGTTCACGGCAAGCAGGCCTTCACCCTGAATCTCTGCGCCTGGCTCATGATGGGCACCAGCCAGCTGCGCGACGACTTCGCCCGCCTGGTGGCCTCCCTGGAACCGCTGCAGAACGCACCGGAGCCCGCCAATCCGCCTCATCGCCTGCTCTGGCTTTTGGCCTTTCCCTACTATCCCGGCGAGCTCGCCTGGAATATGGAGGATAACTTCAATCTTCGGGTCGTGGCGGACGAGCTGAGCAGCGTGTTTTGGCCGGAGCTGGATCCGGAGCAGCCCTATCGCAGCCTGGCAAGAAAGATGCTGGCCAACCCTTTACTGGGTCCGGTGGACAGGCGGCTGGAGAACATTGAAGGCCTGGCCCTCCAGGCCGGCGTCGAGGGGGTGATTCACTTTTCGCACTGGGGCTGCAGACAGGGATGCGGCGGGGTGCAACCCATAGCCGAGAGGCTGCGCCAGCTGAACCTGCCTTTCCTGGAGCTGCACGGCGACTGCATCGACGGCCGGCAGGCCGGACAGGGCCAATCCAGAACCAGGCTGCAAGGCTTTGCCGAGCTGCTTGCCAAACGCAGCCGGGCCGGTCCCGGACCTCGGGGCCGCGGGAGCCATATCTTCGCCGGGCTGGATATCGGCTCCCTGACCGCCAAGGCGGTTCTGATCAACGGACATGGAGAGCTTCTGCAGGAGCACGTCCTGTTTACCGGGGCCAGCAGCCGCAAAACCGCCTCCCAGCTGCATGCCCTGCTTTATGAAGGCGAGCACGGGCCGCGTATCGCCCGCTGCGTGGCCACCGGGTACGGCCGCAAGGGAGCGAGCTTCGCAGACGAGGAGATCACCGAGATCAGCTGCCACGCCAGAGGCATGGCCCATCAGGTGCCGGAGGTGCGAACGATCATCGATATCGGCGGGCAGGATACCAAGGTGATCGCCTTGGACGGCGAGGGCGGGGTACGCTCCTTTCTGATGAACGACAAGTGCGCAGCCGGCACCGGACGCTTTTTGGAAATGATGGCCCGGGCTCTGGAGATCGAGCTCGAGGACCTGGGGCCGGAAGCCCTCAAGGCGAGCCGGGCGGCAGACATCTCCTCGCTGTGCACCGTTTTCGCCGAGAGCGAGGTGGTTTCCCTGATTGCCGAGGACACCCCCACACCTCTCATCTGCCGCGGCATCTGCCGCAGCGTGGCCAGGCGGACCCTGGCCATGCTGGAACGCGTCGGTCGGGAGCCGCCAATAGCCATGAGCGGCGGGGTGGCCTTTAACGTCGGCGTTGTCCGGGAGCTGGAAAAGGCCCTTTCCCGGGAGCTCTCCCTCCCCGAGCGGCCGCAGACCCTGGGCGCCCTGGGGGCGGCCCTGTTCGCCGGAGATAAGCATCAATGAACCTGCCCCTGCAT
>CAZQPF010000154.1:0-4225 GCA_964595165.1 uncultured Desulfohalobiaceae bacterium
GGCATTGGAGGAAGAGAAGCAGGTCAGTCGGGATCCCTTGCGAGGCAGTCTCTTCGAAAACTTGGTTATCGCTGAGATGTTCAAGCACTGCTACCACCATGGCCGCCGTCCCAGGCTGTCCTTTTACCGGGACAGCTCTGGCAACGAGGTAGACCTCGTCGTCCAGCGGGGCCATGAGCTGGCCGCACTCGAGATCAAGTCGGGCCGGACAGTTGCCAGGGACTACTTCCAGGGGCTGAACCGCTTTGCCAAGGTGGCCGGCGATCGAATCCAGGGCGGGGCTGTCGTCTTTGGGGGAAGCAAGGGACAAGCTCGGTCGGATTGGGAGGTCTGGCCGTTCCATGAGCTTGACAGGCTTTCTGAGAGGGCCTTTTCACTTTTTGTAAATTGAAGATTTAACCTTCAAACCGCAAAAAAACCCGCTTTCACTGCCTACCAATCAGCAATTGCTGGCTCCACATTCAAAACGGGGCAGGCCTCCCAGCCTGCCCCGTCAATACATCCAACAAGACGATTTTCTAAGCCTAGATCAGCTAGGCATCGTAGACATACATCCGGTTGTATATGTCCCTGAGAAGCTCGCCTTTGAAGTACCAATAGCCAGCGGGCTGGACATTGTAATCGATGTCCAGAAGGATGCGGGTGACAGCGGTCAAGGATTTTCCATCCCCGTCGAATCTGACCTTCCTTCCATTGACCGTTTCGACATCTGTGACACCGTCCTGGTAAATCAGGTTGGAACCAACCGGGATGCCCATTTCCAGGAAGTTCATGGGCGGACGTTGTCTGCGAATCCGGTTGGCGCTTGCCCGATCGGACTGGGAAAGCCCGGATTCCAAGGAGCTATTCACCGTTGGCGTGACATCGTTGCCAGGGAATACCCGCAACAAAGCCACAGGCTGCTCGGGACCAATCTGAAAGAACTCCCGCCTTGGATTGACCCGGGCAGGCTCGAACGCTGTGTGCAAGGCCGCTTCAAGCTCGCTTGAATTTTGGACCGCTTTGGCGCAGGCACATTTTAGTGGCTATAAATCGAAAACATGCAGGAGAAATATCACTTTTTATTTGCCGAACTCTTGGCTGCATCCTATCAATGTCTTTAGCTTCCTTGGTCCTCATGCGAATCCACAGGAAAGATTCCGATCTCCATATGGAAGCTTGAGCAGGCTTTTAGGATCATCCGCTTGGGAGCTGCCTGCAAAAAGGTGATGGAGCAATATGCGATTTTGTCTTAAAAAATCAATTAGAAGTCCTTTTTGATCAATATGCCGTTGCCGCTCGGTTGCTACGGTCGCATCAATCCACATGAGGAATTCCTTTTTGGCTCTCCCGACAAGGGAGCTCATGAAAACCCAGGAGGTATGCAATGTTCAAGAGGATGTTTCGCCATCTGACCATTCTGGCAACGACTCTGTGCCTGGCAATGAGCCTGGCGGCAACACCGAGCGGTGCGATGGAGCCCATGAAGTTCGGGGTCCCCGCTTGGCCTGGCCTCACAGTCAAGTCTGAGGTGGCGGCCCAGATTTTGGAGACCATAGGCTACCCTACCAAGCAGTTCACCTCGTCCCCGTCCATTGTGCTCAAGAGCCTGGAAAACAGGGATATGGACATCTATCTCGGCGGCTGGATTCCACAGGAAACCGATATGATCAATCCCCTCGCCGAAAAGGGCACGGTCATCAAGGTGGTCAAGAACCTCTCCGATTGCAAGATCGGCATGGCTGTACCGCCCTATGTGTGGGAGGCAGGGGTGCATTCCATGGCCGACCTGGATAAACATGCCGACCGGTTTGAAAAGAAGCTCTACGGGATTGAGGCCGGCTCAGGCACCAACAAGAAGATCAAAGAGGTCATCGCCAACGACGGCGACAACCTCGGCGACTGGAGCATCGTAGAGAGCAGTGCGGCCGGCATGCTGGCCCAGGTGGAGCGGGCTACGCGCCGCAAGGACTGGATCGTCTTTTTTGCCTGGGAGCCGCATTGGATGGGAGCCGTTTACGATTTCCGCTACCTCAAGGCGACGGATGAATCCAATAACATCGCCGACAAGAAGAGCTGGGTCTGGACTGTGGTACGCAGCAACCTCCCGGAAACCCACCCTCAGGTCTATCGTTTCCTGGAGCAGTTTACCCTGAAATCGGACACGCAAAGCGAGTGGATCTTCCAGTTCAAGCGAAAGGAAAAAGAGCCGCGGGTCGTGGCCCGGGAATGGATCGCTTCCCATCTGGATACCGTGGACGGATGGCTGCAGGGTGTAAAAGGCCCTGAAGGAGAGCCGGCTGCCGATATCCTGCGGCGAGCCTATCAATAGCGTCTCGACTGAACCCGCCGGCAGGGCTGTCTACCCGACCATGGGGGAAAGCCCTGCCGGCTTTGTTATGTGGATACTTGGGAGGAGACCATGCATCGCAACGTCATTATTACCTGCGCCGTGACCGGTGCCGGAGACACGGTGGACAAGAACCCCGAGGTCCCGGTGACGCCGCAGCAGATAGCCGAGTCCGCACTGGCTGCTGCAGAGGCTGGCGCGGCGATCGTGCACCTTCATGTCCGCGACCCGAAGACGGGGCAGGCTGATCGTCGCTTTGAGCTCTATGAGGAGGTTGTCCAGCGGATTCGATCCAGCGGCTCAGATGTGATCATCAACCTCACCGCCGGCATGGGCGGCGACTTCATTCCGAGCCCTGAAAATCCGGCCAACGCCGGTCCAGGGTCGGACATGGCCTCGGCCGAGGAACGAGTGGCCCACATTGAGAAGCTGCGGCCGGATATCTGCTCCTTTGACTGCGGCAGCCTGAACTATGCGACCTCGGCCTTTGTGGCCACCCCGGATCAGCTCCGTGAAATGGCCCTGCGGATAAAGGAAGCGAAGGTCAAGCCGGAGATCGAGGTGTTTGAGCTGGGCCACATCTGGCTGGCCAAGCAGCTCATACGGGAAGGCCTCATCGAGCCCCCGCCGCTCTTTCAGCTCTGCTTGGGGATTCCCTGGGGCGCTGAGGCTAACACCGAAACCATGGTGACCATGCGCAACATGCTCCCAGCGGATGCCAGCTGGTGCGGCTTCGCCATCGGCAAGAACCAGATGCCTTTTGTGGCCCAGTCGATGCTGCTGGGAGGGCATGTACGAGTCGGCCTCGAGGACAATATCTACCTCAGCAAAGGGGTGCCGGCCAGAAACGAGGACTTGGTCCGCAAGGCGGCGACCATCATCGAGCATCTCGGCTCCAAGGTGGCGGGACCATCCGAGGCCAAGGAGCAGCTTGGTCTCAGTTGAGCCTCAACTTGAAAACATCGCCGCGTTACCAAAACGCAGAGGAGATTGCATGAGCCGACCTCAACCGGAACATATACAGCGTGTAGGCATTTTGGGCAGCGGAGTCATCGGAGGCGGATGGGCGCTTCATTTCTTACGGCTCGGACTCGAGGTTGTGGCCTTTGATCCCGGCACCGGAGCGCGAGAGAAGCTTGATCGCATGGTTGCAGCCACCTGGCCCACTCTGGAGAAGCTGGGCCTGAGGGAGGGTGCCAGCCCGGAGAACCTGAGCTTCGTATCCGAAATGGGCGAGATGACAGAGCGGGCGGAGGTTATCCAGGAGAGCACCCCGGAAAGCCTGGAGAGCAAGCAGGAGCTTTTGGGAAGGCTCGATTCCCTGACCCCCCAGAAAACGGTCATTCTCTCCAGTACCTCGGGACTGGCCATGAGCGACATGCAAAAGCACTGCACCCATCCGGAGCGAACGGTGATCGGGCATCCCTTCAACCCGCCGTATCTCATCCCCCTCGTCGAGGTCGTGGGCGGAGAGCGGACCGATCCTGAAGCCGTAGATTGGGCGGTCTCCTTTTACCGGACCATGGAGAAAAAGCCCATCAAGA
Organism: uncultured Desulfohalobiaceae bacterium; assembly: GCA_964595165.1. Classification (GTDB taxonomy): domain Bacteria; phylum Desulfobacterota; class Desulfovibrionia; order Desulfovibrionales; family Desulfothermaceae; genus CAZQPF01. The sequence continues at coordinate 3,874 of CAZQPF010000154.1, forward strand.
TGGAGCAGGAGCTCTCCGGCTTTATCGCCAACCGGTTGCAGGAGGCCCTCTGGCGCGAGGCCCTGCATATGGTGTCCGAAGGCGAGGCGAGCGTGGAGGAGATAGACGACGCCATCCGTTTCGGCCCAGGGCTGCGCTGGGCCATCATGGGGCCCTGCCTCACCTTTCATCTTGCCGGCGGGGAGGAGGGCATGTCCCATATGCTGGATCACTTCGGACCGGCCTTGAAGGAGCCCTGGACAAGATTGGAGGCGCCGGAGCTTACGGCTGCACTTCGAAAGCGTATGGTGAGCGGCTGCGAGGAGAAGAGCAACGGAAGACAAGTGGCTCAGCTGGTGCAGGAGCGTGACGA
>CAZQPF010000155.1:0-4178 GCA_964595165.1 uncultured Desulfohalobiaceae bacterium
CCGGAGAAAGCTCAAGCTTTTTGCCCAGATCGATGACGGTGACTATCTGTCCCCGCAGGTTCATGATCCCCACCACATAGCTCGGGGCCAGGGGGACCTGGGTGGTCTGCACGTTCTTATTGATTTCCTGCACCGCATCAATGCTCACTCCGCACAGCACTTGGCCGAGATAAAAGCAGGAGAGCTGAACGATATCTGCGCCCTTTTCCTGACTGCCACCTTCTGTATTGCTCATTGCCATACCTGTGCACCGGCTGAAACATTAAATGCAGCAGCATCCCAAGACCCTTTTGTCCTCGGGATGCTGCCGGGCTAGACCTTGAACCGGTTGACCATCTCCTGCAGCTTGCTGGATAGGCGGCTTAGCTCCTCGGCGCTTTGCTGCACCTGGGAGCTGGAGTTGCTCATCTCGCTGGCCGACTCATTGACCTCACTGATCTCCTGGGCCACCTGCCCCGAGGCTTGGGAGGTCTGATTCACGTTCTCGTTCACCTCCTGCAGCCCCTGGGAAGCCTGAGAGGAGTTCTCTGCGATCTCCTTGGTGGTGCTGGACTGCTGCTCCACTGCCGTGGCGATGGAGGAGACGTACTCGTCCACCTCGCTGATGACCTTGGAGATGTGCTCGATTTCGGAAACCGTGGAGTCGGTCGAGCTTTGAATCCCCTTGATCTTCTTGGCGATATCGTCTGTGGCCTCAGCTGTTTGCTGGGCCAGCTCCTTGATCTCATTGGCCACCACTGCGAACCCTTTGCCCGCCTCACCGGCCCTGGCCGCCTCGATGGTGGCATTGAGGGCCAAAAGGTTGGTCTGGGAGGAGATGGAGTTGATGGTTTCGGTAACCTTGCCGATCTCCTCCGCCGCCTGCCCCAGCTCGTTGATCCGGGTGGAGGCGCTCTGGGCCTGATTAACCGCTTTTTGGGTTATTTCCTTGGTCCTTTCCGCGTTCTGGGCTATCTCCTTGATCGTGGTGCTCATCTCCTCGGCACCTGAGGCCACGGTGGAGACATTGGTTGAGGCCTGTTCCATGGCTGCGGCCACCGAGCCCATGTTGGAGCTCATCTCCTCGGCCGCCGAGGCCACGGTGTTCGCCTTGCCGGCCATGTTTTCCGAGCCCGAGGCCAGCTGATCGGCTATGGTGCTCAGCTCTGAGGAAGACGAGGCCAGGGTTTCCACCCCTTTACCCACGTCCTGGATCATCTTGCCCAGGCTGTCCACCATGTCGTTGAGCGCTGCTCAATCTCCAGCTTCTGAGTCAAATCGCCGGCTGCCATGGCCTGCGCAAAGCCGACCCCTTTGAACACCGGCCTTAAAATGTGCCGCGTGAGCAACAGGCCGAGGATTACGGCCAGCAACACCCCGACGACCATGCCGCTGCCAGCCAGAATCACGGAGAAGTCCCCGTTGCTCTCTCCTTCGAGAACCTCTTTTTGAGCCACCTCGGAGTTGAGCTTCACCAGCTGGGTCAGCTGGCCAAGCAGGCTGTCAATCTGTGGAATGGCCTGGCTTTTGAGCAGCTCATCCATCTCCTCGTAACTGGCCACCGATTGCTCGGCCTGCTCCTCCAGCTCGTCGAGATGGCGGAAAACCTCCTCCCGGGAGCTCTGGAACTGGTTGTGAAAGACCTGCTTGGCCTCTTGGAGCTTATCCTGGGCGGCCAGCTCCTTGATTCTGCCTAGAGCCTGATGGAAATCGCTGTGATGCGGCTTGACCTCCCGGATGATGCCCCGGATCCTGGAGTTGTCCGACTCGAATTGCTGCAGCCAAGCACCGAAGCGGCATTGGGTATGATCTTCCCCGCCCTGGAAATCCTTACCCTCGTCCATGAGATCCACGATCTTGTCCCCCAGCTGGAAATGATCGATCTTGAACTGATTGATCCTGGCCTCCAGGGCCAGGGGATGCAAGACCCCGGTAGCCTGCAGCTGCTTGGACTTCTGGACCGCTTCTGCGTTAATCTGGAAGGCCTTTTGCAGCTCCGACTGGTAGCCCTCCCAGATATCCGCTTCCTTTTCGGTTTGCGGCAGCTGGAGGAAGCGGTCTTGGGCCTCTTCGTAGCGCTGCCTGATCTGCTCCAGGTGCTCATACTGCTCCCGGCGGTCCTTGTGGTTCAGGGTGGGAACCTGCAGGGTGCGCAAGGAGGTCTTCATATCGCCGATGCTGCTGCGCATGATCTGGAGCTGCTCCACGCTGGGAAGCCTCACCTTGCCGATCTCATGGATATTTCCGGAGAGGCTGTGCGCCTCGTACATAAAGACTAAACCGAGCAACAGGGTGATGGCGGCACAGGCCAGAAACCCTCCAGTCAGCTTGACACCCAATTTGACGTTCTTCATCTCTGCCTCCCTGCCTTGAGAGTTCAAAGTTTACGGTTCACGGTTAGAAGAAGCTGACAGCTCACAGACTGATAGCTCATAGCAAGAGTGAAGAGCAGAAATCCGAGCTTGAGACACAAAGCGCATAGCGAAGAAGGACCAACCAAAGTCAATAGCGCATTTGTTCTCTCAACTCTTTGGTTTTCCAGACATCTAGCAACCGGCTACTGAGCACTGCGTCTGCAAGGAACTTTTTGCAGCCGCATCTTATGAGGCCTGCTGCATGAACCGGCCGATGCTTTGCAGCAGGTGCTCCTTGTCCAGCTTGATCTGATAGTCGTCGATTCCCGCCTCGCTTCCCTTGACTGCATCCTGCTCGCTGGCCAGGGAGGTCAGGGCAATGACCGGAAGATGGGCTAGGCGCTCATCTGCCTTGATCTTTCTGCTGAGCTCAAAGCCGTCCATGTTGGGCATTTCCAGATCGGTCACCACGAGCTGGACTCGATCCGGATGCTCCTGGAGGAACCGCCAGGCCTCCTGACCGTCACCCACACCCACTACCAGGTGGCCGTCAGCCTCAAGGATCCTCTTGACCTGGCCGCGAAAAAAATCCGAGTCCTCAGCCAGGAGGATGCTGCGGGGGATATCCCCGCTATCCGCCTGCTTTGGAGCTGCAGAGGAACTGCCGTCCGCCCGGGGCTTTCGCTCGAACCACTGTGGATTAAGGGTTTCAACGAACTCATAGATGTCCACCAGGAGTGTCGTTCTGTCCTTGATGATGGCCGATCCGCTGATGCCGGGCTGACGGAGAGTCCTATCGTCAACATTGAGATCCGCTTCCAGGGCGTCCACCGGAGGGGCCGCCAGAAGGCCCATCTCCCGGCCTCCGATTCCGAAAACCAGCACGATGAGCTCCTCCCGGTCCTCCAGCATGTCCACGTTGGCCACCTCTTCGAGGGCGAATACCGGCAGATTGCCTCCCCGGTACTGAATAACCTTCTTTCCGCCCACGACCTCGATCTCCGAGGCCTTGATTTGCTCCACCCTGCCCACCAGATTGAGGGGAACGGCACAGCTCTCCTCCGGGCCGTTCTGAAAGAGAAGCAGGGACTGTCGGGTCGCAGATCGTTTTCCCTTCTGCTCGTCTTTGAGCTCCGAAGCCCGTTTGGTTCCAGCCATGGAGGAGAGCTCGGCGCTTCGGGCCAAGCCTGGGACGTCGAGGATGAGAGCCACCAGGCCGTCACCCATGATGGTCGCCCCGGCATAGGCCTCGCACCCCTTGAGATGCCGGCCCAGTGGCTTGACCACAATTTCCACCGAGTCGTGCAGCTCGTCCACCACCAGGCCGTACTTGTAGGGTCCGGCCTGGACCACGACGATATTCACGTCGCTCTGGCCGGTATAGCGGCGTTCCTCCGGCTCGGGGGACGGATCCCCCTCGGACTCCTCCACCCGCCGATCCACCAGCCCGGCCCGGCGGTCGGCCCGATACTGCTGGGTATTGGGGTCCCAGAACATGCGCGGCAGCTTCAGGATCTCCGTGAGATGCAAGATCGGGATGAGCTCCCCGCGCAGAATAAGCACCTCGGCATCCCCTACCTTTTCGATCCGCTCCCGGATCCGGGAGGCGGAAATGCGCAGCAGCTCGCTGACATTTACCTGGGCGATGGCAAAGCGCTCCCCGCCAGCAGACACGAGAAGACTGGGAATGATAGCCAGGGTGAGCGGAAGCTTGATGCGCAAGGTGGTACCCTGCCCCGGAAGGGACTCGATATCCGCCTGCCCGCCGAGGTTGTCCAGGTTGGACTTGACCACATCCATGCCTACGCCGCGGCCGGAAAGGTCGGAGACCTGATCAGCGGTGGA
>CAZQPF010000156.1:0-4091 GCA_964595165.1 uncultured Desulfohalobiaceae bacterium
TGGGCAAGGCAATATTCTCCTACCGCGTCAGCGGTGGCTACCGCCTGGGTGATTTGAGCGGAGCTCAAAGCGCCCAGGCATCTCCCACGCCGTGCCCGCCGTGTGCGCGAGTGAGTCCTCGAACGGGTGGTTAAAGTCAGTCAGGAGTCTGAGATGGGAAACGATACCGATAAGCTCAAGAAGCTTGCTGACGACATCGTCGATGCAGCTTTCACTGTTCACCGCACAATCGGTCCAGGGCTGCTCGAGTCGGCCTATGAAGCCTGCTTGGCGTACGAGCTGGAGGAGAGAGGCTGGATGGTCGAGCGGCAGAAAGCAATGCCCATCCTATACAGGGAAGTAGAGATCGATTGCGGGTACCGAGTGGACATGCTCATTGAACGCCTGATTCCGGTCGAGCTGAAAGCCATAGAGGAGATCCATCCCATACACCAGGCGCAGATCCTCTCCTACATGAAGCTGGGGAACTTCGCTTTGGGGTACTTGATGAACTTTAACGTCAAGCTGCTCAAGGACGGTATCCACCGCTACAAGCTGTAGTATGAAATGCCGCGTGAGCGGCTGCGTGCTGCCTGGGTGATTCCGGCGGAGCCGGAAGCATCCAGGCTATCTCTTACGCCAGCTTGCCCGGCACGCACTTGATGCTGAGATTGGGAAGGATGTAGCGAGTGCCATCCAGGTTCAATATCGCAGACCCAAATGATCTGCCGTTTGAAGTGAGTGCGGGGTGTACGCTGTGAGCGCGAGCGAGTCTTCGAGCGGGTGGTTAAACCCTCTGCGAAGAGAAGAAGTTTTCACCACGGCGCCCACAGCGTCCACAGCGCCGGAATATGGCGAAGCGCTTTGACCTGCGTCAAATCACTTCGCCGATTGCTCCACCTGCGGTGGGCAAGACAATATTCTCCTACCGCGTCAGCGGTGGCGAGCTGCCTGGGTGATTTCGGCGGAGCCGGAAGCAATCCAGGCTATCTCTTACGCCGTGTACGCTGTGAGCGCGAGCGAGTCTTCGAGCGGGTGGTTAAAACTTCTGCAAGAGAAGAAGTCTTTACCACAGCGTCACCCTGCGTTTTTCAGCGCCCACTTCCAGACCGGCATGATCTCGATGGTGCCTTGCTGCTCGGCGACTGTCTCTTCATGATCCAGGGTCAGAATGAGCCCTCTGGTCAGCCTGAACCGCTCCATGGCCTGCAGTATTCCCTGCAGCTCCCGTTTCCTGGTCTGGGTTGTATCCAAGCTGGCGCAGACATTGATCAGCTGGGGCTTTTCCTTGCTTTGAACCAGAAAGTCGACCTCCTGGACTGCCTTGACGTAGTTGATGGCATAGCCTCTGCGCCTGCATTCCAAAAAGACGATGTTCTCCAAGATATGGCCGATGTTTCGGGTTGGAGCAGGTTCAAACAGACGGTGCAGCCCAATGTCTATGCCATAGACCTTTTGCGGGTTCCGCATCTGCTCTCTGACTGAATCGCTTGCTACGGGCACCCGGAAAAGGGCATAGGCATCCTGCAAGTAATCAAGGTACTGGTGCAAGGTGTTCTTGGAAATCTTGAGGCCCTGGGACTTCAGATCCTGGAAAAGCTTGTTCACGCTGAGCAGGCTGGAAATATTCGAAAAGCAGTGCTTGATGATGTACTTGAGGAGAAACGTGTTGGTGATTGAATGCCGCTCCACAATGTCTCGGTAGATGATCAGGTCGAGATAGGCCTGCAGGGTTTTTCGACAGGTCGGCTCCGGCATGGGCACGGTTTCCGGGAACGCCCCCCAGGTCATAAAGGACTCAAAAGCATTCCGGATCCGGGCCAAAGATGCTGATGAGTAGAGGTTGGGTGTGATCCCTTTGAACTGGAGGTACTCCTGGAAGGAAAGAGGGAAGATCTCGTACATCAGGCTGCGTCCCCGAAGCGATGATGCTATCTCGTGCCCCAGGAGGGACGAGGACGAACCGCTCACGCATACCTTGCATTGCTCTGTATCATGCAGGCGCCGAACGAACCGTTCCCAATGCGGGACATTTTGGACTTCGTCCAGGAAAAAATATACATTTTGCGCCTTTTTATCCGGATAAAGCTCGTAGTAGCCCTGGATGAAAGCATCGAGATGGGAAAGCTGCAGAGGAAAGAGACGATCGTCTTCAAAGTTGATATACACCAGATTTTCTTTGGATATTTGTGTTTTTAAGGCATTGATCAGTCCGTACATGAGGTGTGTTTTGCCACTGCGGCGAACGCCTACGAGAGACGTAATCATTGAGCTCTGGAGATCGACATCGATCTCCCGCTCAAGCACGCCTGACAGATTCCGCTCCTGAAAGTCAGTGATGAGCCTCTTGAACGTTTCTTTCATTTGTCCCCCTGAACGAGGACAATATATTATGTTTTTGTATTCACTGCAAGGGACAAAAGAGGAAGGCAAGGGGTTGTTTTGCCTCGATCAGGGTCGAGCTGGGCAAAGGAGTGCACCCGTCTGCCTTCTGCGAAGAGAAGAAGTTTTCACCACCCAGCACTCACTTTACTATAGGCAGTGTTCAATCGTTCATTCCAAGCGTTTATTGCCTACATGGCGAGCTATTTCCGTGTATGCAGTAAAGTGAGTGCCGGGCAGGCAGCGCAAGATCGTGGCAGTACGCTTTATCTTCGATAAATCGCCCAGCCGATCGCTCCGCCTGCGGCGGGGGGAGAATCTCCTTCCGCGTAGTGTAAGCCGCCGACAAAAAACATGGCCTCATCCCTGACGGGATAAAAGCAGCATGCAGTAAAGTGAGTGCAGGGTTGACCAGAAGCCGGGGGAGGGCACAACGACAAGAAGATGTTACGCTTGGTTGTCTGTCCAGGGGTTGACCAAATCAACGTTCTGGATGCCGGAAAAGTCGCTCACATTGCGTGTGGCCAGGGTAAGCCCGCCGGTCAAGGCTATGGCTGCGATCTGCGCATCTTCTACACTGATGGGCCGTCCATCCTGCCTTCGTTTTGCCACAATGCGGGCATAGTAAGCTGCTGCATCGCAATCGAAAGGGAGGCAACGCTCAAAAAAGTCTTCCTGAAACGTCTGCTCAGCCAAACCAAGCAGCATATCCTTTCTTTTACCTTGCGGCAAAAGAGATAGGCCCAGACGAATTTCAGCCACTGTTACAGAGCTTATCCAGAGCTCATTTTCTGGGTAGCTGTCGAGCCATTGTACCACCTTGAAGTTCGGCTTGGGGCGCATCAGCTCGGAAAGGACATTGGTATCTAAAAGAATCATCAGGCCTTACAGATTCTATTGTTTATTCGTGCTCATGGGTGCCAATTCGTGGACCAAAACTCGGGTGCTCTCGGGGAGCAGAGCGCGTGGTGTCCGGCAGCTCCACGCCTCCTGCTTCGGCGAACCGCTTGGCTATGCGGGCTCCAATGCCTTGAGCGCTCCTCCGCCCCAATAAGTACTGCTTGAGAATCTGCCTCGTTTCTTCTTCCATGGATCTATTGTTGGCAGCTGCGCTCTTTCGCAGATCAGCCTTCAATGATTCGTCGATATTTCGAATTGTTATGCTTGCCATACAATGCCTCCAATCGTTGTATGATTGCATTATTGGCAATGCATTCAGACATGTCAAGCTCATTTCATACTGCCAGCTGATTTACAGGCTCCTCCGGTAACTCGCGTGACAGGGACAGGCACCTCCCAGGGGCACAGGCTCACGCCTGCGTCGCTGAAAAGCTTTTATCCGTTCTCATGCATTCATAGTTCTGAAAAACAGAGCATTGAACAGGTTGAGGCACGTTTAGCTGACTGAGGCCTTGGTTAAGGTAGGTGCTGGGAACAGCCTGCCCGGCACCTATCTCATGCACCGAACGCCCTCACATGAGAGACTGTTGAGCCGGCCCCCCACAGGACTGAGGCCTTGTTTAAGATAGGTGCCGGGGGTGGTTAAAATTCTCGCCAGAATGTAAGATCGCAACCTCTGCGGCGGGGATAGGCAAGCCGGCTCTTTATGTCTGAAAAGAGGTGGCAGCAGATTTTAGTCTTGACTTTTGTCTTGTCAAGCATATCTTGTTAACAGTAATGTTAACTTGCTATATCTGATGAAACGAGACGAGCTCGATCAAATCAACAAG
>CAZQPF010000157.1:0-3945 GCA_964595165.1 uncultured Desulfohalobiaceae bacterium
TTTTTATAGCCAGCCCGGAGAAAGCCCTGCTCGATGCTATGTACCTCATGTCTCTAGGCCGCTATGCCCTGGATATTTCTTCCCTTGAGGCCCGCAGGCTGGACTGGGACAAGCTGGTGGTAGCGAGTGAAGCTTTTCCTCTGCCAACCCAAAGGCTTTTGCGCTCCTATGGATATCTTGCAGAAGCATGAGGTCTTTGAGATAGAGGCCCTGGACCTGCTTCACCGGTTCAAAGTGCTCGAGCCCCTTGTCTTTGGCGGAGGCACCATGCTCAGGCTTTGCCACGAGCTGAGCCGCTACTCTGTGGACTTGGACTTCTGGTTTGTAAGGAACGTAGAGGAAGGCGATTACTTCGAGAAGGCACGTCAATCACTGGAAAAAGATTACGAGATTACAGATGCCCAAATGAAGCGCCAGACCTTGATATTTGAGCTGCGCTCTCCCCTGTATCCCAAGCGGCTGAAGCTCGAAATACGACGAGGGGTAAAGAGCTGGGACTACCAGGAAAAGATAGCTTTCTCCTGGTTCAGCACACGGCAGGTTATACTCAAAGCCCTTACCCTGGAGCAGAGCATGAAGAACAAGGTCGCGGCGTTTCTTGACCGGGGCGAGATACGGGACTGCTTCGATATGGAGTTTCTGCTTCGAAAGGGCCTGGAAATGCCTTCGCTTGACCCGGAATCCTTAAAAAAGTTCCAAAAGAAGCTGCAAGGGTTCAGGAAAGTGGACTTTAAGGTAAAGCTCGGTTCCATTCTGGAGGAGGATATGCGAAGGTACTATGTCGCTAATGGATTCGCCTATCTGCAGGAAAAGCTCTCCCTTCTTGGATGAGGCAGTCAATCTCTGATATCGCGCCAGCGATGGCTCTTTTGCCTCGATCAGGGTCGAGCGAGGCAAAGGAGTGCACCCGTCTGTTCGGAGGTCTGCCGTCTGCAAAGAGAAGAAATTTAACCACGGCGATCACGGCGCCGGAATATGGCAGGACGCTTTATCTTCGACCTAGACTGATCGAATTTTCTGCATAAAAAACCCTCCACATTTGGGCAACTTTCTGATATATAAGGCTTTGTAAGCGGCTAAGGCCAACCAGAAAGTTGCACCCAAAAAGTGGAGGGTCACATGGCCGAGACTAACAAAAAGCAATGTAAAAGCAAGCGCAGAATCAACAAGGTCCAACCTACTGAGGAGAAGATCACCGGACGTGCCGGCTTGAGCCTCTTTGTCAGGTATCTGGAGAACATTCAAATCATTGCAAACCTGCTGATGCCATGCTTCGGAGGGTTGCGGAAAAACAAGAAGGGCGTTCCTGCTCATGAGATATTCAAGCAGCTTTTCTGTTTCTTTCTTGACGGAACGAGCCGACATCTCTCCTATTTCGACCAAGTACAAAATGATGCCGGCTACAGGTCCGTTATCGAGACTGAAAAGCACCACATGGTCTCCTCCCATGGCATCAAACGATTTTTCCAAGCCTTCTCCTGGCCTTTGGTGTACCTTTTCCGGCAGCTTCATTTGCGGCTTTTCGTTTGGCGGCTTCGGGTCATCCAGCCCAAGGCTGTAATTATGTATCTTGATGCCATGGTCCTGGACAACGATGAGGCGGAAAAGCGGGAGAATGTCCGGGCGACGTACAAGAAATGCAAGGGATTCAATGCCCTGCAGCTGACATGGGAAGGTTATCTGGCTGACAGCATTCTTCGCCCTGGCCACATACACAGCAATTCCGGACACAGCGTCGAACGGATGGCCCGGCGTGTGGTGAGGACGATCCGAAAAAAATACCGAGCTGACGTGCCCATCATTTTCCGTATGGACAGCGGCTTCATGGATCAGAAGCTCTACAAGGTCTTTGAGGAGCTGGGGGTTGGATTCATTGGCTCGGGCAAGCTCTACAAAGAAATCACCGACCTGATGTCCGGCATTCCTGCCAGGAAGTGGCAGCACTACTTTGGCCCGGGCGATGTCGAGGACAACCGAATATGGGAGTATGTGGAGTTCGGGGATCGCCGAGGCAGCTGGGATAAGTTCCGACGGACCATCTTCACCCGCCCCATGAGCGAGAACGGCCAGTTTCTCTTGCCCTTTGTTCGTCCCTGCACCGTTCTCTACACCAACCTGGGCATGGGGTATGCGGTGGATGCTCAGCTTAAACAGGCCGAGCTGGATTGGCTGCTCCAGGCTGACGGGGTGATCGATTGCTTCCATGATCAGGGGCGCGGCGAGCTGACCTTCAGGTCGTTCAAGGATTTCGGAAGCGAAGAGCTTCCCTTCCAAGGCTTCAAGCAAAACGCGGCCTTCTACCACTGCAAGGTCCTGGCCTATAACCTGCAACAGGGCTTCAAAGAGGATGTCTGTCCCGAAGTGGTCCCCGCAAGCAGCTATCCCACGACCTTGCGCCGCAAGGTGATCGATATCGGGGGCAAAGTAATCAGTACCTCGCATCAGATCATCCTTAAGGTTTCAAAAGCGATCTTCGATACCCTGGACTTCAATGAGCTTTGGAGGAGGTGCTGCAATCCCCCTCGCATTGAAGCGTAAGTAAAGGCTTGGTCCTTGAGGGCCACATCGCTCCACGGGAGAAGTGCGTCCCAAAACAGCGAGCCGGCCCCTATCTGCTTGCAAAAACAAGGATAAGCCTCGCTGTGGAGTGGTGCCAAGCTCTATAGTAGCACCTTGCAGTACATAGAGTAGCATGAAATAGCACCATATCGTAGAGCAGTTACACTAAATTCAAAACCGCTCGATTTAGGTTCGATAAATCGCCCAGCCGATTGCTCCGCCTGCGGCGGGGGGAGAATCTACTTCCGCGTCAGCGGTGGCGCTTAGCTTGAGCATTTGGCGAAGCCAAAAGATCAAGCTTTGGTCTTACGCCAGCTTGCCCGGCACGCACTTGATGCTGAGATTGGGAAGGATGTAGCGAGTGCCATCCAGGTTCAATATCGCAGACCCAAATGATCTGCAGTTTGAAGTGAGTGCGGGGTGTACGCCAGCCTGCCCTGCACATATCTCATGCATTCCTGGCGCAGATAAAACAGAACATTGAGCAGGTTGAAATACGCTCAGCTTACCTATGGTCCTGGTTAAGATAGGTGCAGGGAGCAGCCTGCCCGGCACCTATCTCATGCACCGAACGCCCTCACATGAGAGAATGTTGAGCCGGGCCCCCACAGGACTGAGGCCTTGTTTAAGATAGGTGCCGGGGGTGGTTAAACTCTCTGCGAAGAGAAGAAGTTTTCACCACAGCGCCCACAGCGAGCACAGCGCCGGAATATGGCGAAGCGCTTTGACCTGCGTCAAAGCGCTTCGCCGATTGCTCCACCTGCGGTGGGCAAGACAATATTCTCCTACCGCGTCAGCGGTGGCGAGCTGCCTGGGTGATTTCGGCGGAGCCGGAAGCAATCCAGGCTATCTCTTACGCCGTGTACGCTAGCCTGCCCTGCACTCACTTGATGCTGAGACTATGAAGTATGCAACCAATGCCAGACCAGCTCCAATATTGCAGGCTCCAATGTCCTTCAGTTTTAAGTGAGTGCAGGGTGAGCGCGAGCGAGTCTGCGCCTGCCCGGCATACACTTTACTGCTGAGTGAGAACAAGGCTCGATCATGAGTGAGGGGATATCGCCAACGGAGGCATGCAGGAATGTTCAAGCGTAAAGTGTGTGCAGGGAGCGGGTGGTTCAAATACTCTGCGAAGAGAAGAATTTTTCACCACAGCGCCCACAGCGTACACAGCGCCGGAATATGGCGAAGCGCTTTGACCTGCGTCAAATCACTTCGCCGATTGCTCCACCTGCGGTGGGCAAGACAATATTCTCCTACCGCGTCAGCGGTGGCGAGCTGCCTGGGTGATTTCGGCGGAGCCGGAAGCAATCCAGGCTATCTCTTACGCCGTGTACGCTGTGAGCGCGAGCGAGTCTTCGAGCGGGTGGTTAAACCCTCTGCGAA
>CAZQPF010000158.1:0-3900 GCA_964595165.1 uncultured Desulfohalobiaceae bacterium
TGCATTCTTTTTAATTACCCCATTAAGTCAGATTTGCCTCCGGCAAATCTGACTAGAGGCGAAACTTCTCCCCTAAGTAGACCTGCCTGGCCTGAGCGTCCTGCACCACTTCATCCGGCGGGCCCTCCAGGATGATCCGGCCCTCGAAAACGAGGTAGACCCGATCGCAGATATGCATCGTCTCCCGCACGTTGTGATCCGAGATCAGGACGCCGATCCCCTTCTCCTTGAGCCCAAGCACAATGCGCTGTATATCGTCCACCGCCAGGGGGTCGATTCCGGCGAAGGGCTCGTCGAGGAGCATGAACTTGGGATCCCTGATCAGGGCCCGGGCGATCTCCAGCCTCCTCCTTTCTCCGCCGGAAAGCTGCAGCGCAGGCTGGTCGGACAAATGGCGAATCCCGAGCTCGCCAAGGAGAGCATCCAGGCGCTCCTCCTGCTCCTGGCGCCTGAGCCCGGTGTACTCCAGGATAATCTTCAAGTTCTCTTTTACCGTGAGCTTTCTGAAAACGGAGCTCTCCTGCGGCAGGTAGCTGAGACCCATTCTGGCCCGGGCGTGGAGCGGCTGCCTGGAGATGTCCTTGCCCTCGACAAAAATCTTCCCTGCATCTCTCCCGATGATGCCCACGAGCATGTAGAAGGTGGTCGTCTTGCCGGCTCCGTTCGGCCCGAGCAGGCCAACCACCTCTCCCTGGGCCACCTTGAGGCTTACATCACGGACTACCTGCCGCTGCCCGAAGCGTTTGCTGATCCCTTCCGCCTCCAGCCAGCCCATTATTGCGACTCGTCTTCCTCGGAAGAGTAGAACGTAGCCTCCACCTGGCCCTCTTCCCCGCTCATGACCTCGCTGCGGTCCTCTTTGAGGTACAGCTTGACCTTTTCCCCCTGTATGGTGTTGCGCCCTTCCCGGAGGCGCACATTCCCGGTCAAGGTAAGCGTCTCGGACTTGGCTTCATAGACAGCCTTGCGGCTTTCTGCGGTCCGATTATCCATATGCAGCCGCACATCGCCAACGGCCACAATCCGCTCGAAATTCCTCTGGCTCTGCAGCGAGGGCTGCCCTCCATTCTCCCCGCCTGCAGCGCCTTCTTTGGCTACAAAGACGGTCATCTCGGTACACCAGATCTCAAAGGCCTCCCTGGCGGCGTGGACATTGCCTTCAAAGCGAACCGTGTTCTCCTGACGGCTGTAAACCACCTTGTCGGCCACGATTCGGGTCTGCTTCCCGGAGGGCTCCGGCTTCTCCTCGGCCTGCAGGCTGCTTGATCCGATCAGCAAAGCGCAAAGCGCAAGGCATAGCAGCCGCAAGCCCGTCCTTATATGGACCGGCGGCCCAAAGTCCTCCTGGGCAAATGCATTTCTGCAACTCGCTGCTTTTCCTGATATCTGACCACTGATATGAAGCTTCATTTTCCTACCCCTCACCCGGCCATAGCAATGCGCAACACAAATACAAGGAAATCAATCAATTGCATTTTTCTTAATCAACCCCATGAGGTCAGCGTGGCCAGCGGCCACGCTAAGCACTGCGTCTGCAAAAAGGATTTCTTGCAGTCCCATTTTATAGATCTCGCATTCAGCTTTCCTGCTCAGTCTCCTGCAATCTCACCTTGGCTTGGCCTTGAAAGACGAGCTCCTGCTTGGGCAAGGCAAAAACGGCTTCCTGGCTGGAGATTTCCATGCCCGGGCTCTTGGCCTCCACCCCCCGGAAAAAATGGAGCTTTTTTTGCTCTGCGGTATAGGTCATGCGCCCGGCCATAAGCTCCATATCCCGGTAATTCGTCACCACCTCCGGCCAGAAGGCGGCCCGGCTGTCCTTTTGATCCAGGCTCCCTTGAGCAGCGGCAACCCGCACTACATCAGAGCCGTTCTCCATATAGTACACCAAGCGCGGCTCCTCAAAGTATATGGTCTTTCCATCCCGGCTCATATGGCTGGAGCTGGCCCTCAAGCGCCAGACAGGCTTCCCTTCTTGGCCGTGAATCAGCTCGATATCCTGCAGAGAGGCCTTGACCGCCTGCTGCGCCTGTTGGGGAGCAGGCCGGGAAAAGGGGAAGAAGTAGCGATATCCGGACCAGATGAGAGCCACGGCCAGAAGCAGGAATCCAAGAAGCAGCCATTTACTTTTCACTCGGCCCATTGACGCCACAACGCATCGAGCTTTCCCTGGGCTTGCAGAATAAAGCAGATCGCTTCCCGGACTGCTCCCTGTCCGCCACAGCGCTCCGCAATCCAGCTGCAAAGACGCTTGATCTCGGGCTGAGCATTCTGAACCGCCATGGGCAGGCCCACGAGCTTCAAGGCAGAGGCATCCACCCAGTCGTCCGCCAGGTAGGCCAGCTGGGTTGGCCGGAGATCATTTCGCCGGCATATGGACTGAATCAGTGAGGCCTTGTTCCTGGATCCGGCATGATACTCCCGGATGCCCAGCTCCAGAGCCCGGAGGCGGACCGCCTCGGACTCCAGTCCGGTGGTCAGCCCAACCTCCAGGCCGGCCGCCTGAGCCAGCTTGATACCCAGCCCGTCCTGGACATGGAAGCGCTTGCTCACCCGCCCCAGGTCATCGTAGTACAGGCCGCCGTCGGTAAGGACGCCGTCCACATCGCAAACCAGCATCCGGATGGAGCGCACTATGGACTGATCGATCAAGAGAGCCCCCCGGAGTGCCATCCGGATGTGCACTCCCGCAGCGCCAGGAGGTCTTTCAGCAGCCCTTCCAAGCGATTCAAGGGCAGGGAGTTCGGCCCGTCGCACAAGGCCTGGTCCGGCTCGGGGTGCACTTCCATGAATACCCCCCCGCAGCCCGCTGCCACCGCAGCCCGGGCCAGCAGCGGAACAAACTCCCTCTGTCCGCCGGAAGCGCCGCCCTGGCCTCCGGGCAACTGAACCGAATGGGTGGCGTCAAAAACCACTGGCGCTTCCAAGCGTTGCATGATGGGAAAGGAGCGGTAGTCCACCACCAGATTGTTATAGCCGAAGCTGGTGCCCCGTTCAGTGAGCCAGATCTTCTGCTGACCGAAGCTCCGGAGCTTGTTGACTACATTGGACATCTCCCAGGGCGCCAGAAACTGCCCCTTTTTAACATTTACGATCTTCGAGGCGCTAGATGCCGCCTGCAGGAGATCGGTCTGCCGGCAAAGGAAGGCCGGTATCTGCAGCACGTCCACAACCTCGGCCGCAGGATCCACCTGCTCCGGGAGATGAACGTCGGTAAGCACCGGGAGCCCGCAGCGGTCCCTGATCCTGGAGAGCCACTCCAGCCCCTGCTCCAGGCCGGGCCCGCGGAAGCTGTCCACCGAGCTCCGATTGGCCTTGTCAAAGGAGCTTTTAAAGATCACGAGCGCCTCGAGCTCCCGGCTCAATGCAGCCGCGGCCTCGGCTACCCGAAGAGCCGTATCCCAGCTCTCCAGAACGCAGGGCCCCAGGATGAAAAAGAGCTCATTCCGGCTCCGCTCAAACAGGTTATCGCTTTGCATCGGCTTCTCTTTCAGACTTTAAAGTTCAAAGCTCTCAGTTCACGGTTCACAGTTAATGCAAAGAAATCAAAGAGATAAGCCAAAAGCATTCACAGTCAAATCAACTCGTCAATATCAGCAATCAAAGCAATATGTTACTCAAAAAGTTTTGACTGTTGAGTTTCAGATAGTGATCAACATTCGAGACTTACCGTTCATGGATCAAAGCTGCTATTGCACTGCGCATGGCGCAGTGCGCATGAAGACGGCAGTCAGTAGTCGGTGGAAGAACCAGACGTTTCACATAAAGCCCACAACAGGAGAGCGCATAGCGATGAGGGCTCGTATGAGCCCTTGTGGCCTATCAAGTATAACTCCTTGCATATCCTATCAAATATAAATCCTTGCATATCAGGAAAGGTCCTTCTCCGGCTCCCCTCCTTGC
>CAZQPF010000159.1:0-3760 GCA_964595165.1 uncultured Desulfohalobiaceae bacterium
GGGGTGGTCAATTTTGCGTTATCACAGGTGGTCAATTTTGGGTTGTCATAACTATAGGTGCCTGAATCGTAACATCATCAAAAAAAGGAGGAAACTAAGATCATGACACCTAATAAGCTCGCGAATATGACTGAGGATGATATCAAACAGGCAGTACGGGAGAAGTATTCACAGGTTGCGGAAGCACCCTGCGAGCACGAGTTTAATTTCCCTGTTGGCCGTAACTTCGCCGAGAGCGTGGGATATCCGTCGGAGGTATTGGATGCCTTGCCTCGTTCAATGTCCGAGTCGTTTACAGGGGCAGGGAATCCCCAACCCTATGTAGACCCTCGGCCAGATGAGACCTTACTCGATGTGGGATGCGGCGCGGGGCTCGATCTTTATTTTTATGCCCAAGCCATCACTGACGGTGGCCTTTATGGTTTGGACTTATCCGAGAGCATGCTGACTCAAGCCAAAGAGAACCTCCTGTCCGTCGGCTGTGATAACATAACATTCCTGTGCGCGCCTGCGGATGATATCCCGCTGCCCGATGAGTCGGTGGATACGGTTACGGCTAACGGCATCTATAACCTGGCGCCTGATAAAGAAGCGGTAATGCGTGAAGTATATCGTGTGCTCAAACCGGGAGGACGGACCATTTTTGCTGAAATCGTGCTCAAAGCCGCTTTGCCGGAAGAAACCCGCACCAGTGCCGACGACTGGTTCCGGTGTATCGGCGGGGCGTTGCCGGAGCAGGACTTCCTGGGCCGTATGGAATATATCGGATTCCGCTCTCCGCAAGTCCTTTGGAAAGGTCGGAATGCGCGGACCGGTCATGAGCTTGCCGAAGCCGCCGTCATTAGAGCCGAAAAATAAGTCGAGATGCAGCATCCCCCATGTCGTAGCATAATGGGCAGTATTTCAGGAGGGAAATGATACCGCACACCAACTCGTTTACATAATATCCCCATGTGTCAGGATAGTTGTCGCTTCTAGGGGATGAGGGGGAGAGCCCAGTGCTGCCGAAGATGACGGGGGTGATTTGGTACTAGTCACCATTATGTACCGCCGCTCTCTTATGCGCGCTGCAACACCGAGTTACTGGCATTGGCGGATGGATTGGATGCCGGAGAACCGCGCGTCGTACGCGGCGGCGTGTGGACCACCGATGCCCCATTCCGCGAGACCGAGCAAGCACATGCGTTCGCCTACTCGGAGGGATTGCTGGCAGTGGAGATGGAGGCGGCTGCGCTCTATGCTTTCGCCGAAGCCCGGGATTGTGCAGTCCTCTGCTTCGCTCATGTAACCAACTGCATGGCAACTGAAACCTGAACACTCCATACACCTTACACCTGAGAACAAAATCATCTTGGCACGTCCGGGAATTGACACCAAATACCACATTGTGGTATTAAATATGTTATAAGAAGAGGCAGACCAAAACAAGGCAAACAAGATGGACAGTCGGGAATTCGCCGTTTTCCGCAAGAGGCTGGGCAAAACCTAAAGGCAGCTGGCTCGGCTGCTTGGCACCTCGGTCAAGGCGGTGCACAGCTACGAGCAGGGCTGGCGCTTTGTGCCGGCTCACGTGGAAAGGCAGATGCTCTTTCTGGTCACCAGAAAGAGGGCTTTGCAGGAGGATGTAAGGCCCTGCTGGGACGTTATGGGCTGCCCAGCCGAGCAGCTGAGGGAATGCCCCGCCTGGGAGTTCCAGGCCGGTACCCTGTGCTGGTTCATCAACGGCACCATCTGCAAGGGATACGCCCATACGGACTGGAGGGACAAGATGAGCGTCTGCCGCAATTGCCGGATGCTTCTGTCCATGCTGTAGACCCGCCTGACGGGGTGGGGAGAGGACAAACAGGGTCGAGCTTATGAATGAGGTGAGCCAATCGCAAGCGGAATACAGGGAAAGGATCGGGCAGATCAAGTCCGAGCTGGGCAGCAGGCTCATTATCCTGACCCATCATTACCAGAACAGCCGGATCGTGGACCTGGGCGACTACGTGGGCGATTCCTTCGGCCTGGCGCGCAGGGCGGCGTCCGATACCGAGGCGGAATACATCGTCTTCTGCGGCGTGCACTTCATGGCGGAGAGCGCCGCTATTCTGGCCAGGCCGCAGCAGAGCGTGCAGATTCCGGACATGGAGGCCGGCTGCTGGATGGCGGATATGGCGGATCCTTATATCGTGGAGCGGAGCTGGCAAGAGCTGACCGATTTGTGGGCAGCGGAATCCATGGTTCCCATCGCCTACATGAACTCCG
This sequence comes from uncultured Desulfohalobiaceae bacterium, assembly GCA_964595165.1. Classification (GTDB taxonomy): domain Bacteria; phylum Desulfobacterota; class Desulfovibrionia; order Desulfovibrionales; family Desulfothermaceae; genus CAZQPF01. The sequence continues at coordinate 2,248 of CAZQPF010000159.1, forward strand.
AAGCCGAGATCAAGGCCTTCTGCGGCCGCAACCAGGGCCTGATCTGCACTTCCTCCAACGCGGCCAAGGCGTTTTCCCGGGCCCTGGAGCAGGGCAAGCGCATCTTTTTCCTTCCCGATCAGTATTTGGGGCTAAACACCGCTGACAAGCTGGGGATCCCCAGGGAGGAGGTCGCGCTCTGGGAGCCCGGCCTTGCCCGGGGCGGCAATTCCGCAGACGATCTGCTCCGGGTCAGGATCGTTCTCTGGAAGGGGCATTGCCTGGTACACACCAGATTCAATACGCGGATGATCGAGGAGGTGAGGCGGGCCCGTCCCTCGGCCCGGATCGTGGTGCATCCGGAGTGTACCCCGGAGGTTGTGGCCGCGGCGGACGCATGCGGATCCACGGAGTTCATGGTGAGATACGTGGAAAACTCCTCCCCGGGCGAGGAGATCGTCATCGGCACGGAGTGCAACATGGTGGACAGGCTCCGGGAGCAGTACGGGGACCGGGACATATTGCCCCTGTCCTGTTCCTTTTGTCCGAACATGGCCAAGATCGATCTGCCCAAGCTTTGCCACACCCTGGAGCATCCGGGAGAGGTCAACGTGGTCCGCGTGGAGCCGGAAATCGCGGAACAGGCCCGAACGGCCCTGGAGAGAATGCTCACCCTGCAGGACTGAGAGGCCGGTTGGACTCGGGGCCAGACCCCGGCTCAGGGATCTCCCGGTCGGGCCCTCCCGGGTTTCTCCATGGAATACCAGAAAAGAGGCCGTGATGAATATCTACCGACTCCCCGGTTCTGTCCGGCGGCGAATCGGGTCCCCATGCCCTGCAGGGCATGGGGGCGGGATTCGTCCCTGAGGTGCTGGATAAGGACCTTCTGGACGAGATCATCCAGGTCGGCAACCAGGAGGCCCTGGACATGACCAGGCGTTTGATCCTGGATGAGGGCATCCTGTGCGGCATTTCCTCCGGCACCATTGCCAAGGCCGCCCTGGATGTGGCCTCCAGGGAGAAAAACCGGGATAAGCTGGTGGTGTTCATGGTCTGCGATACCGCGGAGAGGTATCTAAGCACCGCCCTTTTCCAGGAGGAGTGAGTCAGGTTCAGACCCTCTGCCAGGGTATTATGCATTCCTTGAATCGAGGTAGCCATGATACAGCGTGTGACGGAAGTTTTCAGCGGCAGCCGGGAAGAGAGCCGGCAAAAGATCCTGGACCGCGTCGTTGGCGATCTGAGCCATCCGGAATCCTGCCGGGAGGTCTATTACCGGCCCGAGCACGGCCAGCCCATGCCCTCCGTGAGTGTGCTCGCGAAGATGATGGAGGTGCTGAAAGCCGTGCTTTTTCCGGGATATTTCGGGGATTCCGAGATTTCCCAGGCCTCCATGCCCTATTATCTAGGGGCCAACGTGGACAAGGTCTACAGGATTCTGGGGGAGCAGATCCGCAGGGGATACTGTTTCCTGTGCAATCAGGGCGAACAGCAGCAGTGCGAGGACTGCGAGGATATATCCCAGCAGGTGGCG
>CAZQPF010000160.1:0-3684 GCA_964595165.1 uncultured Desulfohalobiaceae bacterium
AAGACAGGCGGCAAGGAGGGGAGCCGGAGAAGGACCTTTCCTGATATGCAAGGATGTATATTTGATAGCTCACTTGATCAAGCTCGCGAGCATTTCGGAGTCATCGCTCATGATTCCGTCCACGCCCAGCTCTAAAAGCCGTGCTGCCTCCCTCTCCTGGTTAACCGTCCAGACGTGGACCTCGACCCCCGCCTCGTGGGCGGCCTTTACAGTTTCAGCGCTGACGAGCACCTTCCGGCCGTGCTTCACCGGGATCTGCAGGGCCTGGGCTGAAGCGAGCACGGAGGGTTCGCAGCAGTGGCCCTCTATGGCGCGAATGCAGCTCTTGACCTCATTGTAGCAGAAGTTTGTGGGGATGCCGGTTTTTAGGGCTCGAAAGCCCTGGATCACCTCATCCTTGTGGCTTGCCACCAGCACATAGTCGGACCTCCCGCATTCCCTGATGGTTTCCAGCAGCTTGTCATACATTCTTTCGCCGCCGTGCTTCATCTCGATGTTGCACAGGGCTGAGGGAAAGCTGCGGAAGACCTCCTCCAGGGTGGGAATCTCGATGCTTTGCCTGTAAAACGGCCTTGCGCCCTTCTGGTCCACAAAGCCCCATCCCGGATCGAAACCCTTGAGCTCAGCCAGATCCATACGGTGGATGGAGCGATTGACACCGCAGGTTCTGGACAGGTTGGCATCGTGGTGGACCACCACCGCCTCATCCCGGCTGAGATGGACGTCGAGCTCCAGATACTGCAGACCCAGGTCCAGGGCGGCAGCAAAGGCCGAAAGGGTATTTTCGGGGTAGCGCCCGCTGTAGCCGCGATGAGCGAACATCCGGGGCTTGGCAGGCTCAAAGAAGCGGGTGCTCATGCTGCTTTCTCCTTGTCCAGCTCGCCTCGTTTTACATTGACCAGAGCGAGAAGTACGAGCCCGATGAAAAAGAAAAGATTCAAGACGAGGATGGCTGTTCGCGTCGAGCCGGTGAGATCTCCGATAAGGGCGAAAAGAAAGGGGCCGAGGATGGAGGCGAACTTGCCGCTCAGGGTATAGAAGCCGAAGAACTCGGCGTTGCGGCCCGGAGGAATGAGCCGCGCGAACAGAGAGCGGCTGGCGGACTGGCTTCCTCCCAGGATGAGGGCCACGGACAGGGCGAGCACCCAAAACTCCACAGCGGTATCGATAAAGAAGGCGTACATGGTCACCCCCATGAACAGGAGCAGGCAGATGACTATGCTCCTTTTGGGCCCGATGCGTTCCGCAACCTTGCCGAAGGCCAGCGCCCCGGGCATGGCCAGGAACTGAACTGCCAAAAAGCAGGCGATTACCGTCTGGGAGGAAAGCTGGAGCACCTCCCGTGCAAATATGGCTGACACCGCAATGATGGTCTGGATGCCGTCGTTGTAGAACAAAAAGGCGATCAGAAAGAGGAGAAGGTCGGGATAGTGCTTCACTTCGGCAAAGATTTGCAGATAGCCCCTCAATCCGGGAGGGATGGCCGCCAGCCTCCGCGGATACTCGGTGTGACGCAGCAACGCGAAGGCGGGCAGCGCAAATGCGATCCACCACAGTCCGGTGAGCAGAAAGCCGGTCCGGGTGGCTTCTCCCCTGCCGGCCAGGCCGAACCAGTCGTGCTTGGCGATAAGCAGGGTCACCAGCAGCAGGGCCAAGCCTCCGCCGATGTAGCCGAGCCCGAAGCCGTAGGCCGAGAGGCGGTCCATCTCCTTGCTGCCGGCCAGCACCGGAAGCAGCGCGTTGTAGTAGATATTGGCCAGGGCGAAGCCGGCGTTGCCCAGGATGAACAGGCCGGCGGCCAGGAGGTAGCGGTGATCATCGGCATAGAAAAGAAGGCAGGTGGCGGTCGATCCGAAGATACACAGAGCTATGAGCAGCTGGCGGTGCATGCCGCTCTTGTCGGCCATAGAGCCGAGATAGGGTGCACTCAGGGCCACCAGGAGCATGGAGCCGGAGACGCAGTAGCTCCACAGCACCGAGGCCTTGACTGTGCGGCCGACAATCGGGATCACAGCCCCGGAGTCCGGCACGAGATGCACGAAGTAGACCGGGAGCACGGCGGCCAGAATCACGGTGGCAAAAGCGGAGTTGGCCCAGTCGTAGAGGCACCAGCCGAACCAGACCTTTTTCTTGTTAGGCTCAAGCGTTGAGAAAACAGACATATTCAGCCGACAATAGGTCTATCAGCTCAGATGCCGTCTGCGCCAATGCTGGGCGTAGGCTCTGGCCTTGGAGGTCTGCAGCGGCTTCAGGGCGTAAAAGAGCTTCCTGCACTGCTCGAAATCCAGGGAGCTGGCCAGCTCTGTGGCCTCGATCTCGTCCCGGGTATGGGGATAGGCCTGGCTCTCGTCGACCAGCTCCTCCTTGTGCACCACTTTATTGTAGATAAGGCTCTGGGCGGCCAGCAGATCGGCCCGGGACTCGTCATGCTTGGATTGAAAGGTGTACATCAGGGTAAGGATATCTCCGGGCCCCAGCACCTGCCGCCGCCCCGTAAAGGAGCGCACAATGGGCTCCATCAGGTAGGCCGGCACAAAGTCGGCGCCGCGCGGCAGCCTCTTGAGAAGCTCACGCATGAGCGGGAGGTGGATGTATCCCGCTTCCACATATATGGAGCTGAAGCGTTCGAACAGCTCGGCGATTCTCTCGGCCCTCAGCCTGTTGCGCAGCAGCCCCTTCTGGGCGTCCACCTTGGCGAACTCCTTGACCGAGGATACGATGCGCTCAAACTGCTTGCTTCCGGAAGCGCGGTAGAAGTTGAGCAGCCGACCGGTCCAGACCCTCTCGCAGTTGTATACCTCTCTGGTAAGTGTACCATCAGCGATTTGATCCGGCCTGCCCTCGGCGGCAAAGAACTCATGGATGCGCACCAGCTCGTCCATGTAGGGATCCACCTGAAGCAGCGCCTTCTCCCGCCTGGCCAGACGCTGCAGAATAAGGCAGGTTCTGGAGGCGTACTCCGGAAACTCGAAATCGGTAAGCTGCAGATACTCCTCAATGGGCAGCTCGCAGCGGATCATCTCCTCAAAGCCGGGAGTCTGCGGCTCTTCAAGGAGCACGGCCTCGTAGCCCTGCATTAACCGTTCGGCAAAAGACAGGGTTTCCGGCCGGAAAGAGGTGAATCCGATGCACAAGCGTTGCAATCGCTGCATACAAGCCTGGTACGTGAGTCACGATTGATTTGGGACGTTTAGAACTGAACCTTGCCCAGGCAGCCGTCTTTGCTCCCGGAGGTCCGCCGCCGGCGTTTTTCAGGCGCCTGGCTCCGTCCGCTGGGCAAGGCAAGCTGCTGCCTTGAGGCCTAGCTACCAACCTATATCAATTGCCTCGCTTCTGACAATACATCTCAGCTTTGCCGGGGGCAAAGCTGAGATAATGGCAATTTTATTGAAGAAGATTCAGGCTTCTCAGCACTTTATGATTCTTACGTAATGTGTGCGAATAACAAGAAAATGGCCGGAGCCATAAGAGCAAGACGTCCCCAGGGAGGACCCTGGGTACGAAGAAAAACTCGTGTGAACTCCAGATTCCAACCCCTCACCCGGCACTCAGTTTGACTGCATTCTTCTTTGATTTTAGGCCGATAACACTAATGCTGCAGCTAATCTCCATACTCGAGCCGAGACGGAGCAAACTGAGTGCCGGGAGCTCCCCTTGGGAAGGGGAGCAGCTCCGGAGTTTCTC
>CAZQPF010000161.1:0-3613 GCA_964595165.1 uncultured Desulfohalobiaceae bacterium
TCCTTGCCCTCCATCTCCAGCTCGATCTCCTTGCCCAGCTCCCGGGACAGGTCGCGGACCACGCGGGGGAACTTGTTGAAGATGTTTCCCACCGGCTGCATTCGGGTGAGCATGATGGCCTCCTGAAGCTCGGAGGTCACCAGGTCGATGCGCTGCCCGGCAGCCTGAATGGGATTGGTATCGTTGACGTGAATGGACTGCAGGAGCTGATTTCTGGACAGAACCAGCTCCCCGGCCAGGTTCATGAGCTGGTCCAGCACGGAGACATGGACCCGCAGCGTATCGGACTGGCTCGGGGCGGCGGACTTGCTCTTGCTGGAAGCTTCCCTGCTTGAGGGCTCCTGTTCCTGTCCCCTGCTTGCGGTCTGCTTTTGCGTCCTGGTTGCGGAGTCTTCCCCGGGCTCCTGCCTTGAAGCTGCAGGCTCAACCTGATCCCCTCGCTCCGCAGCAGCCTCCTCTGAGGCAGCCGCTTGAGCGGCAGCTTCCTTCGAGGCAACGGCCGGCTTTGTCTCCGCCTCCGGGATCTCCTCAGCCGCGAAAGCCCTTGCTGCGGAGGATTCCCCTTGGCTCTCTCCGGTATCTCTCTCCCCTTGGCGTGCCTCCCGGAGCATGGACTGGACCTCCTCCTCAGGGAAATGCCGGATGGAATCCTCCTCCAGTCCGAGGAGCCTGCCCACCAGATCGGGCTCGATGATGCTGGCATAAAGAACGAACATGGGCAGACGGGGCACGAGCTCTTCGGCCTGGAGCGTGCCCACGGCAGCCAGGTCCACCTTGAGATCGATGATGGTTCCGCCATCGCTCAAGGTGTTGATGACATCCAGAGGGCTCAGGCTCTTGCGCTGCACATCGTGGATGAGGTCGTACTCCACCAGATAGAGCTGCTTGCCTCCCTTGGCTCCCTGGTCCAGGTCGAAGTGAGGTACGGAGAACAGGAACCTTCCCTGGGAGTCCGAGATCTGGACCTGCTTCTGCAGACTCTCCTTTTCTTCTCCGGGCAGATGGGAGGAGGTTAGTCCCTGAAGAGCTACGATATGCTCGGAAATATCCATTTCGTTGCTCTGGGCGGGATCGGCCACCAGCTCGCTGAGCCGGTCGAAGGCGAGGAGGACGATGTTAATCGTCTCCGGGGAAGGCAGGAGCTGCTGGTTGCGGATGAGGTCCAGAGCGTTCTCGATCTTGTGGGCCAGCTCCTTGATGTTGTTCAGGCCCAAAAAGCCGGCTCCTCCCTTGATGGAGTGAGCCGCCCGGAAGACCTTGTTCACCAGATCCTCGTCCGCGTTTTCTCCGGCCTGCTCGATCTCCAGGAGGTTGCCCTCGATGTCCTCCAGATGCTCCTTGGCTTCCTGCATATACATCTGGACGGTTTCGTCATCCAGCATGGACATGAGCCAGCTCCTTATACGATGTGAAAATGGTGGTCCAGGCGCATGGTCTTGAACAGGCTGAGGATGTCCTGGTTGACATTGCGGATTTCCAGGGCGGCACCGGACTCCTGCAGCGAATTGTGGGTCGCGATGAGCAGCCCCAGTCCCATGGAATCCACCATCTCCACCTGCTCCAGGTCCAGGGCCACCTGCGCGGACTCCCGGACCGCCTGCTGCAGCTCCGAGCGCAGGCTCTCCACCACCGAGGACACAATGTCCTGATCCGGCTTGACCACGGTTTTTCCGTTATCTTGGCTGATTTCGCTCTGCATCGCTCCCTCCGGAGTTGGCTGCTCTCTCCAGCTTCAAAGTGGCCACCAGTTCATTGCCCCGCCGGTTAAAGCGCAGGCTGTCAAAATAGCGTTGCATGATGATAAGTCCCCGGCCGCTCTCGGCGGCAACATCCGGTTCCCGGTACAAACGATCGCTCCATGCAAATCCCGCACCCTGATCCCGAACCTTGAGGATCAGCCGTCCCTGAGCGTGGAGCAGCTCCAGGGAAACGCCCTTCTCGGGATGGAAGCCACAGCCGTGCTCCACGGCGTTGTTCAGAGCTTCCCGCAAGCCGAGAAGGACCTGGAAACAGCAGGCTTCTAGATGGCGGGCCTCTAAAAAGCGTTTAGCTTCGCAGCAGGCCCGATCCACCTCTTCCCAGGCGGCACCGAGGCTCAGACAGAGCCTCGAGGACTCGGAGGCGTGATGCGAAGTGGGCATTCCACAATTCCCTGTTCGGTCAGATCTCGATCATCAGGGCCAGTACATCGTCCTGGGCCTGTATTCCAGGGGGAAGCATACGCTCCACAATCCAGGAAGCAGCCTCGTGCAGAGGCTTCTCTCCGGCTTGTTCAAAACAGAGCTTGAGCTGCTTCAAGCCTTCCAATCGCGTCCATTTGGTGCCAAAAAACGACTCTATCAGACCGTCCGTATAGAGCAGGAGCCGCTCCCCGGGCTGTACATGCAACTCCCGAGCCTCCAGATGGCCCTTTTTAAAGACGCCGAGCACATCTCCGCTAGCCTGGAGCCAATGCACCTCGCCCCGGCTGTCTAGATGCAGCGCAGGCGGGTGGGCAGCATTGACCAGGCTCAAACGGGAACGGGAGCGGTCCAGACGGAGATAGATGGCGGTGAGATGCTGTCCCGAGGTATAGATGGAGCAGAGCACCTCGTTGATAAGCTGCATGCTTTCCACCGGGGTGTAGATCCGGGAGGAGTTCTGCCGCACCAGTGCCTTGATGGCCGAGGTGGTAAAGGAGGCCCCCAGGCCGTGCCCGCTGACATCGCTGATGAAGAAGGTCCACTGCCCTTCCCCGCTGGCAAAGACGTCATAGAAATCGCCCCCGGCCTCTCGAACCGGAAGGTAGCAGACACCGAATCCGGCCTCGGGAAGGCTGTCTGGATGAACCAGAATGCTGTCCTGGGCCTGCTTGACCTCCAGCAATCGAGCCGCCTGTTCCTCAATGATCCGCCGGTAGGCATGGCGGAGCTTGAGATGGGTGTTCACCCGGGCCAGGACCTCCTCCTTGTAGAACGGCTTGCTGATATAATCCACACCGCCTTTATGAAATCCCTGCACCAGGGTTTGCACATCGTCCAGGGCGGATACGAAAATTATCGGAATATCCGAGGTCTTAGGCTCCCGTTTCAGCTGCTCGCAGGTTTCGAAGCCGTCCTCCTGGGGCATCATAATGTCCAGAAGAATAAGATCCGGTGACCTCTCAGCTGCCAGAGCGCGGGCCTGTGAGCCGCTCCAGGCGCTCAGGGTGCTGTGTCCCGCCCCTTGGAGTATTTTTTCCAAAAGCTTTACATTGTAGGGCTCATCGTCGACGATGAGAATCTGGAAAGTGGATTCCTTCATAAAGGCAGCTTCCTCCCGGGAAAAAGCCGGTGAGGCTAGAGCAAATCCCAGAAAACCTCAAGGGCTGTTTTTGATCCAGCTCAGTGCAGAGTGTCTTGCTGATATCCTGAGCCCTTCTTATCGGCGCTCTGGGGTCTTTGCTTTAGCAGGGGGTCAAGCTGCTCATGGTGAATCCCCAAAATCTTGCGGAGAAAACAAGCCCGATTTCCGGCCCGGCAGGTTATCAGTGCGGATTGAAAGCCTCTTTCCGCCTGGACACTGTCATGAGCCTTGTGCTATGTGCACTGCTTACAGCTCAGAAGAGAGCTTGTATAAGATCTGGGGCCCAAAA
>CAZQPF010000162.1:0-3508 GCA_964595165.1 uncultured Desulfohalobiaceae bacterium
AGCCGTAGTTAAGCTGGTTATAACGCCGGCCTGTCACGCCGGAGGCCGCCGGTTCGAATCCGGTCGGCTCCGCCATGAAGAATAAGAGGCTATGGGTAAAACCATAGCCTCTTGTTTTTTGTTCCCCCCTTTGCAAGCCTTTTTCGTCTTGAAGCCGCACCCCAAGCCTCGGCTCGTCGTTTGCCCTGATGAGACAGGCCGCTCACCGAGCATCCTCTTTGAGCCTAAGCCAATAGCCCTCCAAAAGCAACTGAATCATGAGCTTTTGGATATGGCCCGGATGCCCTCCTGAAAGGCGATATTGGCCTTCTCCAGGCTTTCTCGAAGCTCACTCGGTCCATCCTCGACTCCGAGAAGGATATGGCAGTGGAGAGCGATCGTGACGGGCTGAGGGAATCTGGCATAATTCTCTACTGCAGGCATTAGCTGTAGTGGTTCATGAGCTGTTGATTTTGGCAGCAAGACAAGCTATCATGTGAGTAAGGGCTTAAATGAGTTGGGCGTTGACATGCCGCTGCTTCTCACCAGCCAGCCATAAAGAAAGGATTCATAATGCCGGAGATTTCAAGATTCTTAGGCATCATTATCTTTATGTACTTCGATGAGCATGATCCTCCGCATCTACATGTAAAATATAATGAGTATCGTGCATCTATGAGCTTAAAGGAAATGAATATTATCGCAGGATCTCTTCCGGCTAAAGTTCGCGGCATTGTGCAGGAATGGATGGAACTCCATCAAAAAGAACTTTTACAAATGTGGGAAACCCAAGAATTTCATAGGGTAGAGCCGCTTGTTTAAAGGAGTACATTATGCAAAATGTTTATTTATTAGAAGCAAAATATATTAAAGATTTCAGAGTTTTTTTGAAATTTAATACAGGAGATTCAGGTGAAGCCAATCTTGAGGATATAGTATTTAAATATGAAGCAGCAAAACCACTGCGTGATCCCAAAGCGTTCTCTCAATTTTATTTAGATTCCTGGCCTACACTGGCATGGGAGTGTGGTTTTGATATCGCACCAGAGTCATTGTATTATAGAGTAACCGGTAAAGCTCCAGTTGAGCCCACAGCTGTCTAAATGCATTATTCAAAAGCCTTTGACTGTCGAGTTACACATAAGAGGGCCCATTTGCCCGCAGGGCCCGCATCATCAGGCCAACCTCCCTACTTTGCCAGCGCCGGAAGAGAACGCAGTAACCCCCGGGATCCTTCCAGAAGCGGCGCGTCCAGCTTTCAAATTGACAAAAGGTCCGTTTCAGGCTGTAGTTTATAAAAGCCCAGCAAAGAGCTGCTCGCAGCCAAACCCTCCAGGGAGGACCTATGGACCGACGTGCTGCAGGACCCACCGGCTTCTGGACGCAGGCGCTATACACCACGCTCAACTCCCTGCTCTACACCCTGACCTTGGGGCGCTTTCTCTGGCTTGAAGGGAGGCGGGAAGGAAAATATTGGCGCAACTGGACTCACGGCCAGAAGCACCTTGCTGAGCCTTATTGCCTTCCGAGAACGGAACAGGAAATTGTGGAGGCGGTGCGCTCCCATCCCAAGCTGCGGGTGGTCGGATCGGGCCACTCCTTCAACAGCGGCGTGGTGGGCCAGGCCACCCTGTCCCTGGATGCCTATACCGGCATCGTGAGCCTGGACGACACCCAAAAGCGGGTCCGGGTTCGCGCCGGAACCCGGGTCCGCGAGGTGAACCGGCTCCTGCAGGCCCACGGGCTGGCCCTCGTCGCCCTGCCCTCGCACGATGCCCAGAGCCTGGCCGGCATTCTGTGCACCGACGTCCACGGCACCGGCCGGGAGGTGGGCTTTGTGAGCCAGTCCGTGATCGGACTGCGGATCGTCGACGGCCGCGGCGAGATTCTGGAGGCCGGGCCCGAGGACGAGCTCTTTCAAGCCGCCATCGGCGGAATCGGCGGTGTGGGCATTATCATTGAGGTCACGCTGCAGTGCGTGGACTCCTTCCATATCCGGCAGCGCAGCCTGCGCCTGGAAAGAAGCCGGGCCCGGGCGGAGATGATGGACATCCTCGCCGAGCACGATCACGCCAGTCTCTACGCCTTCCCCTTTGCCAAGCACCTGCAGCTGCACACCTGGGACCGTACCGAAGAGCCGCGGTCCAGGCTGGCCTGGCTTCGCGAGTACCTTATGATCACTTTTGCCGCCCTGAGCGCCGCCTGGCTCGGAGACTTCCTGGCCTGGTGCAGGCTCCTGCCCAAGCTGAGCGACCAGATCCTGAGAACCCAGAAGAATACCTCCCTGGTCATGCAGTCCTTCGCCGGTTTCAACCGCACCATCTATCACATGCATCAGGAGCTGGAGTTTGCAGTGCCTGTGGAGCGAACCTGGGAAGTGACCGATCATCTGCTGCACCTATACGAGGAGCTGTACCGCAAGCGGCGGATGCCCTTCACCCTTATCGAGCTGCGCTTTACCCCGGCCGGGCACTACCGCAGCCTGCTCAGCCCGGGAGCCGGAGACCGCAGGCAGGTTTACGTCAACCTGGTCTGCAATCAATCCCCGGGATTCGAGGAGTACTTCGCCGCGGCTGAGGAGTACTTGCGCACTATCCAGGCCAGGCCCCATCTGGGAAAGTGGTGCGCCTCCTGGACGCACAACGAGCTCTCCCGGGTGCACGGGGAGCGCTTCGAACGCTTCAAAAGGCTGCGCCGAGAGCACGATCCCCAGGGACACTTCAGCAACGCCTTCACCGAGCGCATCCTGGGTCCTGTCCACGACGACAGAGACGCGATCTTCGAGCCTTGGTCCTGCCGCAATCTGCGCTTCAAGAACCGCATCATCCGCTCCAGCGTCGGCGGCCGCTTCGACAACTACGACGGGACCGGAACCCAGGCCCGGCTCAACTGGGAGGAGCGCTTCGCCAAAAACGGCGTCGGCGCAATCATCTCGGCCTTCTGCGCCGTTACGGCGCAAGGCGTGCATATGCCGAACTTCGCCACCATCGAGGACGACGATCGCATACCTTTCTGGAGGGAGGTGGGACGCAGGGTGCAGGCTCAGGACGGCTGCCGCTTCATCCTCCAGCTCCACCACTGCGGGCGGCAGCGAGACCTGGGCGGGGTGCGCAACACGGCGTCAAAGGCCCCTAGCTCCACCTCCCGGCCGGATCCCTTGAACGGATTTCCGGCCAGAGCCATGAGCCGCACCGAAATTCAGGAGGTGGTCCAGGCCTTTGTCCAAGGGGCCCGGCGAGCCCGCGAGGCCGGCCTGGACGGTGCGGAGATCCATGCCGCCAACGGCTATCTCCTCTCCCAGTTCTTGAGCTCCGCCATCAACGACCGCAGCGACGAGTACGGCGGCAACATCGAGAACCGGGCCCGGATGCTCCTCGAGATCATCCAGGGCATCCGCGGCAGAGTGGGTGGCGACTGGCACCTGCAGGTCAAGCTCAACGCCGAGGACCGCAACAATGCCGTCTTTCCCTGGCTCTCCAGGGGAAACTCCATCCAGGACGCAATCTCCATTGCCAAGCTGGCCGTCCAG
>CAZQPF010000163.1:0-3400 GCA_964595165.1 uncultured Desulfohalobiaceae bacterium
GATGCCCGCAGCCCTCTCCAGGTCCGCGTTGATCTCCAGGTCGTAGCTGCCGGAATGCCGGCCCACCTCCTCGCCCAGGCCGTCCTGCAGGTTGTGTTGGTAAATGTGCGTCAAGCCGAGGTTGACGAACAGCCCGTACCGTGCCAGCCGGTCGCTGGCCCCGAACCAGCCGTGGGTCAGGGTTGTACGTTCCAGCAGGGGCGGGCTGCCCTGCGTGCCCTGCTCGTTCGATGCCGCGAATACAGGCGGGGCATGGAGCAGCACCGCCGCGATGACCGTCAGGAGAGCCGCTACCGGGAGCTTGTTGCGTACGACCATGGAACCTGTTCCTCCTTTATTTGCAAAATGCGGGATGCCATCATCTGCAGCCGCTCCGGGAACGCTCATGGCTGTCTGCCTTCGCTTTGCAGCATTCCCGGGTGCAGGACTTGGTAGCACGAAAAAATAATAAATGCTATCCTTTCTCAACGGTCCGGCCACTGGGCGATGGCCTTGCGAAGATGCCCGATCCAGACGGAGACGATATTGTCGAACTCAGCCGTGCCCTTCATGACGGTGCGCACCTGAAAGCCCGCCCGCTTAAGCACTGACCTCCAGGAGCCCTTTCCCTCCCCTGCCATGTCGTTTCTGGCGTGGTCCCCGGCCACGGACATGAAGGGCATGAGATGAACCGTTTCCACATCCTCGGCCTTCAGGTCGGCCAGGATATCCTGAAGAGAAGGCGAGCCCTCCACTGTGCCCATGTAGGCGAGCGGATCCTCCTGCTGCAGGAGGTAGGCCATGGCCTGGTAAAAGGCGTTGCTGGGATGATGGGTCCCGTGCCCCATGAAGAGCACCGCTTGGTCCTTTTCCCGATCCTCCGGGATGTTCTCCAGCAAGGCCCGGACCGTGCGCAGGCTTTCCGGACCGGCCAGCAGGGGGCTCCCGACGGCTATGCGGCGCAATGGCCCGTGCATGGAGCGGAACCCCTCAACCACCGAGAGGAGGTCGTGGTACTCGAGCCCGGGGATGGTGTGCAGCGACTGCACTGCCACTCGGGTGAAGCCGTCGTCCCGCAAGGCGGCCAGCGCTGCGGTAGGGGAGTCAATGCGCTCGCCCTCGGCGGCCAGCTTCTCCCTGATCATCCGGGAGGTGTAGGCCCAGCGGACGGGGATGCCGGGGAAGGCCTTCCGCACCTCGGACTCTATGTTGCGGAAGGCTTGCCGCGCCTGCGAATGCGTGGTGCCGAAGGTCACGAGCAGGATGCCTGTCTTGGCTTTTCCCTTTTCGCCGTGGCCTTTCGAATTTGCAGCTGGCGCAAGCAGCGCAAAGCAAAGGACAATGATGCACACAAGAGCCGCTCGTTGCATGGGTTCGAACCTCCTTGGTTGCAGTGTCAAAAAAAATCCCCGGATCGAACACGTCGATCCGGGGATGTCCCGTTTTCATCCGCCATGATCGGGGCCTTGCGCCTCCGCCGCGGGGCCGCACAAGCCAGGGAGCTTCCAGGCAGGTCTTCTGACTGACGGATCCTTCTACTCGCCGCGCCTTCCCCTCCCTCCTGCACCCACTTGGATGAAGCACTCGGCATGCCTGCCTCGGCACACCTGAGCTTCGTGCCAGACCTCGCTTCTCAGTATTTGCGAGGCTTTCATTCAAGTGGGTGCAGGGGTGTGAGAGTGGCCTTAAAGCGGCTTTCGTCCCCGATCACAGCCGCGGGCCGGTTCCCGATTCGCACGGGATTCCCTTTTCAGCCCCGCAAAGGGGCACCTGAAAGCGCATCCAATCGAAAACATCGATTTCCCGAGCAAGCTAGCCCTGGAAGGAGGTGGTGTCAACCTGAGCCGACAGCGAGCTTTGTTTCGGGGTCGGACCTCCACAATCTCTTCATATATCGTGAAAACACTGCCCGGGAAGGCTGTTTTTGGAGCTTAAAATTGTGATGGTTGTCCTGCAAAGCGGCAACACCTGCAGCGGGCAATGGATCCTGGAGAAGCGCAACATCCTGGAGGACTATCAAAGCACTTTTGGCACACAAGCCACTGAGATCATCTGGATCGGATTGATGACGGACACAGATAACACCGTGGGAGAAACCACTGCGTACTACGGGGGCATCATCTTTCTCGATCAGTAGCGCTTTATAGCTTGATCATTCCTTCCGAGTACAGCACGGCTTCGCCCCCGATCAAGACCCGATCACCTTGAACCTCGCAGAAGAGCTCCCCGCCTCGCTGTGAAGCTTGTTTGGCGTGCAAGCGTGTTTTGCCCAGGATATTCGACCAGTAAGGGGCAAGAGAGCAGTGGGCGGATCCAGTGACCGGGTCTTCGGCAACCCCCACTCTCGGAGCAAAAAAGCGGGAGACAAAGTCGCTCGTTTCTCCTCTGGCTGTTGCGATCACCCCGCGGCATGCAACGCTGGAAAGAAGGGACATATCAGGCTTGAGATCCCTGATCTGCTGCTCGCTGTCAAAAACAGCCATGATATCCTCACCAAAACAACTTGGAGGTGAAGGCGTCGACCTGAAAAAATGGAAAAGTCATGGAAGCCTTTGTTTTCTTTTGCTTGGACTTGGTCTTCATAAGCTTTCTCCCAGAGATCTCCTATGCCTCAATTCTTGAAGGATAATGACCCCATCTTTCACTCTCGTCCGGCACCACACCGACGAGATGCTGGGCCCGCCCGGGACGCCTGGTGCATGCGAGGCCGAGCGGTGGCTCAAAAAAAGTGTCCGGGGCTCGGTATTGACAGTGAATACCACTTTGTGGCATAAGATAAAAAAACCTATACAGGACAATCACATGGACAGTCGGGAATTCGCCGTTTTCCGCGAGAAACTGGGCAAGACCCAGAAGCAGCTGGCTCGGCTGCTCGGCACCTCGGTCAAGGCAGTGCACAGCTACGAGCAGGGCTGGCGCTCCGTGCCGGTTCACGTGGAAAGGCAAATGTTTTTTCTGGTGACCAGAAAGAGGGGCGGGAATGGGGACTTGAGGCCCTGCTGGGAGGTCATGGGCTGCCCTTCGGAGCGGATGAGGCAGTGTCCCGCTTGGGAGTTTCAGGCCGGAACCCTGTGCTGGTTCATCAACGGCACCATCTGCAAGGGATCTGCCCGCAAGACATGGAAAGAAAAGATGATATTGTGCAGATCTTGCACAGTGTTGAAATCACAAATTTTTTAATAAGTTTTTACCAGGGTGATTCCAGATGAACCCAAAAAGCGCTTACCAATTCAATACCCGGGTCATACATGCCGCACAGTCCCCCAGTGACTGGCAGGGCTCAACCCTTCCGCCCATTTTTCAAACAGCCTCACACCATCACCACACGGCGGAAAACCTAAGCGATACCTTTGCCGGAAAGACCGCCGACCACATCTACATGCGGCTTACAAATCCGACAAACCGAAGCCTGGAAGAAAAA
>CAZQPF010000164.1:0-3292 GCA_964595165.1 uncultured Desulfohalobiaceae bacterium
GTCAACCCGGCTGCAATGTCGTCCAATCAATCTATTGAAAATTTTCTTTTTCTTCAATTAATTGCCAATAAGTCAGATTTGCCGAAGGCAAATCTGACTTGAGCCGCCGTTATTCTTTGAGCATGCCGTAGAGATGGATCTCCACGAATTGATCGATGACCTCCTCGAGGGAAAGCCCCTTGTGCGGCTTGAACCAAAAAAAGAGCCAGTGCAGGGTGCCCAGCAGGGAGAAGGTGAGCACCGTGGAGTTGAAGGACTTGATCCTGCCTTCATCGATGAGGCCTCTCAGGTAGCTGCGCAGCTGATGGAAGTTTTCGGTCTCTTTGTCCAGAATGACCCTTTTTTTGTCCATGGGCAGGAACTCGATCTCGTAGAGCAGTATCTTGTTGAAGTTCTTGTTCTTGATGTAGGTTCTGGCGTACTCCAGGATGATGTCCTTGATCTGCTCGGGTACCGGGACCTCGGCCGAGGTATTGCGCTCGATGGCCAGTCGCATATTGCCGATGAGCTCGTAGGAAGCTCTGAGGCAGATGGTGTACAGGATTTCCTCTTTGTTCTCGAAATGGTGGTATACCGCAGCCTTGCTGATGCCCACCCGTTCAGCCAGCTCCCGGGTGGTTGTTTTTTCATACCCTTTCTCGTAGAACAGATCCTGGGCCGCAACCAGGATCTCGTTGGCGGTGGCGTGTCTGGGCTCTTGCATGTCCTCTCCGATTGATTTTTAGGAGCTGAGCAAAGCTGACTGAGCGCTCATTTATAGCTTGATCCTGAAAAAAGCCTCCAGGCTTTGGTAGCACCCGGCTCCCTGGAGAATCAACAGGGCAATACCAGCAAGCATATAATCGATCGATGACAGATCGGATTATATGTGTCAAGAATTGTGGACCAAATTTTTCAAGAATGCAGATACAAGCTTGAGAGCTCAACGTTCAGTTCACGGTTCACAGCTGGAAGGAGCTCACAGCTGACAGCAGGTAGACCGTGGTCAATGGTCTGTTGTCAGTGGTCACAAGAAAAAAGCAGGGCACCTGTCACGCTTGAGAATATCGCAGAGCGCATGGCGCATAGGAAGAAGGAAATTTCAGAGTTAAGAAAAAAATCAGAGAGTTAAGCCCAAAGCATTCACAGTCAAATCAATTTGTCAATATCGGCAATAGAAACAATGTGTTATTCAAAAACTCCTGACTGTCGAGATACAAGGAGGAGCTTATGAGCTATAAGACGATCATTTACGAGCCAAGAGAGCCCCATACCGCCCTGCTGGTCCTGAATCGGCCCAAGCAGTACAACACCTTCGACCAAACCATGGTCCAGGAGCTGCGCGAGGTCCTGGAAACGGCCAAGGAGGACGAGGAGCTGCGCGTTCTCGTTCTCACCGGGCGGGAAGGCTCCTTTTCCGCCGGAGGGGACGTATCCTGGCTGCTCTCGGCCCAGAATGAAGAGGAGCGGGCCCGCATCCTGGAAATGACCAAGGAGCTCGTCCTGACCCTGGAAGGCTTCCCCAAGCCCATCCTGGCCGGAATAAACGGAGTGGCGGCCGGGGCGGGCACAGCCATTGCCCTGGCCTGCGACATGGTCATCGCTTCGGAGCAGGCCAGATTCGCTCCCAACTTCATCAACATCGGGGCGGTTCCCGATGCCGGAAGCTCCTGGTATCTTCTCCGAAAGCTGGGCTATCACAAGGCCATGGAGCTCCTGCTCCTCGGCGATGTGCTGGATGCCGAGAAAGCATTGCAGCTCGGCATCTTCAACCGGGTGGTCCCGGACCAGGACCTGGAAAAGGAGATCCTGGCGGTGGCGGCGCGCCTGGCCCAGGGGCCCGGGCAGGCCATTCTGGATATCAAGCACCTGCTCAAGCAGAGCAGCTTGAATGGGCTCAGGGAGCAGCTGGACCTGGAGGCGAGGTATCAGGTGCGGGCCTTTGGCAGCGAGGACTTCCGGGAAGGGGTGGAGGCCTTTCTGAACAAGAGGAGGCCGGAGTTCTCATAAAAACAGGGCCTCTGCGACTGAAGCCGCAGAGGCCCTGTTTTTATGCATTGTACTTGAGGTCCTCAGAAGCGGTTGCCATGTTTTTTCACTTTTCTTCGCTATGCGCCATGCGCCATGCGCCATGCGAAAGACACCGGGAACCGTGAGCGTAGACAACAAGAGCGCGGCAGTGATCAGTGCAAGAGCACGTCAGTGATCAGAGGTAGTTCACCAGGCTCATGCGCATGATCATGGAGGAGGACTTGAGCACCGCCTGGTAGACGGTTTGCTGCTGGGTGAGCTGGCTCATGAGCTCGGCGAAGTCCACGTCCTCGATGTAGCTTTTGCGCTCCTTCTGGTTGAGCTCCAAGTTGGTGAGGATCTTTTCGGAAACCTCGAGCCGATTCTCCCTGGCCCCGATTTCAGCCTGCTTCTGGGCCACCTGTTCCATAGCCCCGTCTAGATAGCCCAGTGATTCGTTTACGGCATCCTGGTCGTTTCTTTCCAGGGCGGAAATGAGCCTTCCCACCCCAAGAAACATGTTGCGCGTTTCCTCTTCCTCAAAGGCGGGCTCCAAACCATCCTCGTTTTGATAATGCCCTCCGAAAATCTCAGTTCCAACGTTATTCATATCCACATGAACGTCTTCGGATATCTCGGAGGCCATGCCTGCGGTTCGCGGCTGGACGAGGAACTGATCACCTTCATTTAAGCTTTGAGCATCATCGTTTGGCGCTATCTTGAGAATGCCACCGGAAACTGGAAGGGAGGTGTAGCCCCCCGAGCCCTGAGTTGTAGTACTACCAGTCTCCCAGGTCTGGCCTCCATCTAGGCTAAATTTATAGTTTAATGTATTGCCCTGAGTACTTAAATCAAGAGGATTTGTATTTGTCATCTCAACAAGGACATTATGGCTAAATTCACCTTGAGCATAGGAATGAAAGGAGTCACTTTGACCAATCTGCTCTACATGCGTTCCCAGCAAAGAAAAACTAACATTGTTCGCGTTTACATCAGATATATCCGACGTCCCAACTGCAAACAGAGACACCTTCCCACCTGGCAGATCAAGTGTTACTGGCAAGCTTACATCAGAGGAATCATCGTCCACGAAAACTTCCTCGGTGTCGCTCCATTCCTGACCAGGCATCCTGTATCTATAAGCGAGCTCATTATGAGTACTCTCATCATCTATATCATCCCACTCCACAAGCTCGACCTCGACGTTTCCATCAAAGCTCCCTTCCAAGGGTTCTACATGCACTACTTCAAATCCGCTATGCATCCTGACTCCGGGTTTATTGTTAGTATCCCCTTGATAGAT
>CAZQPF010000165.1:0-3248 GCA_964595165.1 uncultured Desulfohalobiaceae bacterium
TCGGGGGCCGCTGGAACAACAAAGGCTATCCGGCGGTCTATGCCGCATCGAGTGCTTCTTTGGCGGTACTGGAAGTATTCGTAAACGGGAATCTGGAGAAGTTTCGGACCCATCAATACTTTTTGATAGGCTTCATCCTGGATGTCCCCGTGTACACACACTTACACGTAAAAGACTTGCCGGCCGGCTGGGACCAGGCTCCACCGACACAAGTAACCAAAGACATCGGCACAAAGTGGCTTCAAGGCGGCGAGACCCCGGTTCTGATCGTTCCGAGCAGTGTCGTGCCCCAAGATGAAAGCCTCATCTTAAACCCCCGCCATACGAATCTCGTCATCAAGGACATTACAGAGCATCCTTTCGAGTTTGACACCAGGATGCTTCGGTAGAGCACCGTGGGATGGGGTCATTATGCTGCCAGTTACGATTAGGGCGCATTCCCGGTCAGGTGTACCACTCTCTTAAGTCTTCAGTTTTAACAAGATACCCCTCCCCAAGGTTGATTTTTATTTCTTTTATAATTAAGCTCATACCATACCAGCGTTATCGCTATTTGGCACGATTCCTCTTACCTATCCAAGGCAAAAACGACCATGTTACCCCAAGCCAGACCTAAATACCTCGAATTACTTGATAAAGTGAACGAGGCAGCACAAGAAAAAAGGATCGATGAGGTCAAATTGCGTCAACTGGAGAGAGAGGCAAAGAGCTTGTTGGATTCCGATCCTTCAGGGGCATTTTGTGTTCTGGGGGCAATCGCCTGCCTCAGCGGAAATGAGCAAGAAACCAGGAAGTATCACAGAAAATCAATCAAGCTATCCCAGGGTGAAGCCCACAAAATATTTAATTATGCAGTATCCTTGGATAGACTGAGTTTTTTTTCGGAAGCCTTAGCCTATGCCCAAGAAGCATATAATAAAGTCAAAAATTCTACATTTTTAGAGCTAGTCATAAATTGTGCAGCAAAACAAGGTTTAAATGGTCTTGCTAAATACATGATGGTGGAGTGGGAATCCTTAACAGGGGAAATCCATCCTGACAGGGATGAGATTGAAGATAACTTAGGAGTTGTTAGAGAAGAGGTTCTGAGCATGCTAAATCGGGACATTGAGTCTCATAGAGAATTATGGGAAAAGCTTGCAGATATTTAACTGCAGCAGAAATTGATAAAATAAATCAAGCAATGGTCACAAAATTTGGTGGCCAATACCATTTAAGAAGCCTTGATTCTCTTGTACATATGGTAGAAGAGGTTCAAGGCTCTCTTTTTGGTGAAGAGCTTTATCCTGGAGTATTTCAAAAAGCAGCGTTTTTGCTGCACCGTATCATACAAGGTCACTTCTTTTTTGATGGCAACAAGAGAACTGGCGTAGAGAGTTGCAAACTATTTTTGGCAATGAATGGTTATATATTAACTGCTGGCCATTCGGAATTGGTCGACATAGCGAAAAAAACAGCTAACAAAGAAATCGACAAAGAAGCCTTGTCAGAGTGGCTTAAATGCAAAACTATACTAAATCGCTAAAACACCCCCTACTCACTTGTCTTCCAGCTTCCAGCAATCCTCTCGACCCTTCCCACGTAAGTCACCCTCGACAGCCCTCGAAAATCGCACACAAGCCAAAATTGCAGCGCAGTATGTGGCCGTTCCTACGAGGCCGGCCTTCGTGTAGAAACATTTTACTACAGAAGCAGGGGGCGGCCATGAACGAGGAGAAGATCCGCATTCAAATTGGCAGGCTCTTCAACATGAGCGAGGAGATCGCCTTCGTGGCGCAATGGCTGCGGGGCGAGAGCGAGGCCACAACCGGGGCCGGCATGGTCCTGGAGCGTATCAGCGGCGATTGCATAAAGGTCACGGACAAGATGCTGCAGGAGGTGGCGGCGGGGAAGAGGGCGGAATAGGTTGGAATGGGGTCGGCTTTTAATGGTTGGACTATGGTTGGATAAATCTTGGAAAAAGAAAGGGCAGGTTTTGTAAACTGCCCAAATTTTTGAATAAAAATGGTGTAGGCAGCGAGAATCGATTCACCACGCACTTGATGCGAGATGTACAGTGAAGCGATCAAGCCCATTGCAGCCCCAGCCTACTGAGCCTATCCTCTCCAGGGGCTCCGCTTTCCTGATCCCAGCCCCGCAATCTGTAGTACTCCAGAAGGAGCTCCTCGTATTTTTCCGGATCCAGCATCTCCCCCTGGGAGGGGCCATTGCTTATGGGTTCCTGCAAGAGTCGCTGGGGAGGATAATCATCCTTTTTGCCCAAACCTTCCCGGCAATTGAAAACTCTCTCCAAATTCCAGATACGCTCTCCTGCCTGCCTGAGCTCCTGCAGGCTGCCGGACCAGCCTGTGGCAGTGCAGAGCAGTCTGTGGAAATGCCTGGGCAAAAGCGGCTTCAGAGCAATGCCCTCCAGCTTGCACAGACCCAGGGAATCCACCACGCAGTGCCAGTCCTCCTGCCAGGCAATGAGCCCGGCCTTGTCCTCATACTGCAGCCAGAAGCGGCCTCCAGGCTCCAGGCCCAGCTCCTGCTTGATATCCTGGCAGTAAACATCCGGGGCTATTTCATACAAGCAAAGGCCCTTGAGATGGTCCCCTCCCCTGGGGGAGACTGCAAAAGATAGGGCCATGCCCTTGGTTCCGCGCACATCAACTGCTGGATAGTCCAGGCCCTTGCTCTGGACCACCAGCTCCTTGCCTCCCAGGATTTGCGCTGCCTTCCAGCTTCCCTGGGCCAGAATGTCCCCGCTGCCCTGGCGATAGGCTATTCTGGGCAGCATCTCCAAAATGGCTCCGGGCCGGCCAAAGTCGAGCCGGGCCAAATCCGGATACTTTTGCCTGGGAATAATTCCCTTTTCCAGGGACACAGAAAGGGACAGGCTCATTATTGACATGGACTGTCGTCCGATGTATGCTGCCGCCAGTTCAAATCCAGCAACGCCAAACTTGGAGGCATATATGCCCCGAATTGCTCGCTTTACTAGGGACTCTAAGAGCACGGTTTACCACGTAATCTCCCGGACCGCCTTGCCAGGCCTGCCTATCCACGCTGCGGACAAGGACTTTTTGCTCGATCTGATCAAGCGGTTGAGCATACTGTACTGTGTGGATGTTCTTGGTTTTGCGCTCATGGGCAACCATTTCCATCTGGTCGTGCGCATGCATCCCGAGGAGAAGATATCGACCAACGAGGTCATTCGGCGCTACGAGGAGTTCTACGGCAGTGACAAGTATATAGCCGGAGAGGAG
>CAZQPF010000166.1:0-3175 GCA_964595165.1 uncultured Desulfohalobiaceae bacterium
ACCCGCTGCCGTCCGCCGGTGAGGTCGTTGAACAGCGTCGTCTTGCCTGAGTTCGGATTGCCCGCCAGAGCGATGCGGGACAGCTCATTGGACATGGTTCGCCTCCTCTTTTTCCACCATGATCTGCTCAGCTTCGGTGTTGCGCAGAGCGAGCGTAAAGCCTGATATCCGGATCGTAATGGGGTCCTTCAATGGTGCCCGCCCCACGACATCGATGCGCACCCCCGGAATGATGCCCATGTCCAGGATGCGCCGCTTGAGTTCGCTGCTGGCGTTGACTGCTTTGATGGTTCCTGAGTGGCCGATATCGAGACTGCGAAGCGTTTGAGTCATTGGCTAGCCTCCTGCGGTTTAAGTTTTAACCTGAGACGAAAGTTTTATATGTCAAACTTAGATGATATGTCAATTATAAATTTTTTTTGACAAACAAAGACGCTAAGATTAAATTTTATTGAGGTTTACTCAGATCACGAGAAGAGATGGAATTAAGAAGCCGGTAGCTCTTTGGATACTTCGTGAGAAAGGGTTGTGAATCAGGAGGAAGGCCAATGGAAGATGACAAAACCCAGCTTTCGGAAAGTCTTGAGGATTACCTGGAGGCTATCCTGGAGCTGGAACGTACACAAAAGGTCGCCCGCGTCAAGGATATCGCCGATAGACTCGGCGTTCTCCGCGGCTCGGTAAGCACCGCCATAAAAAAGCTGGCCGATCTCGGTCTCATTCACTACGAACCCTACAGCTTCATCACTCTGACTTCTTCGGGCAGCAAGGTAGCCAACCTTATCAGCCGCCGCCATCAGATTCTCTTGAGGTTCCTGCGCGACGTTCTCAAGCTGGACTCGGATCAGGCTGAGCGGAACGCCTGCCGGATGGAGCACGCTATGGACGACTCGACAGTGGATCGGCTGGTTCAGTTTATTGAATACATATCCATCTGCCCGCGAACAGGCGAAGACTGGGTGGATTCTTTTGAGGAGTTCCTATCAGAGAGTGAAAAGACGCGGGAGGATTGTCTGAAATGTCTTGAAGGTTGCTATAAACGCCTGAATGAAGCCTGTTCCGGCTCTGGAATGGAGTAATGCGGTTAACCTTTGTCCACGACCAATTGAGTGGCTACGGAGCATGTCGTGCATGGGGCGGGTGTAGATTGTCAATTTTTAGCCTTTCCCATGCTCAATCAAAGGAAACGCCTTTATCCTTCTCGTTTTCCCAAAAAACGGATACGCTGAGCAGGTACCCCGCTCGGCTGTCATTGTGCAGCGGGCTTGAGTCCAAGTGCCAGCTGGAAAAGAACACCATTAATGCGGATAATCATACGCGATACCTTGCCTTAAGGGGCATGCCGACTTACCGGTATCTCACGAGCCGAAGCCGGTCTTCCAAGGGCAGCGAGTCAGCACTAGGTGTGCCATTACATGTACCGCATCAATACCTTTTCGGATCTGTGCTTCATGATGCTGCTGACGCTGACAGCGACGTGGATATCCTGGTAGAGCTGGATCAGCCTGCATTTGACAGTTACATGGACCTGAAGTTCTTTCTGGAAGACTCTATCGTTCGGTTGATCTTGTTCTGGCCGACTCCCTGAAACCCCGCCTCAAGCCGATCATTTCCAATGAGGTGACCTATGCATAGTGATTTTCGTCCTTATTATAGATGATCCGGCAGGAGCAGCTGCGCTCATCCCGAGGTCCGCGGCCCGAGCAGGGCTCCCTTTCGGACCGAGCCCAATCGAGGTGGCAAGCTCCCCGGGGGAAATTGCCGATTGACATGAGCCTCCCTGCAGAGCCAATATCAATGCGCAATGTGACCATCTCCAGCCTTTCAAGCACGAGTTGCCCATGACACAGCGACCGGAGCCTTCCACCAAGCAGTGGCGTGAGCTCATCAATGCAGCCAAGGCCTACAGGGCGCTTGAGCCCTGGAACCTTTTTACCTACGAGCGTGTCTTTGCTGTAGACCATCCCGAGTGCGAGGACATCCTGTACTGCACCATTCTCGGCATGCTCGGCGAGGTTTTTGGCCTGGGCGTCTATCTCGGAGAGGAGGGCTTACAGTCCTATTACCACATATCCTCCGGGCAGCTCCAGGATGGACAGCTCCCTACCACCTTGCAGGCCATGCTCATCTCCTTTGAAAGCAAGAAAGACCTGGATAAGAAGGAGCTCCGGCTTTTGAAGAAGCTTGGCTACTCCTTCATAGGATCCAAGAAATGGCCGCAGTTTCAAGTGTACAGCTCTCCCACGGCCGGTGAGCCCCTTTGGCCCGATGCCCAGCAGGCCAAGCACATGACGGTGGCCCTCAGGGCTGCGACGGACCTTGTCCAGCAGAAGCAGCTCCATCAGGAGCTATCTCATGAGCCATCGGCTCAGGCCGATATGATCCCTCTTTTGAGGTGCTCCTCCTCTGAAGGTGGATGGAATGTGGAGTATATCAGGCAGGAGACCAAAGAGCCCCAAATGCCGGAGCCTCCTGCGCAGGATGAGGTCAGGCTGCAGCGGCTCATCAAGTCCGCCGAACGCGGGGGAGTCTGGGAAGGATCGGTCCTTCGCTTCCCTGCCCAGGTTGAGCTCGATTCAGGCGGAGCATACGCTCCCCCGTTAGCCCTCTGGGTTGATCACGACTCGTTTTACATCCTGGGACATGCGCTGGGGTACCCTGACACTGGATGGGAGCTGCTCGCCTCCTCCTTGCTCGAGGCCATGGAAAACATCGCGATCATCCCCCGGCAAATCCTTGTTGATACCGAGATGGCCCTGAGCGTCCTCAGCGACCTCACCGCCTCCTTGCAGATCGAGGTCTCCCGGAGGAAGACGCTGCCGGCCATCAAGGACGTGTTTGAGGGCATGTATCGGGAAATGCCCAGTTGGCTGGACTAGAACGGCTTGAGTGAAAAGCGAACTGCTCAGTTCACCTCCTGTTCCATGAATAGAACGAAAAGGCTTCTTCGATCTCAATCCGGCCACCAGGCAATGCGGCATGGAGCATTTGGCGTGCTGCCATTTGCTCAATGCCTTGAGGAAAAGGGCTCACCATGTTGAGCAAGAAGCCAAAGCTCCTCAAGCTCCCCGATCTTGACAGACACAAAAAGGCCGAGCCCTCCCAACCCCAAATTTTCCCGGATTTTCCATGTCCTCTGAGAAGCTTACCTACAAAGAGCTAAAACAAAGAGTAC
>CAZQPF010000167.1:0-3036 GCA_964595165.1 uncultured Desulfohalobiaceae bacterium
TGTGCCGTTGCAATAAAAATTCGAACAAAATCCGGTCCAGCGGGTAACACATTCAAGCCGCGGCGGTTTCATGTATAAGCTGCTCAATGTGCTTGAGCGCCTGTTCTTTTTGCTCCAGCTCCAGATCGGTTCTGGCACCAAGGGCCTCATGAAACCTCTTCAGGAGTGGACCGATATAGCGAATCGAGGAAAGTAAGTCCTGGATTCGGTTTTTGCATCGTGTAAAGGCCGATTGCCTGAGAAACTCCTGGTCCAGATTCATGGCTGTTACCACAAGGTTAAGGATGCTATCCACAGTGGGTACTTTCTGGGTCTGTTCTTCTGCCTTGCGCCTCTGGTTTTGCTGGTGCAGCTCATAACTGTAACGCTCTTGGCAATACTGCTGATAGCGTTGGTCATCCAGATCCTGCTGAATATTATTTAAGATACCGAAAAAATACGACAGGTTGCAGCGGTTGTGGTCCCGGTTGACTGCCCTTAAAAACGCTTCTTCAGATTTGGTTATGGCTTCCTGGTCATAGTATTTGATGCAATGTTCTGCTCTTTGAAGTTCAGCCGGTAATAGCTTGATATTGTGATAATTGATCAGCCAATGCAGTCTGTCTCTCTTGGCCTGATGGGCATCGTCATCCTTTTTTTGCTGATGCTCTATAAGTCGGGCCCGCTCTTTCTCCTGCTCCTTTGCAGAGACAGGTGTCTGCATCTGATCGGCAGGAGTGGGCCGGGGCGTACGCAGGGCCAGCTTGTTGCGCATCTGCATATACAGGCAGACGAGCATCCTCAGTACGCTCTCACCCAGAGCATAGGGAGATGATGTATCGATGTGCACTTCTCCAAGAGCCTGCTTGAATTGACTGAATGCTCCTTCGTCAGTTCCGTTGCCCTTGGGATTGGCCGGCCCCGCAGGCAAGACGACAATATCGTGTATATCCAGAAAACTCATGACCTCCTCGCTTAAATTGGAACTGCCCCTGTCAAAGACCACTCCCAAAGGCAGCCCCCAGGCCTCTTGGTGTTTTTTCAGGACAGAAAGGACCCCGTCGCCCGTTTCCGTCGGGGTGATCTCATAGGCAGTGTGGCAAAAGCTGCCCGCATCAACGCCAAGTTCGAGATTGTAGCTCATAACCAGGTCTCCCACGTGGACATTAATGGTGCTCCCATCCAGGCTGAGCACCCCGTTAGGGATCTGCTGGCATAAGCTTTGATAAAACTCTGGTCGTTTTTTCTTGGTCTGTGGTCTCCACAAATCATTGGCAATCAGGATGTCCTTGATGGTCTTTAAGCCCAGATTCAACTGGAGTTCATCTTTGATGGTCTGGACAAATTTTGTGATCCGCAGTCGATTGCCCCGTTCTTTGAGAGCCCTGGCTTTGTCCACAATGTGACGGATAATCTCCATGGTCACTTTAGTCGCGGTGCCCCGTTTGTCGCTTGTGCGATAGGGGCAGAGATTGTCATCATAAGCCTGATCCCAGTCACTCAGCGTGCTTAAGGAAATGCCCAGAAGCCAGGAGATAATCCGAGTCGACCAAGGCCCACTGCGGATAAAAGCTACCGCTTTTTCTTTGTCTTGCCCTTGGAAGTGTTTTTTTTACTGGCCAGCCACTCATCGACATGGTGGATTTCCCAGGCCAGCTTCCGGGCTCGGTTTTCAAAGGCTTCCCGCTCATAATCCTTGGAAAGCTTTTCATGCTTGGCCTGAAGCTCGGTCAGTTCCTGCTCAACTTCCTGACGCTGCGTTCTTTCTTTGTTGGAGGTAAACTTTTCAGCCCATTGGTAGCCGGTCTTGCGCGAGACACCTGCTGTCTCGCAGACGCTTTTGACGTCAAAGTCTTTATCCAGGCCCTTGTCTTTTTGAATCCGGCGGGCCTTTATCAGGATGGCCACCTCCTCCGGGGTCAAAGACTCAGACATGGGAACCTCCTTTGATCACTACGGGCTGGCCCAGAAGGTACAACGTGACCGACCCGTCCGGGGCCAGCACCAAATTGACGATACTGCGCTCTATATCCTGGATCTGGGCGGTAACGTCACGTGAATTGGCAATGTCGTCAAGGGCCTTTTGCTCCTGGCCCTGGAAGCGCTCAGCCGGAACCAGGAAACCTCCCAGTCCTTGGTGCGGACGCTTGTGGTTATAGTGGTCCACCCATTTGGTCAGAGCCGAAAATGCCTGCTCCAGGGTGGAAAAATGCTCTTGGCTAAAGAGCTCATTCTTGATGCGCTTATTTAAGGCCTCCACTTTGCCCAGGGTCTGGGGGTGATGGGGTCGGGCGTGGGTGTGATCTATGCCGTGGTTTTCCAGGTACTTTTCAAAGCGGTTGATCCCACGCCAGGAGTAGAAGACAAAACCACGGTCTGTGAGCAGCTCTTCCATCTTGCCATACTGGTCGACAGCTCCCCGGACCAGCTGTATGACCTCATCTATGGAAGTTTGCTCCAGGAGCCGAAATCCAAGGATAAACCGCGAAAAATCGTCAATGAGCAGGATCAGATAGACCCGGGCCTTATTGATGGTCACTTCCAGGATATCCATCTGGGCCAGCTCCAAGGGACGGCTGGCCTCGAAGCGCCGAGTGGCCGAGGTTTCTTCCTGCTTTTGCTTGGCAGTGTACCCGTTGGCCTCCATAACCTTCCGGATGGTACGGATGGAGATGGTAGTGCCCTGCCGCCGGAGCTGGCTACGGACCTGCCCGGGACCATATGCAGGATTATCATTCCATACCTGCAGAATGGCCGCTTCCTGCTCAGGAGTTATTTCCTTTTCCCCTCGGCCTGGCCGATGGGGCTGATGCTGGAGAAAAGCTTCTTCACCGAGCTCCTCGAGTTGCTTTCGCCAGTTATAGACCGTGGTATGGTGGACACCAGCTACATTGGCTGCTTCCTTTGGCCCGATCTGTTTGGCGTGTTCAAGAACAGTAAGTTTTTCCGGTTGACTAAAATGTTTGCTGCCCATGACACTTCCTCCTCTGGTTTGAGCCGGGAGAAAGTGTTACCCTGATTGAAGCTATTTTGTCCGGATTTTTATTATCAGAAACA
>CAZQPF010000168.1:0-3002 GCA_964595165.1 uncultured Desulfohalobiaceae bacterium
TACTTTCTTATAACTCTTTGTTTTTACTGACAACTGACTACCGACTTCTGACCACTGCGACTGCAAAACGATTTTTTGCAGTCGCATCTTACCGGGAGAGGCGGTCGATATTGGCTATGATGTGCTCGTGCATCCGTTGCAGATAGGCGATCTCCTCCCTGGTGAGATCCCGGAAGATACGGGTGCAGTAGCTCTCTACGATCTGTGTCAGGGGGGTCTGAAGCGCCTGGCCCTCGGAGGTGAGGTGGATGCTGCTGCGTCGTCTGTCCCGAGGATCCGGCTGTTTGAATATGAGCCCCTTTTTTTCCAGAAGCTTCAATATTCGGGAGATGGTAAACTTGTCCCGGCCGGTGCGCTGGCCTATCTCGTGATGGCTGAGCCCCTGCACCTCCCACAGGCAGGAGAGAACGGACCATTGCTCCGGGGTGATGCCCAAGCCGGCGTTGTGAAGCTCCCGGTAAAGCCCGGTCTTCATGTGCATGGCTGTGCGCACGATCTGATAGAACAGGGACTCATTCAAGGGAAAAGACTTTTCCGGCGGGCTCTCCTTGGGCATGGAGGTCGGCTTTACCCAATCTTAAGGTACAGGTTTGCGGGTAAGGATCTGTCGCAAAGCAGCTCAAGAAGTAAAGACCTATAGAGTTCAAAGTTCAGTTCACGGTTCACAGTTAGAAGAAGCTGATAGCTCACAGCTCACAGCAAGAGTGAAGAGCAGCAATCTGAACTTAAGACGCATAGCGCATAGCGAAGAAAAGATGTTCACAGTTAAGGCCAAGAAATCAGAGAGATAAGTCAAAAGCATTCACAGTCAATTCAACTCGTCAATATCAGCAATCAAAGCAATATGTTACTCAAAAGTTTTGACTGTCGAGTAAAGACCTTGGTCCACTGGAAATGGCGGAGAGGGAGGGATTCGAACCCCCGGGGCGGGGTCACCGCCCACCCGATTTCGAGTCGGGCCCGTTTAGCCTGGCTCCGGCACCTCTCCGCACTAAAAAGTTCACAGTTAGAAGAAGCTGATAGCTCATGGCTCATAGCTGACAGCCAGAAAGGGAAGCTCATAGCTGAAAGCAAAAGAAAGTGGCTGGAGCCACAAGAGAAAACGTCCCCAGGCAGGAGCCTGGGAACGAAGTAAGATCCTATCTTCTGGAATGAAAGAACGATTGGAGCAGATCTTTGCTCTGCTGCTCACGAATGCCGGACAACGTCCAGAAGCGATGGTTAAGCCAGTCAAGATCCTGCCAGCAGTCGAGCCGGGAGCTTATGGCTCCGGCCTTGGGGTCGAAGGCTCCGAATACCAGGCCGGAGACCCTGGCCTGCACAAGGGCTCCCAGGCACATGATGCACGGCTCCAGGGTGCAGACCAGAACCATGCCGCTTAAGCGGTAGTTCTTGATCGTCTTGGCTCCGCGGCGCAGGGCGAGAATCTCTGCATGGCCCGTGGGATCGCTCAGGGTAAGGCTCTCGTTGTGCGCCTGGCAGACAGCGCGTCCCTGTTCATCAACCAGGACCGCACCCACCGGCACTTCACCGAGCTCTCCAGCGCGCCTGGCCTGAAGCAAGGCCTCATCCATCAATTGCTTCCAAAGATCGAACTGACTCAGATCCATGTAGTAAAAATCTTTTCCCTTTACGTCAAGTATTGCTCGCGGCTTGCTGGAGATAGCGGACCCCGTTCTCCAGGAGCCTCGTGCCCGGCAGACCGGAGTCGCCTCTTGTCCATCCCGGGTGGTTGGTGGGGTGGTTGTAGGCCTCGGGATGGGGCATGAGACCGAGGATGCGGCCGCTCGGATCGCTCAGCCCGGCTATAGCCAGGGGGGAGCCGTTGGGGTTGTCCGGATAGGTCTGGGTGGGCCTACCGGCTGCATCGGAGTATTGCAGGGCGATCAGCCTGTCCTGCTCCAGACCGGCAAGAACCTCGCTGTCCCTTGCAATGAGCTTCCCCTCCCCGTGGCGGACAGGGAGGTAGAGCCGGTCCAGCCCGGTGAGGAAAACGCTGCTGCACTGTGGGTTGCAGAGGACATGCACCCAGCGGTCTTCAAAGCGGGCCGAGTCGTTGAAGCTGAGGCTGACCTGGCGCTGCCGCGCTCCGTCCGGCCAGGCTGGCAGCAGCCCCAGCTTGACCAGGAGCTGAAATCCGTTGCAGATGCCCAGAATGAGCCCTCCCCGATCTATGAGGGCCTGGAGCTCGTGGAGCAGAATGCGGCCGTTGCGGGTTGAGGAGTAGGTGTAGCGTGATGCGGCGGCTTGGGCGCCTCCGAGATGGTCGCCGTCCAAAAATCCGCCCGGAAAGATGAGGAAGTTGAAGTCATTGATCCGAACGCTTTCCTGTACCAAGTCGGCGAAGTGCGCAATGGTCACCTCGTCCGCTCCGGCGATCCGGGCTGCGTAGGCGGTTTCGCGTTCGCAGTTCGTGCCGTAGCCGGTAATGACCAGGACTCGGGCTTTGTGCATCAGTTTGCTCCAATGGAAAAAGAACACGGCCGTAGAAGCTTTCTTGACACGAGAATCTTGACTTCTGTACTTGACTTTAGAGTTCACAGTTTATGCGCAGAGCGCATGGCGCAGAGCGAAGAAGAAAATTTCAGAGTTAAGAAAAAATCAGGAGATAGGATAAAAGCATTCACAGTCAAAACAGAACGTCAATATCAGCAATAGAAACAACGTGTTATCCAAAAACTTTTAACTCTCGTTTTCTGCAGGAGGACCCCGGAACTAGACAGCTTTACCTCTACAGAAAACAACCCCGGCTGGCTCGAGCTTGGATGTCGGGTTCCGAGGGAAGCCGACTGGGCATACGAACCTGACAACCTGTAATGGTAATGGTTCAGCCGACGCTGTGTGGAGGCTGTCCGCAGAAAGCAACATACTTTGACAGGCAGCGACCGTCAATGCGCCCGGGGAGGAGCATGGATTTCAGACTGCAGCTAAGGATGAAGATCGCTATCCCAACCACCCCTGCCCCTCCTTGCCAAGGAGGGGAGCAGGAGGACAAGAGATGA
>CAZQPF010000169.1:0-2939 GCA_964595165.1 uncultured Desulfohalobiaceae bacterium
CCGCCCGCATGGAGGCGGAGAACCTCTCCATTTCCGAGCTGGCCTCCCCGGCCGAGCTGGCTCGCGACAAAGGCAGCCGGACCTACGTCGCCCTGAACGCTCTGGTGAAGCCAGGCGAGCTCGACGCAGCCGGGGGACTGCTGCGCCGCCTGGCGGACCGGGTCCGGCCGGAAGGCCTCATCATCCAGGACCCCGCCTTTTTCGACCTGGCGGAGCAGACCGGGTTCCGGGGCGAAATTCACCTATCCACCCTGGCCCATATCTGCCTGGGCAAAAGCCTTCCCTTTCTGCGGCGACACTGGGGTGTCAAAAGGATCGTGCTGCCGCGGGAGCTTGATCTGGACGAGATCAAAGCCCTGGCCGGCCAGTGCCCGCCCGATCTCGACCTGGAGGTCTTCGTGCACGGAGCCCTTTGCTATGCGGTTTCCGGCCGCTGCTATTGGAGCAGTCTTCTCGGCGGCAAGAGCGGTCTCCGGGGTCGCTGCGTCCAGCCCTGCCGCCGGCTCTACGAGCTCAAGAACACGCGCAAGCGCTATTTCTCCTGCCTGGATCTCGGTCTCGGAGTGTTGACCAAGACCTTGCTGGATATCCCCCAGGTCAAGGCCTGGAAGATCGAAGGACGCAAAAAAGGGCCGCACTACGTCTTTTACACCGTAAGGGCCTACCGGCTCCTGCGAGATCACCCCGAAGACCCGCAGGCCAAAAAGGACGCCCAGGAGCTGCTCCAGCGCAGCCTGGGAAGAAAGACCACCACCTTCTTCTTCCTGCCCCAGAGCCCCCACCCTCCCATGGACCGGAACCAGGAGAACGTTTCCGGGATGTTTGCCGGCAAGCTGGGCCGAGAGGGGAAAAAGCCATTTTTTCTTCGGCCGCGCTTCGACCTTCTGCCCGGGGATATTCTCCGGGCCGGGATACAGGACCTTCCCGGCCATTTCACCTACAAGGCGTCCAAGTACGCCCCCCAGGGGAAAAAGCTCAGCCTGGGCGCCGGCCAAACCGGCAGCACCCCGGGCATGCCGATATTCCTCATCGACCGCAGGGAGCCGGAGCTGAAAAACATGCTCCGCGGTCTGGAACGGGAACGGCCTCCGGCTGGAGGCAAAAACGGCCCTGCTCCGGACTTCCGGGCCAAGCTGCCGCAACCGGACTCTCCGCCCCACAAGACAAGGGAGCTCCACGTCCACCCCGTTCCGCCTCAGGGCGGCACCCGCGGGGAGCTGGGGCTCTGGCTGGATCCCCGCCTGCTGCGCCGGATGAGCAAGACCCTGCTTCCCAAGTGCTGGCTCTGGCTGCCCCCGGTCATCTGGCCGGGGGAGGAGGAAAACTGGGCCGAACTGCTAGAGCACACGGTTCGCTCCGGAGGCAGGCGCTTTGTGCTCAACGGGCTGAGCCAGATCGCGCTGTTGCCGCAAAGGCACCGTCTTGAGCTCTGGGCCGGTCCGTTCATGAATCTGGCCAATCCACTGGCTCTGGCTCGCATGCGCGATCTCGGCTTTGGCGGAGCAATCGTCAGCCCCGAGCTGAGCCGCAAGGACTTCCTCTCTCTTCCCCGGCAGAGCCCTCTCCAGCTCGGCCTTGTCCTGACCGGGCCGTTTCCCTACTGCATATCCAGGGCCCTGGCTCCCGAGCTCCAGCCCGGCCTGCCCCTGGCAAGCCCCAAAAAGGAGATCTCCTGGATCGCAACCTCCGGAGGAGCCGTCTACCACTATCCGCAAAGGGAGCTGGACCTCAGCCCCTACCGCGAAGAGCTCAAGGAAGCCGGCTACAGCCTGTTCGTGCACCTCCACCGCCAGTTTCCCAAGAAGGTTCCCCGGATCGCTCGCACGAGCGCCTTCAATTGGAACCTTAAGCTGCTCTGAGTATCAGGCCTTGGGCGCAGTGGCATACAGAAAGCGGTGGACCCATTTGTCCGGCAGGCGGGAAATAAACTGCACCAGCAGGCTGACCAGCAGCAGAGCGAAGAGCACCCTGGCCCAGAGAATTCCGGACAGATGCCCGCCGAGAACCACCATCAGCAGAGTGTCCTCGATCATGCTGTGGGCCAGACCCATGAGGGTCAGCGAGGCGAAGACGTCCTGGGGAGAGACCTTTCCGGAGCGGGATTCCTTGATGATCAGCCCGCCGCCGTAGGTCAGGCCCATGACCATGCCGATGATGGTCAGGGGGGCGGCTTCGCGGCCGATTCCCAGCAGGCGCAGCAGGGGTCCGAGCAGCCAGACGAAGAAGTCGGTGGCCTTGATGAGGTCCAGAATCCGCATGACCAGGATGAGGCCCAGGATGATGCAGAAGATGAGGGCCAGATTGCGCACCTGGTCCAGGCCCCATTGCAGAAGGGAGGCCTGGGTGCTCACCTCGCCCTGCCAAAAGATCACGTTTTCCTGCTGCAGCAGGCCGAAGCCGGAGTAGAGGCCGTGCAGCAGGGCGCCAAGGGCGAGCGCCCCTGCGATGCGGATGAGGGCCTGGAAGAGGAACCGGGTCCCGGATTCCTGGGCGATGCGGACTTCTACCGGCAGGGAATGGGCCACCAGGATCATAGTGCAAAGCACGGTGACCTGGGCCGAGGAAAGGGCCTGGCTCTCCGGGAGGGTCAAAAATACGATGATCCCCCCGTAAATATTGTTGATCATGGCCGTGGCCCAGACGAGACCCATCTCCGGAGGCAGCCCCACCAGGGCCATGAGCGGCTTGAGAGGCATGGCCAGATAGGCTATGCCGCCAAGCTCCTGCACGATCTTGACCCCGACTAGTATGGGGATCATGATCCGATAGAGCTTGAGGCTGACCTCCCACGCCTCCCGCAACAGGGAACGGATCTCGCCAAGGAGACGATCCGAAGGAAAGGGCCGCATCAGAAGATCCGTTTCAAGCGATCGTCTTGGCTCCCGGAGCTCTCCTCTTGCCCGGACCCGCTCTCCTCGCCCCCCTTGGTCGCGGGCGAG
>CAZQPF010000170.1:0-2931 GCA_964595165.1 uncultured Desulfohalobiaceae bacterium
AAAAGCCGGCGCTATTATAGGTGTCTGCAGTGCCGGCTTCGCCCCGGAGGGACGTCTTCCGTTCTGCGCTTGGATCCTTGGTGATGATGTGGACTACGCCGCCCAGGCCTTCGGAGCCATAGAGGGCCGAGGTGGGCCCTCGGACGATTTCGATGCGCTTGATGGCCTCCTTGGGAATATGCCCCCAGGCCACCCAGGCAATCGAGTTATTGAAGTTGTCGTTCTGAGGCACCCCATCCACCAGGAGCAGCACCCGGTTTTGACCGACGCCGCGCATGCTGAGCGGACTGACGATGCCGTTGGTCTGCAGGGCATAGTGGCGAAAGTTGTAGATTCCGACCTCGCTGCGAACGATGTCTTCCACCCGATCGAAGGGCGAGTCCATGATTTCTTCCCCGGACAGTACGGTCACGTTCTGGGGAACATCCTTGGCCGCGGTCTCGGTGCGGGTCGCTGAGACCACCATTTCCTCGAGGGTCTGCACATCTGATTCCGCCTTGGCCTCCGGTCCGCAGAGCATTGAGATCCAACCGACAATGACAAAACCCAGGAGGATACAGGAACGTCTTCTCATGGCCCGCCCCTTTTGCATTGGCATGTGTTAAGACTGAATCCCTGAAAAAGTGTGCTTGGAGTAGCATTATTATATAAATTTTGCAACCAAGTAACACTTATACGATTTTAAATAGCAAACACTTCCCGCAGGGTTCAGGCAAGGGATCGGCTCGGGGAGGGAGGAAGAGCAAAGGGGCAGGCTGAAAATTGACTTGTCCCATCGCGACCATGGTTATTCCCAAACGGCCATCGCAGAAGAGACGCGGCTGAATTGCTCCACAATGAGCAGGATCATAAGCCCGGGTTGATAATTTTCAAAACTCAAGACCATGACCCAATCTTGCAGGGAGGGCTGCAGTGCGCTCCCGCCTCACATGCTCAATCGCGCATGATCGTTTGGTACAAAACGTAATATTTGTTGATATTGCTCACATAGCGCACCGTTTCCTGCCCAATGATCCGCAAGGCGGCAAGTTCCACATTGCGGAACCATTTGTCCTTGTTGAGCCCCATCTCTTCAGCCATCCGACGCACCTGTCGAATCTTGGACGGCCCGGCATTGTACGCGGCCAGCGCAAACCGGATCCTGTCCCGTGGACGAATGTCCGTATCCGAGTAATAGCGGTCGAGGAGAAAACGGAGATATTTGACGCCGGCGTGGACGTTGTTCTTGAGGGCGTCCACGTTGGGGATATCGATTTTCGGATCGCTGGCGGTGGAGGGGAGCACCTGCATCAATCCCACGGCCCCGGCACCGCTTTGGGTGTCGTGCTCGAGCCCGGACTCCTGGAAGGCTAGTGCGAGAATTAGCACCCAGTCGAAATTGTACTTGTTCGCGTATTGCTGGATGACGGACTTGTACTCTTTGACCTTGTTCCACTGGTCGATCTCGATGGGGTTTTTCAGTTTTTCAGCGTTCTTATAATAGCGGTCAAAATAGATGTTGCCGAGCAGGGTCCCTTTTTTGTGGTTCTGCAGGTAGGAATTCAGGCTCTGTTTCAGCTTGGGGTTGTTCTGTCGCACCATCCAGGCGATTTGCGCTCCCTCGCGCAGCACCAGATCGTCGTGGATGCGGATGTCGGGCAACACCTTGGACCAGGCCCGGGCGATATGGCTGTCGGCAACGGTTCTATCGAGCGCCCCGCTGTTGACCATCTCCAGGATGCTCTCGGTTTCCAGGTTTTCACTCAAGGTGGTGATGGCCACCGGCTTGCGTCCCCTTTCTCTGAGTCTGTCGTTGAGCTGCTGGAGGCTTTGAAAATAACTGCTGCTTCGGCGGACGTAGACTTTTTTGCCGCTCAGTTCGGCCAGATCTTCGAGCTCCGGGGTGGAGGAATGGGTGACCAGGACCTCGTTGACGCCGGTGAGGTAGGGGGTGGTGAAGTCGACCTTTCGGCTGCGCTCCGGAGTGATGCTTAACCCTGCCGCTGCGATATCGCCGGAACCTTTGCGGAGTTTGGGGATCAGCTCATCCCGGGCCACGGGAATGAACTCCAGGACGATCTTCAGGTCCCGGTTGTCGAATTTTGTGTTCAGGAAATCCTGGTAGCCTTTGAGCAGAGCATACTCATAGCCGACTAGGTGCCCTTCGGCGATGAAGAAGTTGGTGCGGTTCACCGTAGTCAAGACGCGGATATAGCGTCTGTCGATGAGGCCGGGCAAATCGTCCATGTAGGTTTCCTCTACATGGGCATCGAGTGGCAGTGCGGCACTGGAGCTCTCGACTGTCTGTTGCGGAGGTACGGTATTTTTAGCGTCCTTTGTGCTCAAAACATATATCAGGCCGCCGAATAGCAAGACGACAAGTACAACCCAAAACACTTTCGTCGTCTGAATTTTGTTTGATTTCATGGTTGGCTGATAGCGTATTCTGCGGTGAGAGTCAAAATGACAGATGGGTCAGGTCTTGAGCTTTGAGCGCTTGTCCAGGGATGGGCAATCCGGATCCAAAACAACCAACCCTGCCGGGCGCTGGAGCAGAGCTCTCTCTGGAGACAAGCCCGAGCACTGGCGCGCAGCAAGGAAGAGCCGGCCCGCCGCATGGGGCAGATGCTCATGATCGGCTTCAGGGGGCTGGAAGCGGATCAAGACAGCCCCGTGGTCCGGGATATACGAAACGGCCGCATTGAGGGGATGGTGCTCTTTGATTATGACATGGCCCGGAAAAGCCCGGTGCCCAACATGACCGCGCACGTGCTCAACTCCAACCTGGATCCTCGCTGGCCGGACGAACCTCCGAGGGCTTGTCCAGAAGTAAAAGAAAGTGCTTGCTCCTGGATCCCTCAAGCACGACTTTTGGCAGGTGCGCCTTCGATGTGCAGATCCTGCATCATCTGATAAGATGTGCACAAGATTTCGATGGGATGGTACACCGGA
>CAZQPF010000171.1:0-2663 GCA_964595165.1 uncultured Desulfohalobiaceae bacterium
AGACCGGATTGCCGACCTCGCCCACGCCGTCCGGCTCCTCCATGCTGCCCATGTTCCTGGGGTTGGAGAAATGATCCATTACTTTTTCAGTATACATATTGGCCTCCTTCTTTGCTGGCCGAGGTGTTGCTGTCTACAGCCTGTCAGCCAGGGTGAATCTCTGCAGCTCCCGATACATGGCGTCCCTGGCCTGCTCCCATATGTCCCTGGTGGGACATGTCCGGATGCGATCACAGGTTTCGGGGTGATCCAGGCAATCCACTAGCGAGGTGGAGCTCTCCAAAGTCTCCACGATCCGGGCGAAGGTGATCTCCTCCGGCGGCCTGGCCAGGACGTACCCCCCTTTGGGCCCCTGGATACTGGAGACCAGGTTGCCCTTTTTCAGGGGAATGATGATCTGCTCCAAGTACTTGACCGAAATGCCCTCCCGATCGGCAACATCCTTTAAATGCACCGGCCCATCGCGGAAGTGTCTGGCCAGGTCGAGCATCAGCCTGGCCCCGTATCTGCTGCGCGTGGAGAGCTTCATTGCGATTCCCTGCTCAAGAACTGGATTCCGCGGCCTTTTCTTCCCACAGCGGCGAGTAGGAACGCAGCTTGCCGACTACCCCTGGCAGGGTCTCCAGCACGTAGT
Source organism: uncultured Desulfohalobiaceae bacterium (assembly GCA_964595165.1). Taxonomy (GTDB): domain Bacteria; phylum Desulfobacterota; class Desulfovibrionia; order Desulfovibrionales; family Desulfothermaceae; genus CAZQPF01. Next base: position 635 of record CAZQPF010000171.1, read on the forward strand.
CCACTTCCTCTTGGGTGTTGATGGGGCTCAGGGTGAACACAGCGGAGCCGTGAGCGATTTCCGGCTTCACGGAGACGGCCGTGAGCACCGGCGAGGTCTTCAGGGCCTTGGAGGCGCAGGCGGAACCGGTGTTGATGCAGATGCCCTGCTGGCTGAGCAGAAAGACCAGGGCCTCGCCTTCTATGGCCTCGAAGCACAGGCTCAAATGGCCCGGGAGACGCTTCTGTGGATGCCCAGTGAAGTGGATGTTCCCGATTCGGTCCTGGATGCCGGCCTTCAATTTGTCCCTGAGGGTCCTCAGTCTGGCGGCGTTCTCCTCCAGCTCCTCGGCTGCCAGCTCCGCGGCCTTGCCGAAGCCGATTATGCCGGGAACGTTCTCCGTTCCGGCCCGTCTTCCCCGCTCCTGGATTCCGCCGTGTATAAGGGGCATCACCCGGGTGCTGCCGCGGATGTAAAGGGCCCCCACCCCTTTAGGACCCCACAGGGAAGCGGCGGAAAGGCTCAACAGATCGACGCCCAGCTCATCCACCTTGACCGGGATCTGCCCCGCGGTGGCCACCGCGTCGGAGTGCAGAAGGACTCCCTTGCTTTTGCAGACCGCGGACAGCTCCTCCAGGGGCTGCACTGTGCCTATCTCGTTGTTGCCGTGCATAATGGAGACCAGAACGGTTTCCGGACGGATGCTCTCCTCCAGCTTTTCCGGATCCACGAGGCCGGTTTCGTCCACCGGCAGATAGCTGACCTCGAAGCCCATCTGTTCCAGAAACCTGGCCGAGTTGAGCACGGAATGGTGCTCAATGCTGGATATAACCACATGATTTCCCTTCTTCCGCCGGGCCAAAGGCACCCCTTTAAGGGCCAGGTTATTGGCCTCAGCCCCGGAAGAGGTGAAGACGATCTCCTCGGATTCCGCCCCGATCAGCCCGGCCACCTTCTCCCGCTGCTGCTCAATGTCCCTTTGGACCCTGGTCCCCGGAGCATAGAGAGTGGAAGGGTTGGCGAATTCGCTGTAGAAGTAGGGAAGCATCGCCTCCAGGGCCTCGCTGCGAACCGGGGTCGCAGCGGCGTGATCCATGTATACCGTTTCCATAACAGTCCTCCATTCTGGTGGTTCCCCTACAGCCCCTCATTCCTTCTTCTTGCGAATGTAGAGCTTGTAGCAGTCCTCGTCCTCCTCCACCCCGATGAACTCCTGTCCACATCTAGAGCACCAGTCCGGGATGTCGTCCAGGGCCTGGTCGTAGTCGGTCAAAACCTCCAAAACCTGGTCCTTTTTCAGGCACTTCAGCTTTTCCCCGGGCTCCAGGAGATGCATGGGGCACATGCGGCAGACCAGATCGAGTGTATCGTCAGCGGACATGTTTTCCACGAATTTCATACCCTCACCTCCCATAGGATGTTAAAGTATACTAACTTTATCTATATTATATTAATAGGATATATCCTTCTGCCGAAGCTGTCAAGACCCAAACTGGGCTTATCAAGTCATCCCACTCCGTCTGGCGACTGTGTCCAGGACGGCTCCTATTTTCGCGAATGCGAGCTCGTTAGCCGCTTTATCCAATCGCAGCGCAGGCTCAGCTCCTCCATCCTGGCCCTTTCTTCCCGGCTTAACCGGGAGTCCCCCCAGTAGGTCCCGTAATAGCCATTCACGATCGCCACCTCAGAGGAGGACATCACCTGGAGCAAGCGCTCCACGCTTCCGGCGTGCAGGTACAGGGAGACATCGTTTATGGCCAGAATCTCTCGGGAATCACGCAGATAGGAGGCGAACATCTCCTCGATCCTCTGCTGGTTTCTCCTGGCCAGGGCCCACTGCTTGTGGGGATCCTCGCTGCTCAGCCGCGGGGGGTCAATAGTGGTCGTGTAATAGGCGTGCCCGATCTCGGGGGGAAGACTCATCTTCCCGCCCACCCCCTTGCTCCGTGCGGGAGCCAAGTCCAGGACAGCGATCCCTCCCCCGCGTCTGTCGCGCTCCCGGAGCACAAGGTCCACGGTAAGTCGAGTCTTCCCGCTGTTCACATCCCCC
>CAZQPF010000172.1:0-2638 GCA_964595165.1 uncultured Desulfohalobiaceae bacterium
GAAGAGACTGCCTCGCAAGGGATCCCGACTGACCTGCTTCTCTTCCTCCAATGCCTCGTGAGCCGGGAGGACTCGGGCACCACGGTCTATATCAGCCTGCCCTTTGCCTTGCCGGAAGCTCTGCAGGAGGAAAGACCTCAATATCAAGCCGAAAAGATCGGCGTAGCCCTAAACGCCCGCAAGATCCTTCTGGTCGATGACGATGAGACCACACGGGTCCAAATCAGCCGGCTGTTGCAAAAAGAAGGCTTAGCTGTGCGGGAGGCAGAAAATGGAGAGCAGGCCCTTTCCAGGCTTGCAATTGAGCCCTTTGACTGCATTCTCGTGGATATCCAGATGCCGGCTTTGGACGGAATTGAGGCAACCAGACAGATTCGGAAGCTCGAAGACCATAAGGGGAAAATTCCCATCATAGCCCTAACCGCTTATGCCATGAGCGGCGACTGGGAGAGCTTTTTGGAAGCAGGCTTGGATGACTATATTGCCAAACCGGTAGGCAAGACTGTATTCTCGGAAGCAATCAATCGCAATATGGAATCCACTGACAAATAGCAAATGACATCAATGTGTTAAAAACAAATATTGGATGTGAGCTTTCCACAAAAATAAGGGAGTGATGCATGGTTTCCGGTTCATCTCTCTTTCTGGGCATGTTCAACAACCTGGCAATCTTTATTGCGCTGGTTGCCCTTTACGGCTATCTGCACAATAAGCTCCAATATTTTCCCTGGCTGGTTCGGCAAACACTTTTTGGCCTCTTATTCGGCTTTTTCGCCCTAGCCTGCATGCATGCAAAGATTCCTGTTCATCATGGAGTCATCGTAGACCAAAGGAATACTCTCGTTGCTCTGAGCGGTGCTTTCGGAGGGCCGCTTTCCGCTCTTCTCACCGGCATCATGGCTGCCTTATACCGTAACCATCTAGGTGGCGCTGGCGTCCTAGCAGGGACCCTCGGCATCGGCCTGTCTGCCGTTGCCGGTTCGGCAATCTATAGCCTGAGGAATCGGATCGACAGCCTTATGAAAGCCTTGATAGCTTCTCTGGCTGCTACCATTTTCATTCTCCCAGGCTTCCTCTTTGTGGGCGATTTTCAGGAAGGGTGGGCACTAACCAAGGCGATGGCTCTGCCTTATGGCACTGCCATTTTTCTCGGCATCTCGCTGGTCGGCCTTTTGCTGGCCCATCAGGAGTATCGGTATGCGGAAGCTGCGAAGCTAAAAGAGATTGAAAAGGAGCAGCTTCGAAAGGCGTATCGTCAGCAACGCGAAGCCGAAGTTGTTGCCGCCATCGCGGCCTCCCAGAACCTTGCCGAGGGGTTGGTGACAGAACTGGCTGCGGAGTTAAACGAAGCAGCCACTGAGGCAGTGGGTGCCGATCGCGTCGGGATCTGGCTCTTTGAGAATAATGGCGAACGGCTGGTCAATATCGACAGCTTCGAAGCTGCCAGCCGGCAGCACACCTCAGGTGCCATCCTTGAAGAGAAGGAGTTCAAGAACGAGTTTTTCCTCGCTCAAAAATCGAAATATGTGGATGTCTCGGACGCGCTCAACGATTCTCGCACTCAAGGATATGCAGAAGCCTACCTGAAGCCTCAGGGCACCGTCGCACTCCTGACCGCCTTCATCCTCTCCGGCAGCACGACCCTGGGCAAGCTAAGCCTCGAACATACTGACGACTTTCACCAATGGGAAGAAGACGAGATCACCTTTGCCTGTCAGCTTGCCGACCAGGTGGCACTGGCCATTTTGAATCGTGAAGACAAACGCAAGGAGAAAGAGCTGGTTGCAGCCAAACAGCAGGCAGAGGCCGCTAATCAGACGAAATCCGAGTTTCTGGCCAACATGAGCCACGAGATCAGAACCCCACTCAACGGCATGATGGGTATGCTGCAGGTGATGCAGGAATCGGATTTGGATGAAGAGCAAAAAGAGTACGTTCACATGGCGCTTAAGTCTTCAAAGAGACTGACAAGGCTTTTGAGTGACATACTCGACTTGTCCAGAATTGAAGCAAACAAGCTGGATTTAAACGAGGAAACATTTCAATTGATGGAGGTCTTGGACTCTATTCAGGACATCTTTAAACAGCAGATACTGGAGAACAATATCAATTTTAGTATACACAGCCAAGGGGCTCCTTCTTATCTTGTAGGTGACAGCACCCGGCTCACGCAAATTTTGTTCAATTTGGTGGGCAATGCCGTAAAGTATGCACCAAGCGGCCGCGTGGATTGCACCGTTACCCCTCTGCCAGAGATCAGCTCTGATAAATGCCGCTTATTGTTTGCTGTCTCGGATACTGGAGTGGGGATACCGCAAGGCCGGGTCAACCATATATTTGAGAACTTTACCCAAGCTAATGAAACCGGCTCTCCCTATACTCGTCGATACGAAGGGGCAGGTCTTGGGCTGCCGCTGGTCAAGAGACTGGTTCACCTCATGGGCGGCAACTTGTCCATATCCAGCCAGGAGGGCGAAGGGACGACAGTCTATGTGAGCTTGCCTTTTAGTGTTTCTGAATCTGAGCAAGGATCAGGCTATCAATATTTTGAAAAAGAGGATCAAGAAACCAGAGCCCCAAGGCTGTGTACCGGTCAACAGATACTTGGACACATTTGAGCACTAATTCAGGCCGCCTC
>CAZQPF010000173.1:0-2625 GCA_964595165.1 uncultured Desulfohalobiaceae bacterium
TCAGGGCGAACAGCAGCAGTGCGAGGACTGCGAGGATATATCCCAGCAGGTGGCGGGTGATTTCATTTCCGCCCTGCCCAGGATACGTTCCTGTCTAGCCACCGATGTCAAGGCGGCCTACCGGGGAGACCCGGCAGCCAAGACCCTGGGGGAGATAATCTTTTGCTATCCCAGCATCACGGCCCTGACCCACTATCGCATAGCCCACGAGCTCTATCATCTCAACGTGGATCTCATCCCCAGGATCATCACGGAAATGTCCCACTCCAGCACCGGGATCGATATCCATCCGGGGGCGGAGATAGGCCGGTATTTCTTTATCGATCACGGCACCGGAACCGTCATCGGCGAAACCTGCATAATCGGGGACAATGTCCGTCTCTATCAGGGAGTCACCTTGGGGGGCAAGGGCATTCCCCAGGACGAGACCGGCATGGCTATCAAGGACGTGCCCAGGCATCCCATAGTGGAGAATGATGTGGTCATCTACTCCGGGGCCACGATCCTGGGCAGGGTGCGGATAGGCCGCGACTCGGTGATTGGCGGCAATGTGTGGATCACCGAGGATATACCGTCCGGCTCTAAGGTGGTGCAGAAAAGGGCGGAAACCTGAGCTCTGCCCACGACTCGGGGATGCAAGGCAAGAGGGGAAACGGACGGCAAGACCCGAAAGCGGGCAGCAGGACAAGGATATGCGCGTGGTGATACGTCCCAGTCGGAATGTGGAGGAAATCCCGGGAAGCGAACGTATGGACCGGATCCCGGGCAGGCTGGGGATCAATCCGGAGACGGTGCTGGTCATGGGGGCGAGCTTCTGCGCAACCGCATGCTCTTCATGGACGCTTTGACGGCCAGCGTGGAGGTCATGGAATACTAACCGCTTTTTTCCCGCCCGCACCAAATGCCTTTGAAGGGGAACAGGATGCTTGCCGGATCTGAGCGCCAATCGGCTTCCCGCAAGGGGCTCTTCAAAGAGATGGGGCCCGCTTGGGTGGTCAGCGCGGTGGCCTGTGGGCCTGCCACCATTGCCAGCCTCGCCCTGGGCGGATCCACCTTCGGCTACAGCTTGTTGTGGGTGGTGATTCTGGGCGCGGCTCTAGCCAGCGTGGCCCAGTACCTGGCCGCCAAGATCGGAATTCTGGGTCAAGCCGGAATCATTGCTGTGGTGGAAAGGCACCTGGGAAGGATCTGGGGCTGGCTGCTGACCTGGGTGGCCTGCCTGGCTACCTGGCTGGCGGCTATGGTGCTGATGAAGGCCCTGGCGGAGACCACCGGCCTCGTGTCCGGCCTGTTTACCCCGGCCTGGGGGGCCTTGTATTCCGCGCTGTTTTTGTTCCTGCTGATACTGGGGGGATACAAATGGCTGGAGCTGGCCTGCAAGGCCTTCGTGGTCCTGCTTTTGATCTGTTTCCTGGGCGTCCTTTTCTTCGTGGAGCTGGATCCCGTTGCCGCGGGAGCCGGAATGCTCCCCTCCTTTCCGGGCGGCTTGCAATCCGCGGTGATCATGGCCGGAATAGTGGGAGGAGGGGTGCATATCACCATCATAGCCATGCACACCTATACCGTGAACGCTAGGGGATGGACGCTTTCCCAGCTGGGCCTGGCCCGCAAGGACACGCTGCTGTCCATGCTGGCAGCATTCGGTTTGTACAGCATGGCCGTTTTCCTGGCGGCAGCCGCGGTGCTGCATCCTGCCGGAATCCGGGTCGAGTCCGCCCTGGATGTTGCCCAGAGCCTGGTCCCCCTGCTGGAGGACAGGGCGGGAAGCATCTTTTTGCTCGGGTTCTGGGCCGCGGTGGTGTCTACCGTGCTGCCCACCTTCATGGCTTCCGCCTTTTTTCTCAGCGACATGTGGAGCAGAAATCCCGTGCCCGGAAGCAGGGCCTTCAACTGGTTCCTGGTCCCGGGCTGCGCTTTGAGCGCCGTGGGGCCTTATTTGCAAGGGAACCACATGTTCCTTTTGGTTCTGATGCTGGCCTTGGGGCTTTGCGGTACGCTTCTGATCCTTGTCCTGATGCTGGTTCTGTTGAACAGGGAAAGCCTGGCCGGGATCCACAAGAATTCAGCGCTAGCCAATCTGCTGGCCCTGGCCCTGTTTGCGGTCACCGCCTTTATGGCCGGCAGATTCGTGTATGTGCGGTTTCTGGCCTGAACCGACGGATACAGGGGTAGAGGCTGTATGGAGTGCGAGGACAAGCTGGGCTGGGAGCTGGTTCCCATCGGGCACTCCTCCCTCAAGGAGCAGGTGCCCTGTGCCAGTCTGATGGGGATGGTCCTGGTCGGATAAGACTGAGCCGGGGTGCTGTGGGTATCTCGGGGTCTGCGTCGGCCAGGGCAAAGGACCCCAGGGGGCAGCCCTCTTGCGGCGGATTCCGTCTGCCCCGAGAGATCCCTTGCCAGCCGTTGCCCGACAGCGCCCGCAGCCCTACAAGGCACTGTCCGCAGTGGGCTCCGGCCTCGCAGCACGCGAAAAAAGGGGGGCAAGCCCGGATTGCGACTATGGCCACAAAAGGGGATGCAGGGCGGAAGCTCTTGATTCTGGGGGATGTGAACAGCGGGAAGACCCGGCTCACCGTGGACCTTGTGCTCCGGGAGCGCGACAGACGCGGGGGAGGGATCGCTGTC
>CAZQPF010000174.1:0-2587 GCA_964595165.1 uncultured Desulfohalobiaceae bacterium
GCTGGCAGGACGTGGCTCGGGTCAAACAGGCGGTAAGCATTCCGGTTTTCGGCAACGGCAACGTCTTCACCTTGGAGGACGCGGAACAGATGCTGGAGACAACCGGCTGCGACGGGCTCGCCCTGGGCCGCATCGCCGCGGCCAGGCCCTTTGTCTTCGGGCACTGGCTGGGACGCCTGGAACCCTCGAACGAGCTCTTCGCCTGGAGCGCCCGGCTCATGGCATCCGGCCTCTGGTCCCGTTTCGAGCCCAACCGGGCCTACAAGCTGTACCGCAAATGGGTGCCCTACTTTGCCGCCAACTTCGTCTTCGGACATGATCTGTGCTCCAAATTGTGCTCCGGCAGGACAGAAAGCGACATGCTCCGAAACATCGAAACCCATCTTTGCCCCTGCCCGGAAACCCAGCAGCGCCCGAACAGCCTGCTATTCGGCACCTAACAGCGCCTGGCCCGAAAAGCTCCTTCCACCCCTTTACAACTCCCAGCTTGGCATTACATTTGCTAGTCGCCGTCATCGTCCTCCAGCTCGGCATACCGAAATCCGAAGCACGGTTTTTGCTGAGCATTACCCCTTGAATGTTCAAAGTTTAAGCAATAAAAACAATATGTTAACCGAATCACAAGACAGAGGCATGCATCCCCGAATCCGCTTTTACCTCCTCTACCTCCTGGGTATAATTTCCGTCACCCTGCAGCAGATGCTCCATTTGGGCAAGCAGAACGGGGGATCCCCAAAGAGAACTACCCTGGCCGATTTCTGCTCCCGGCAGGGCTTTATTTTTCTGAGCTCCAGGCTCCGGTACCGGTTCGAGGCCAAGCTGCACCAGCTGCTCCGGGCCTTGCAATCGAGCCCGGACGGAAGGCCGCTGCACCGCTCCAGCCTGTACGCCGTCCGCTACAGCGGGGATCACGAGGAGTATGTTTTTCACCAGAACTACGCCCACTGCAGCGGCGGCAAGGTGAAGCACGTCTCCGGCTACTACTGCAACTGCCCCTTGCGCGGGTATCCGGAGATGCTCCTTATTTCCCGCAGCAACGGCAGCAGCCCCAGAAAGCATTCCCTCAAGGCCTTAAGATGGCACCTGGCCGCCTCTTCCAGGTCCTTCAGGCTCTACCTCCGGGGAGAGGCCAAAGTAGATCCCTCCCACTCCAGGCTCCTGAACCGGATTGAGGAGCTGTGCCCTGCAAAGTACTCCATTCTGGCAGGTCAAGGCCTTCTGGTGGTCAACCAGCAGGTCAAGGACACGCCGGACAGCTCCTTTGAGTATCAGGAGCTGCTGGATACCGCCCGCAGCATAGCCCGGCAATTTCAACTCTGAGGCATATGTCCCGAGTCGTCGTCATCGGAGCAGGCGCGGCAGGGCTCCTGGCCGCAGGCAGGGCCGCCGAGCAGGGCGCCGATACCCTGGTGCTGGAAAAGATGGACCGCCCCGGGCGCAAGCTGCGCATCACGGGCAAGGGCCGCTGCAACCTGACCAATACGACCCTTGTCGAGGAGTTCGTGCAGCGCTTCGGCCAGCAGGGACGCTTTTTGCGCAGCGCCTTTTCCAAGCTCGACAACCAGGCCCTTATGGAGCTTTTGCACCGAATAGGCGTGCCCACTGTGGTGGAGCGCGGCGGGCGGGTGTTTCCGGAAAGCAACGACGCCGGCCAGGTTGCGGAGGCACTCAAGCGATGGGCCCTTGATTGCGGTGCGGCCATCAGGACCCGATCCCCGGTGGATAAGCTTATTATAGACAACGGCCGGCTGCTCGGCCTCAGGCTCCGTCCCGGAAAGGACAGCCAGCCCGGCGGCGGGGAAGACAAACTGTTTCTGCCGGCGGATGCGGTGGTTGTGGCCACCGGCGGCTCCTCCTACCCGGCCACCGGCTCCACCGGGGACGGCTACCGCTTTGCCGAGCAGGCCGGGCACACCGTGGTTCCGATCCGTCCCGGGCTGGTGCCCCTGGAGACCAAGGGCGACCTGGCCCCCAGGCTGCAGGGTCTCAGTCTGCGCAATGTCCGACTCACGGTTTTTGTCGAGGGCCGGAAGAAGCAGTCCCGGTTCGGCGAGCTTTTGTTCACCCATTTCGGGATCTCCGGCCCCATCGGCCTGACCCTGAGCGGGTACGCGGTGGACGGGCTGCGCCAGGGCCGGGCGGTCAGCTGCAGCATAGACCTCAAGTCGGCCCTGGACGAAAAAAAGCTGGACGCCCGCCTGGTCCGCGACTTCGAAGAGCTCGGCCGCCAAAAACTGAAAAACGTGCTCGGCGGCCTGCTCCCGGCCAAGCTTATTCCGGTCTGTCTGGAGCGCACCGGCCTCTCCGGGGACAAGCAGGCCAATCAGGTGAGCTCGGAGGAACGCACCAGGCTGCGCAGCTGGCTCAAGGACTTCCGGCTCGAGATCTCCGGCTACCGTCCCTTTGAGGAGGCGATCATCACCCAGGGCGGGGTGAGCCTCAAGGAGGTCGATCCCGGCACCATGCAGTCCAAGCTCATTGAAGGATTGTACTTTGCAGGCGAGGTGCTGGATCTGGCTGCGGACACCGGAGGCTTCAACCTCCAGGCCGCCTTTTCCACGGGCTGGGTGGCGGGCGCCGCGGCCGG
>CAZQPF010000175.1:0-1026 GCA_964595165.1 uncultured Desulfohalobiaceae bacterium
GCGCTTAGAGATTCTTCACATCCATACCCGCGGTATGCCACTGGCAAAGGATGTAAGTCCGGAGAGGCTTTCGCAGATCACCCACGGCTTTGTGGGGGCTGATTTGGAGGCGCTGTGCCGTGAGGCGGCGATGAATGCCCTGCGCAAGATAATGCCAGGTATTGATTTTCAGCTTGATGAGATCCCTTACGACACCCTGCTCTCGCTTGAGGTGACCATGGATGTGTTCACTGAGGCACTCAAGGAGATAGAGCCGTCGGCGATCCGGGAGGTCTTTGTCGAGGTTCCCAATGTCAGTTGGGAAGATGTCGGCGGTTTAAGAGAAGTAAAAGAGAGGCTTGTCGAGGCGGTGGCATGGCCTCTTAAGTACTCGAGCCTCTTTGAGCAGGCGAAGGTAAAACCGCCCAAGGGTATTCTTCTTTCCGGCCCTCCTGGGACCGGGAAGACTCTAGTAGCCAGGGCCCTGGCCAATGAGAGCGAGGTCAACTTCATCTCGGTCAAGGGCCCTGAGCTGATGTCCAAGTATATCGGTGAGTCGGAGCGGGGCGTGAGGGAGGTCTTCCGGAAGGCCAAACAGGCCAGCCCTTGCATTCTCTTCTTTGATGAGTTCGACTCGCTGGTTCCCGAGAGGGGTCTCTCAGCAGACTCTCAGGCGACCGAGCGGGTGATCAGCCAGTTCCTGACCGAACTCGATGGTTTGGAGGAGCTTAAGGGTGTGCTGGTGCTGGCGGCGACCAACCGGAAGGACCTGGTTGATTCGGCTGTTCTCAGGCCAGGAAGATTCGACCTTGTCCTTGAGTTTCCGCCGCCGGATGAGCAGGCACGGCAGGAGATATTCCAGGTTCACACCAGGGGAAAGCCTGTAAGTAGCGACGTAAGTCTGGAGGTGCTGGCTCGGCAGACCGAAGGAATGGCTGGCTCGGATATTGAGGCCATTTGCCACGAGGCTTCCATGATAGCCATCAGAGAGTGTATCCAAGCCAGACAGGAGGCCAGGCTTGAAATCTGCGGGAGCCATTTTGACCG
>CAZQPF010000175.1:1047-2580 GCA_964595165.1 uncultured Desulfohalobiaceae bacterium
CAGAAAGGAGAATAAGTGGGTTCAGACGGCAAATACATCTATGGAATTATTGAGGAGACGGAGCCAAAGAGATTTACCTTCTGCGGGGTGGAGGATGCCTCGGTCTACACCATTAATTATGAAGAGCTGTCGGCCGTGGTGAGCGATACCACGCTTGAAGAGATTGACCCGACTCGCAAGAATGTTCGTGCTCATACTATGGTCCAGGACGAACTGCTGAAGAGCTACACCCTTCTCCCCATGGGCTTCGGCCTGATTGCGAACAGCGAGGACAATGTGCTCATGCTGCTGGAGAAAAATTACCAGGGTCTTACCGATGAACTAAAGCGGCTTGTCGGCAAGGTAGAGGTTGAGCTCAAGGTTTTCTGGGACCAGGAGGCGATGATTAAGGAGCTTCAGGGCGGACGCGAGGAGTTCACCAGGCTGAAGGCGAAGATAAACGCTGCCACATCTCCCATCGAAGGGCAGAGGCTACTGTCGGAAGCCGGCAAACTGGTGGAGCGCATCGCCCTGGACTGGAAGGCAAGGTATGCTGACCGGGTCTACTCCGTCCTTAAGGGACTATCTATTGATGCCAGGTTGAATAACCCCCTGGGAGCTAAGAATATCCTGAATGCTTCCTTCTTGATAGAGAAGGCTGAGGAGAGCAATTTCCAGAAGGAGGTCTACAAGCTGGACTCCCAGTATCAAGGCAAGGTTAATTTCAAGTATGTTGGCCCTCTGGCACCGTATAATTTCGTCAACTTGAAGCTGGAGGCGGTGAGTTGATAGTCAGGTTGGTTTATGACGTCTTGGTTGGTGTTCCACTTACCCTGACCAGGGAGATTCTGCTGAAGCTAAGGGATGAGGTTGATAAGGAACGCCTGATAACTGAGGAGTCTATCAAGGAGAGACTTCAGCAGTTCCAACTACTGCTACAGGATGGAGAGCTGAGTGAGGAGGAATACGAGGAGCTAGAAGCCAAGCTTATTGAGAGGCTGAGGGCAGTAAGGGAATATCAAAGACAAGGGGGTGAATAAATGCCACTGCAGGCGACGAAGAGTGAAGTCTCAACTCTAGCCGATGTCATCGACCGCGTTCTGGACAAAGGTCTGGTTATTAATGCCGATATCTGCGTGTCGGTGGCTGGAGTGGAGCTTCTGGGAATCAAAATAAGAGCTGCCCTGGCTTCTTTTGAGACCGCGGCCAGGTACGGATTGGAGTTTCCCAGCGGCACCAATTATGAAAAGGCAGCCTGGAAGGAGGCTCAGGCGGGTAACAAGGAGACATGCCCCGAGTGCGGGAAGAAGGCGCTCGTTGAAGAACTTCTCAACGAGGGTTGCCCGTGGTGTGGCTGGATGAGTGCCAAAGCCAGGAACAATGGAGCTAGGGCACCCTCCGAGATACCGGCGGAGTGATGGCTGCTGTGAGCACAATGGGTAAACACCAGCTATGGAGACAGACGCTAGATAGGAGGAGTAATGACAGAGGATAGCAGAAGCAGCAAGGCTGACTTTCTGGGCCTGAATATAGACGTGGGGCAGTTTCTCTCCT
>CAZQPF010000176.1:0-2574 GCA_964595165.1 uncultured Desulfohalobiaceae bacterium
GCCTGAATGCTAAGATTTTCTGACCCTTTTGTGCTCAGAAAAGTTGACCCCTTTGCTGCGCAGAGCCTGGACTAAGCTCACGAGCATATGGTTTGGAGGCGAAGATCGTAGAGGGAAGCAGGAGGGATTGATAGAAGAGGAAATGTTTATGCAGCAGGCCGACGAAGGGACTCTCCCTGGATGGTGATGGTCACGCAGCGGTGCTTGAGGCGATCCAGGAGGGCATCCACCATGCTCTTTGGCTTCAGGATATCATACCATTTATCGTATACCAGGTTGGTGGTGATAATGGTGGCCTTCCCCCTGGTATAGCGCTCATCCATGAGCCTGAAAAACATGTTCATCTGCTCCTGATTCAGGGTGAGGTAGCCGAGCTCGTCCAGGAGCAGGACATCGAAGTTGCTGAGGCGTTTGAGGAGCCGTGAGTTGCTCCTGTCCGCCAGGGAGGCGTAGAGCTCGTCCAGGAGCTCCTGGACCTTGTAGAATCTCCCTCGATAGCCCTGCACGAGGGCCTTTCGCATCAGCCCTATAGCCAGCCCGGTCTTGCCGGTTCCGGGCTCGCCGATAAGCACGATGTTGTCGCCGCGCTGAACAAACATAAGGCCGCTTAGGGTCATGATCCAGCTTTTGTCGACGCTTGGCTGGCGAGGGAAGGGAAAGCTCTCCAGGGTCCAGTCATAGGGGAGCTTGGCCTGGATTATGCGATAGCTCAGACTTCTTTCCTGCCTGTGCCTCCTCTCCTCCAATAGGAGCTCATAGAGGATTTCCTGGATGGAGAGGCCCTGCTGCTCAGCCTGGATGAGCACGCGCTCCAGTGCCGAGTCCATGCCCTTGAGCCGCAGCTCCTGGAGAAGGCGCTGCAAAGTGGGGAGGTCGCTCATAGCTCGAAAAAGTCTCCTGCGGTGATGGAAAGGATCATGCTCTCCAGGCGGCTCAGATCATACATTTTGTAGTGAAGAGCCCGCTCTACAGCCTTGAGGAACGGCTCTTGTGGATAGGCCTGCTTGAGGCTCAGGAGCCGGCGCAGGGGCTTAGCCCCTCTTCCCCGGGAGCGCTTCTTGAGCCCGGCCACATAGCTGTCCAGGGCCTCATTTTCTCCGATGAGAAGGTGCTCCTCCCAGCAGGGCCCGGAGACCTTTCTTTTCAAGGGCGGATGGTGCGCCGGGTCGGTGATCCTGGCCTGTTTCGCCTCGAACTCGCGGTCGTGCTCCGCTACGAGCTTGTGCTTTGCATACACCTTGATCCGGTCCCAAAACACGCAGATCTCCGCCTTGGCTCCCACCAGCCTCTCCGGTACGGAGTAGCGGTTGGTGTCGAGATGAACAAAGCCTTGCGAGTCCACCACCCGGTGGATGAGCCGATACGCCTCCGGGACGTGCTCCGGCAGGGGGATGAGAAACGGCTTTTCTTCGAGGAAGGCCTGATCCGGGCTCATGCCCAAAGAGCGTTTGGTCTTGGCGTTGGCCACGCTCTCGCACCAGGTTTGAGCCTGGGTATTGAGGTCGCTCCAGTCCTGAAAGTCCCTTCCGGCCAGGAAGTTGCCGGAGATATAGCCAAACGGCCGCTCGATCCGAGCTTTTCGATCCGGATGATTGACCCTGTGGGGCACAAAGGCGACCTGATAGAGCCGCCCGAAGGCCTCCATCTCCGGAGCGATGATAGCATCCGGCCCGGTGCCGTGGCTGACGAGCACCGAGGTGTTATCTATGACGCACCTAGGGCAGACCCCTTGCAGGAAGGCAAAGGCCTTGCTCAGAAAGACCTTGGCCTCTAACCGGGTGAATCTGGGATAGAACTGCACAAAGAGCTTGCGGCTGTAAGCCAGGATGAGGCTGGCACACTGCGCGCCTACCTTCTTCCCGCCCAGCATGATTTTATAAGGGCTGGTATCGTGCTGCATCTCTTCTCCGGGCCCGAAGACATACTGCCCGGAGCGCTCCTTTTTGCCTTGTGCGAGCTCATAGGTCCGCACCATCCAGGTCAGGCTGGGATAGGGGATAGCGATGCCGTGCTCCTCTTGCAGGCACTCCTGTACCCGGACCACGTTGCCCCGGCAGCGGTTCAGCAGCTCTTTGACCAGCTCGAGATGCTCCTCGTGCTTGGAGCCCTTTTGCTTTGGCCCGGTATCGTCTCTAAGCACTTTGCGCACAGTGTTTCTGCTCACTGAAAGGAGCCTGCATATCTCCTTGATGCCGATTTCCTTGGCGTGCATCTGCCGTATCGTCTCGCGCATTTCTGGTGAGAGCATGGTCCATTCCCTTCAAGGCTTTTGTATTTACGTCGGCCATGAGCTGTTCAGCGCTATGCAGGACTTCTTGAAAGCGAGGCTGCTTCTTTCCGCCAAGTGAGGCAAAGATGGCTTCGGTCTCTGGCTCCAGACGACGGAGGACGGCGCAAACGAGCTTCATGTCCTTGATCCATTTCTCCTCAGGGACCTGGAGCAATGCCTTGTCGTCTTGGTGCCTCTTGACCCGAAGATAGAGGCCGGGATCCTTGATCATGTTCTCTCTCACCTTCCTGGTGGCCTTCTTGTAGGCGGCAAAGAAGTGCTGCAGCTCTCTGGTGCTCAAGGAA
>CAZQPF010000177.1:0-2572 GCA_964595165.1 uncultured Desulfohalobiaceae bacterium
CCGTGCCGATGCGCACGCCGCCGGGATTCAGCGTGGCGTCCGAGCGGCCGTAGATCACCACTCCGCCCCGGTCGTTGATCTCGATGAAGTCGCCGTGACGCCAGACTCCGGGAAAGACGTTGAAGTAGGCGTCGTGGTACTTCTGCCCGTCCGGGTCATTCCAGAAATAGATGGGCATGGAGGGCGCAGGCGCGGTGCAGACGAGCTCGCCCTTCTGATTGTATACCGGCTGGCCGCTGTCGTCGTAGGCGAACACCTTCATGCCCAGTCCGCGGCACTGCAGCTCCCCGGCATAAACCGGCAGCATGGGGTTGCCCAGGGCGAAACAGCCGTTGATGTCCGTGCCTCCGGAGATGGAAGCCAGCAGGAGATCCTCCTTGATCTCCCGGTAGACGTACTTGAAGCCTTCCGTGGGCAGCGGCGACCCAGTGGACAGGATGGCTTTCAGGGAAGCGAGGTTGTAATCGGTGCCCGGCTTCATGCCCACGTTCTGCTGTGCGCCGAGGTATCCGGCGCTCGTTCCGAAAACCGAGATGGACTGCTCCTCGGCCATCTTCCACAAGGCTTCCGGCCCGGGATAGAAAGGGTTGCCATCAAAGAGCACCACAGTAGCTCCTACGCCCAGAGAGCTCACCAGCCAGTTCCACATCATCCAGCCGCAGGTGGTGAAGTAGAAGATGGTGTCCTCCCGGCTGAGATCCGTATGGAGCATGAGCTCCTTGAGATGGTTGATGAGCACGCCGCCGGCGCTCTGGACCATGCATTTGGGAAGGCCGGTAGTGCCGGAAGAGTACATGATGTAGTGCGGATGCTCAAAGGGCAGCTGCACGAATTCCATCTCCGGCTCGGGCTCCGGCGATTTGAAGTCCTCGTAGAATACGGCGTTTCGCAGTCCCGAGATATCCGGCTTGGACTCGGTGTAGGGCACCACCACCACCTGCTCCACGCTGGGGATCTCGGGCAGGACCTGCTCCATGCGGGAGATGGAATCGATCTGCTTGCCCTTGAAGCTGTAGCCGTTGGCGGTGAACAGCACCCGGGGCTGAATCTGTCCGAAGCGGTCCAGCACGCCCTTGATGCCGAAGTCCGGCGAGCAGGAGGACCAGGTGGCTCCCAGGCTGGTGGCGGCGAGCATAGCGATGATCGTCTCCGGCATGTTGGGCATGTAGCCTACCACCCGGTCCTGGGGACGAATGCCCAGCTTTTTGAGCGAAGCCGCCACCCGGGCCACTTCCCGGTACAGCTCGGCATAGGTCAGGGATCTGGGCTCCATGCCCTCGCCCTGGAATACGATGGCCGTCCGGTCGTCGCGAAAGCGCAGCAGATTTTCGGCAAAGTTGAGCCTGGCCCCGGAGAACCACTTGGCACCGGGCAGCTTGGCGGGATCATCCACCACCTCATCAAAGCCCTTGGAATGAACAATCCCGGTATAATCCCACATTTCGGCCCAGAAGTCTGAAATGTTCTCCACCGACCAGGCAAAAAGCTCCTGGTAGCTGGAAAAATCCTTGCTGTACCGTTCATTGATCCTGTTCATGAAGCGGTACATGTTGGTCTGTTTCACCCACTCCGGGGATGGCGTCCACAACGGCTTGTCCATGCTCAATACCCCCTTTATCCTTCATGGAGTACGGCCAATATGGTGGCCGTACCCTCTTTGGCCGCAACCAGGTGCGGCGTGGCGGACTGATAGTACACGCTGTCCCCAGGCTGGAGCTCGAAACGCTCCTCCCCGATCTTGAAAACCACGCTCCCCTCAAGAACGAAGATGAACTCCTCGCCCTCATGCGTGGAGGTTTCCTCTTCCGGGTTCTCCTTGAGCTGAACCACGAGCGGCTCCATGTGCCGGCCCTTCACTTCCGGGGCCAGGCTCATGTAGGCATAGAGCTCCTCCTTCCTCTTGGAAGCGGTGGATCTGGATATCCGCTTGCGCTCGTCCTTGCGGGTAATGGCGAACGGGCGGTCCCCCTCGCCGGAGATCAGAGAACCCAGGGCGGCGTCCAGGGCCTTGGAAAGCTTGATGATCGTCCCCAGCTGAGGCTGCTGCTCTCCCTGCTCAATACTGGACAGGGACTGGACCTCGAATCCGGTCTTGGCCGCAAGCTCCTCCAGAGAGAGCCCCTTCTCCTGGCGCAGGCTTTTAATCCGGTTGCCAATCTCCTGGACCTCCTTGCCGGATCTGTCCGGGATATCCCCGGTCAAATCCTCGAAGTAGTCCACATTGATGTAGGGCTTGGTTTCCTTTTTGCTATCCATATCGGCTCCTTGTTTCAAAATGGCTGCTGGGTTGCTAGCCCTTGGGCCGCATGCTTTCAGGGAGTACAGCCTTCTCGGCCCACTCCTCGGGGATCTTCTGATCCTTTCCTTCCCCGAACTTCTCCTTGCGTTTGGGCAGCCCCGGACGGGCGAACTCCGGATGCCCCTCCACGTCCTTGCGGCCGTTGATCACGGCCTCGGAGCGCAGCCTGCGGCCGATGGTCTTCTCCATCATCTTGCCCAGCCAGAGAATCCGATCCACATCGTAGCCGTGCTCGATGCCCATCTCATCCATCTGGATGACGAGATCCTCGAG
>CAZQPF010000178.1:0-2518 GCA_964595165.1 uncultured Desulfohalobiaceae bacterium
CTCCTGATTGGGTTTTGATAGCAGCTTGCCCTTAAATCCTTCGACTGTCAATTAAAAGTCTGTCCCTTTATACACTTTATGCAATATCTCTGAACATTCGGACGCTATGCCTTGCCAAACCGTAATTCAAGTTTCCCAAAGACGGCACAGATCCTGCTTGCTAATGTAAAAACTTCACAATGGGAAAAGCTCATGAAAACAGCTTTAATCACCGGAATCACCGGCCAGGATGGCGCCTACCTTACTAAGTTCCTGCTCAATAAAGGGTACATGGTCCACGGTATCAAGCGCCGATCCTCAAGCTTCAACACGGCGCGGGTGGACTCCATCTATCAGGACCCGCACGAGTCTGACGTCAAATTTTTGATGCACTACGGCGACCTGACAGACTCAACCAACCTCATCAGGATCATCCAAGACATTCAGCCGGAAGAAATCTACAACCTCGGGGCCCAAAGCCATGTCAAGGTCTCCTTCGAAACCCCAGAGTATACAGCCCAGACCGATGCACTGGGTACTCTACGGATCCTTGAGGCTGTGAGGCTCCTGGGCATGGAGCGCAAGGTCAGGTTCTACCAGGCCTCCACCAGCGAGCTCTTCGGCAAGGTCCAGCACATTCCCCAGGATGAAACGACGCCTTTCTACCCAAGGAGCCCATACGGCGCGGCCAAGCTCTACGGCTATTGGATCACCGTCAACTACCGGGAAGCTTACGACATGTTTGCCTGCAACGGGATCCTGTTCAATCATGAGTCTCCCCTCCGCGGAGAGACCTTCATCTCCAGAAAGGTGACCCGGGCGGCAGCTCGGATTGCCACCGGGCTCCAGGAGACTCTCTTTGTGGGCAACCTTGAGGCCAGGAGGGACTGGGGAGACGCCAGGGACTATGTCCGCGGGATGTGGCTCATGCTGCAGCAGGACACGGCCGAAGACTATGTCCTGGCCACGGGGGAGCAGCATTCGGTTCGAGAGCTCTGCGAGCTGGCCTTCTCCAAGGTCGGCATCTCCTTGGAGTGGCGGGGATCCGGCCTAGAAGAGCACGGAATCATCTCCGGCATCAACCCAGAGCATCCAGACTGCGCCTGCCAGCCCGGCCAGATAGTAGTTCGCATAGATCCCGGATACTTCAGGCCCACAGAGGTGGAGACCCTCCTAGGCAATCCAGCCAAGGCAAGGGAGAAGCTGGGCTGGACACCTCAGATCTCATTTGATCAGATGATCACTGAAATGGTAGAGAACGACCTGCAAGAGGCCAAAAGAGACCACCTCTGCAAGACCAGCGGCTTTCCGATCATCAATGGGTGCGAGTGAGGCAGCCTGGATGCAGCTTGAAGACACCATTTACGTAGCCGGGCATACAGGCTTGGTGGGATCCGCCATCTGCAGGGCCTTGCAGCGCCAAGGCTTCAAAAATCTCCTCACCGCTTCTCATGCTGAGCTCGACCTCACCCGGCAAATCCAGGTGGAAGAATTTTTTGCCGAGCATCGCCCACAGCACGTCTTTCTCTGTGCGGCCAAGGTCGGCGGTATCAAGGCCAACTCCGCCTACCCTGCCGACTTTATCGCCCAGAACCTGGCCATCGCGACGAATGTCATTCAAACTGCTCATCGATTCAAGACTGACAAGCTGCTCAACCTTGGCTCCTCGTGCATCTTCCCCAGAGAATGCCCCCAGCCCATGAAGGAGGAGTACCTCCTGACAGGACCCTTGGAGCCGACCAACGAGCCCTATGCCGTGGCCAAGATTGCGGCCATCAAGCTGTGCAGCTCTTGCAACCGGCAGTACGGAACCGACTTCATGTCAGTTATGCCCTCCAACCTCTACGGCCCAAACGACAGCTTCGATCTCGAGACCTCCCACGTTCTGCCGGCGCTAGTCAGAAAGTTCCATTTAGCCAAGCTGGTACAGAAAAACGATATGGAAGGCATAGCCAGGGATGCGGCAGCCTTTGGCCCGATACCGGAAGGCGTGCAGAGCGACCTGGGGGTCCGAGAGATTAAGTCATCCGATGCCAGGACAATCAGATTTCAGTCTGCAAATGAAGCGAGTCCAAAGGTTCGCCTGTGGGGAACAGGATCACCCAAGAGAGAGTTCTTGCATGTCGACGACCTGGCCGAGGGCTGTCTCTACCAGATGCAGCATCACACCGCCTCGGACATCGGCGAGTTCATTAACATTGGCTCCGGGGAAGACCTGAGCATTGCGGACCTGGCCAGAAAGACCCAAGAAGTGACCGGTTTTCAGGGGAAGGTGGTCTGGGATAGCTCCATGCCGGACGGCACGCCGCGAAAGCTCCTGGATGTCTCACGCATGACCTCCCTCGGCTGGCATCCGTGCATCAAGCTCAAGGAAGGCATTCGGCAGACATACGAATGGTACTGCCGGCAGATGGACAAAGTTGTATAGGGGTCTCAAGTCACCATACGACGAGCCGCTTCATGGAATACACCCCTTCCACGCCACCGACAGGCGTGAACCTGCGCTCATCCTTGGACCGCAGCAGATGCTTGACCTGGT
>CAZQPF010000179.1:0-2505 GCA_964595165.1 uncultured Desulfohalobiaceae bacterium
CTATGCGCCATGCGCTTTGTGTCTCAAGCTCAGATTTCTGCTCTTCACTCTTGCTTTGAGCTATCAGCTTCTTCTAACTGTAAACCGTGAGATTCTCTTTTTCTTCAATAAATTGCCAATAAGCCAGACTTGCCGGAGGCAAAGCTGACTTGAGAGGAGCGGTTCATATGCCAGGAGAGATGTCCCTGAAGGAGTACAAAGCCTTTGCCGCAGAGCTGACCTATCTGCCGCCGCAGCAGGAGTGCTGCTCGGAGAGCGCTACGGAAGTGATCTACGTGGAGCCTTCTGGAGAGGGGAACAAAAACGGAAGATACCGCACCTGCGTTATTGAATGCAGCAACTGCGGCACCTTTTACGTGAGCGACTGGGATTAAGGAGGCTGGTAATATGGAAGAAGGGGAAAGCTCCTTTGTAGCCGATAAGCGTCGGTTCGAGAGATACGGCTATGTCGGTGTCGCGCGGGTGGCGGATGAATCCCAGATCGAGGAGTACGCCCTGGCCAAGATGCTCAACATCAGTAGCGGCGGCATGTACATCGAGACCGACGCGCGGATCGACGAGGGAAGGAAAGTGAAGGTCTGGCTGGAGGAGGCGGTTCCGGAAATGGATCATAAAGAGTTCATCGGACGTACCAGATGGCGCAAGACGCTTGACGATCCCTACTCCGCCGTCTACGGATACGGAATTCAGTTTGTCTGACTGCCTCCCGCTTGCGGAGCATCGTTTTCAAGCCCTGCCGAATGTGTTATAAACAAGTATGAAGTCCCTCGCCTCTGCCTTGGAGTCTTTCGTCTCCTGGAAGCATTTGGGCCGGGAAATGGATGTGGCCCGGATCTGGCGCAACTGGCCCGATATCATCGGACCGCGTGTCGCCGAGATGGCCAGGCCTCTCGGAAGAAGACGCACAGCGCTCATTATCGGTGTTGAAGACAGCCTGGTCATGCAGGAGCTCACCTTTTTCTCGGAGCAGATTCGGGAGCGCATCGGCGAATTTTTGGGCTGGCAGCCATTTGACAAAGTCAAATTCGAATTGTTAGAAGACAGAACTCCTCTCAACGAGGTGCAGGTGCGCCACGAGGTCCGGTTGCCGGAGCCACAGCTTCCGGAAGCGGAAGAGATCGGCTCCTTGCTTGAAGTGCTTCCTCCCGATTCCAAGTTCCGGAGCTGCTATGAAGCCTACGTGCGCATGATCAAAGCCTTGCAGCAAGACACCAACAATTAGCCGCATATAGCAGGAGGATCCAGTATGGCAGAGATTAGCCTTGAGTCCCTGAACTTGCAGAAGCCTTTAGAAAAAATGACCGCCAAAGAGCTCCGCGAGCTGGCTATCGATAAGATCCCGCAGATCACCGGCGCTTCCGGAATGGACAAGGACGAGCTCCTCAAAGAGATCAAAGAGCTGGCCGGCATCTCGGAGAAGGACAAGGTCAATCCCTACAAGGAGCAGATCTGGTCCATCAAGAAGGAGATCAAGGATCTGCAGGCCAAAAAGGCCGAGATTCCCGCCGAGAACAAAGAGGAACGGGAAAAGGTCCGCCGGCAGCTCAAGAACCTCAAGCGTCGCACCCGCCGGCTGGCCGAGTCCGTCTAAGGATGCGCTCTAGCTTGACAGAGGCATTTGCAAAAAGGATTTTTGCAGACCCTTGACAGTTTTCCAAGAGATATTTATAAGCATTTTTTGTGCTTGGGGGATCGTCTAGCGGCAGGACGCCAGGTTCTGGCCCTGGTAGCCGAGGTTCGAATCCTCGTCCCCCAGCCATTTTTTTATTTGCGTCCCCATCGTCTAGCCAGGTCCAGGACACCGGCCTTTCACGCCGGCGACAGGGGTTCAAATCCCCTTGGGGACGCCAATTTGAGGTTTCGGTGGTTGCAATCTGGTTGCACACACCTTAATGGGAGCCCTCACCGGTAGCGACGGTGGGGGCTTTTTTTCATTTCCTGACTGCTGCGACTGCAAAAGGATTTTTTGCAGTCGCAGCTTATCAGGGACAGTTTTATCAAATCTGGTTAAGTCATTTCTTTGAGAAACGCAAACCGCAGGCCATTTATTCAGCCAAGGACGAGTTCCTCAATGTGGTTCAGGCTGTCCGTGA
This sequence comes from uncultured Desulfohalobiaceae bacterium, assembly GCA_964595165.1. Lineage (GTDB taxonomy): Bacteria > Desulfobacterota > Desulfovibrionia > Desulfovibrionales > Desulfothermaceae > CAZQPF01. The sequence goes on from CAZQPF010000179.1 coordinate 2,094, forward strand.
GGAGTTTAAGGCAGAGACCGGAGAAGGCGAGGAAGGAAGCAATGGAGAAGCTTCGTCATTGTAGACCTGCGAAGAGCAGGCACTTCCCCTTGGATCATTCCTTGCTCAAAAAATATCAAATTCAAACTCTTGGCCTATTTACAGCCCTGGCCATAATTCAGTAGGTAGTGAAGAACTGGGGTCAGATCTTGCTTTTTGAATACGCCGGTTGTATAGCCAAATCATGGCTAGGCCTCTGCGAATCGAGTATACCAGGGCTGTCTACCATGTGATGCCCCGGGGGAATGCTCGGTTGACCATTTTCAAAATTCAAGACCATGTCCCAATTTTCACTACTTGGGTCCGAACTGGAACTGAGCGTCGGCATTGCCGCCTGAGAGGAAGATATCGATAAAAAAAACCGACATATGGG
>CAZQPF010000180.1:0-2477 GCA_964595165.1 uncultured Desulfohalobiaceae bacterium
TGCGGCGGTCCGGAGCGAGGCGGGGATGGAAGACGATCCCGTCCGCGCCGGCATCCTGCAGCCGCTTGGCCAGCTCCGGGGCATCGATCCCTTCCCTGCTCCAGCCGGAGCGGAGCTTGACCAGAACCGGACAGGAAACAGACTTTCGCACCGCCCTGACAATGGCTGCTGCCCTCTCCGGCAGGCGCAGCAGTGCCGCCCCGGCTCCGCGCTTGCAGATGGCGGCCACGGAGCAGCCCATGTTCAGATCCACGCCGAAGTAGCCTTCCCGCTCCACCCGGATGGCGGCCCGAGCCATCTCCCGGGGATCCGAGCCCATGATTTGGCAGACGAGGCGGCTGGCTTCCTGCGGGTCCCAGCAGAAAACGTTGGAGCGATCGGGGCTCTCCTTGGGCAGGGCCCGGGCCGAGCACATTTCGGTCCACAGCAGGCCCGGGGGATGGAAGCTGCGAATCGCCTGCCGGAGGGCGACATGGGTCAGCCCCACCATGGGGGCGAGAAGGAGGCGGGAGTCGATCGCGCGGCTGCCGATGGAGATAGGGGCGCGCAGGCGGCTGGTGGGAAATTCTTTACCGGGGGCTTGCGTGGTTGTTGGGATCGTCTGGGACCGCTTGGAGTTGTATGCCATAGCCATATCGGGCTGAAAACGGATCCTGGAGCTTTTTTTTCCACTGCAGGACGCCGAAGAGCTCCTCTTTTTTCCCTTCCTGGCCAGAGCTGTACAGCCATACAGAAACCTTGCGCCCGAGGTCAAGGGGCACGTCGGTTTCAATATAGGCCTCTTGGGGGCCGAGGTTCAAGACCTGGGCCGAGATATAGCTTTCTATGCGCTCCTGGTCGCCCCGCCGGGCGATGCCTATGACGCCGAAGCGCTCGAATTGCTGCTGCTTGGAACAAGCCTCGCGCTGGATCATAATAGATACTCGACAGTCAAAGGTTTTAGCATAGGCATTGTGAAATCGCACTTGGTCCTGAGTTGCTTGTTGCCGATTTTTCTGATTGTATTGAAGGGCGGATCTTTTGCTTGAGCTGCGGATTATATATGCTTCATCGGATGTGAGGGAGAAAAGTTTACTGCGCTGGCCTGAATCCGGCTCTGTTCCTGTAGAACAAGGTTTGAGCCCGGGATTTCCGAAGCAAAAGGAGGGCTGATGAGCGACTACACCTGGCGCGAGGTCCGGATAGCCAACTCCCGGGGCTTGAAGCTGGCCGGGCTGCACTTGAGCGCGGAGGCGGATGGAGCGCCCACCCTGGTCGTCTGCCACGGGTTCACCGGCAGCAAGGAGGGCGGAGGCAAGGCCCTGGAGATGGCGGAGTACTTCACCCGGGCCGGCTTTGACAGCCTGCTCTTCGACTTTGCCGGAAACGGGGAGAGCGAGGGGCACTGGGCGGACATAACCCTCAGCGGCCAGATCGACGACCTCTCCTGCTGCGTGGAGTGGTGCCTCGGCCAAGGGAGCGGATATGCGGTCAGCCTGGGCCGCAGCTTCGGGGGCACCACCGCCATCTGCCAGGCTGTCGGGGATGCGCGGGTCCGGGGGGTCTGCGCCTGGGCCGCCTCAGCCGATCCCAGGGGGCTGTTTCAGGGGTTTGCCAATCCGCAGACCCTGGAGGCGGAGTACGTGGCCCTTAACGGAGAGGACGGCAGCGTGGAGGTGCACCGCGGCTTCTTCTCCGATCTGGACCGCTTCAATGTGGTGCACTCCGCATCCCGGATAGCGCCCCGTCCTTTGCTCATCCTGCACGGCGGACGGGACGAGGTGGTACCGGCTTCCGATGCCGAAGCCCTGTACAACGCCGCAGCAGACCCCAGGGAGCTGCACATCCTCCCGCAGGCGGACCATCGCTTCAGCGAGACCTTTAAGCAGGCCTGGGAGCTCACCGTGCAGTGGCTGTTCCGCATCGCGGGCCGGAAAAACGGGTGACAGGAAAGGGACCATTCTTGTTCTTGGGCTTGACAGACGGAAGCAGCGATGTATTAAAGGAAGCGGAATACACAGCCTTGGAAAATTGTGTCTCTCTTTTCCGAGTGCTTCCAGTGTCTACTGAAATTGCCAAAACAGGGGGGGCTTTTCAGGCGCGACTATTGGGCTGTTCCACGGCGCAGGGATTACAGATGTCATGGTCGCGCTGCTACCGCACAGGTAGACAAGGCCAAGCTGAAAGCGCTCAAGGTTAAGCACTTTCCTATGATAGAGGGGCTGCAACCGGCCTATTCGTGCTTCGAATTTCCATATTTCATAAACAAGCAAGGATTGTATCTTCTTAATCAAACCCCATTAATACAGTGCAGCCTCTGGCTGCGCTGTCAATGGAAAGGACGGAAGACATGTTCGCATCCATCTATAAGGCGCTCGAGTCCATCGGCTATACGCATCCCCTCCATCCCACTTTGACCCATGTTACCATCGGGACGGTGATCGCCGCCCTGGTCTTTGGCATCGTCACTTGGGCCTTCAGACGGCCGAGCACGGGGC
>CAZQPF010000181.1:0-2455 GCA_964595165.1 uncultured Desulfohalobiaceae bacterium
AACAGGTATTGGCGGTTGACCATCAACTCTTAAAAGGAGAAAGGTCTATGTTTAGAGGCATGTATCCCATTTTCTGGATCGGACTGCTCATCATGTACAGCTTTGCGATTATCTCTATGCTGGTGGAGATGATTACCAACACCGGTACGGTGCAGTACAGCCTAGCCGGTATTCCAGTGCCCTTTATCTACGTCATGTTCTTTTTCATCTGGATCATACCCATGGCTGTGGCCTTGCTTTGGTACTGGATTCCCAAGAGGTCAAAAGCGCAACGCGATCGGGAAAGGGAGGGTTAAAGCATGGATGTTATCGGATCTGTTCACCCACTGGTAATCTTGTTTGCTGTTGCCTACTTCATCCTCATCTTCGGAATCGGCTACGTTACGCGCAAAGCGGCCGGCAGCCCCATGGAGTACGCCGTGGCCGGACGCAACGTCGGCTCCTTCATCAACGGAGCCGGTCTGGCTGCGGCCTTTCTGTCCCCGGCCAGCTTTCTCGGATTGCCGGCCTTCATCTTCTTGCTGGGCTACCCTTTCTGGTGGGCCCTGGCCGGAATCATCATGGGCATGCCTCTTGCGGCTCTGCTCACGGCGGCTCCGCTGCGCAAGTACGCCCCGGTTTCCTTTACCGACTACTATGCGGACCGCTTTGAAAGCGAGAAGTTCGGACGCGCGGTTACCAGCATTCCAGTGCTCGTAACCGGTGTGCTGTACATCACCCTCTCCCTGGTGGGCACCGCCCTGTTCATGATGGCCATTTTGAAGATCCCCTACTTCTGGTCCCTGGTCATCGGCACCGCGGCGGTGCTGTTCTACGTCTACATGGGAGGCATGGTGGCCACCACCTGGACCCAGGGGCTGCAAGGCATTTTGATGACCATTGCCGCCTTGCTGGTGGCTACCCTCATCGTGATTAATTTTGGCGGGTTTGCAGGCCTGGCTGAGGCGATCCAGTCCAACAACCCCAAGTTCTGGCTCCCGCCGCATTCCACCGAAGGGGCGGCGCATCCCTTAATGAGCGTCTGGACCGGAATGGTGAGCTTCTTCTTTGTCTGGCACTACGGCTTCGCCACCATGCCCTACTCCGTGGTCAAGTTCTTCACGGCCATGGATCTCAACTCGGCCCGTCTGGCCACCTTCTGGTCCGCCTTTTTCGGCGGCCTGATGTACATCGGCCTGATCATCATCGGCAGCGCGGCCCGCGTAGTGCTGGAGACCATGCATCCGGCCATGGGCCAGGAAGGCGTGGACAGCGCTGTTGGCGTTTTGGGCTTCTTGCAAAACTACTATGCCACGAGCGCGGCTGCCATCACCGACTACTCCATGATCGCCACCACCCAGGCCCTGGGCCAGCCCTGGCTGCTGGGAGTGCTCTGCGCCGGGGGCCTGGCCATCTGCATGTCCACTGTGGCGGCCTGGTCCATGGTCATGCAGGTCACCCTGGGGCGGGACTGGATGATCAAGATCCTGGGCAACAAATGGGCCGAGAACAATCAGGTCAAGGCCATGCAGATGTGGCTCGTAGTGGTGATGATCGTCTGCTTCTTGATCGCCATCAGTCCGCCGGCCATGGTTCTGGACCTCTCAGGCTGGGCCTTTGTGCTCATCATCGCCTCCTGCGGCCCGGGCCTCATCCTGGGGGTCTGGTGGGAGCGATCCACAACCGCGGCCCATCTGCTCACCTCGGCGGTATTCACTGCCTTGACCCTGTTTAGCTGGCTGTACGCCAAGCTGGTCCTGGGCAGCCCGCATTGGTTCTTCCTGAGCGAGCCCATCTTCGGCTTCAAGGTTCCGGTGGGGCACCAGGTCTACTGGATCCCTGTGGCCTTCATCTTTTTCATCGTTGTCTCTCTGCTGACCAAGCGGTGCAGCGAGCAGACGGTGAACAAGTACTCCATAGAGCTGCGCTACGACTAGCCGCAGCTCAATAGCTATAACCTCGCAGCTCATTCCGTGATCCTTAGCAGAGGTGCTCCCCAAGCGGGGGCACCTCTTTTTTCCTGGAAATGGGCAGAGACGCATGGCGAAGCAATCCTCTACTCAGCTCGGCTGCCGGCTGTGCTGACTAAATGGATTGATTTCATGCTCCCCGGATAACTTTAGAGTTCAGTTCACGGTTCACAGTTAAGGCAAAGAAATCAAAGAGATGAGTTAAAAGCATTCACAGTCAAATCAACTCGTCAATATCTGCAATCAAAGCAAAATGTTACTCAAAAAGTTTTGACTGTCGAGATAAGGCGGAGAGACGATAAGAGGATGGCTGGAGCCATGAGAAAAAGACGTCCCCAGGGAGGACCCTGGGAACGAAGGAAAAAGGATAAGAGGATGGCCGGAGCCAAAAGAGAAAGACGTCCCCCAGGGAGGACCCCGGGGAAGAAAGAATGACCACTGCGACTGCTAAAAGGACTTTTCGCAGTCGCATCTTCGCTGCTCTGTCAGGAACGACTGCATGAAGA
>CAZQPF010000182.1:0-2324 GCA_964595165.1 uncultured Desulfohalobiaceae bacterium
CTTCTGACCACTGCGACTGCAAAACGATTTTTTGCAGTCGCATCTTCCAAGGGGATAAAGGGGTGGCTGCCTGGACGTCTCCAGACCAGGACAAAGGCCGCGGTGGCCCGCGGCGGTCCCAGGGGAAAAGCCTGAAGCTACCTGGTGACGGCAAGCAGTTGGCTGGCTAGCCCCGGAGCTTCCTGGTCACTTCTGCCACCCGGTGGCCGAGCTTCCGGCCGTTTTGCAGGGCCTTGTCATCCGGCTGGCCGGCGCAGGCCACCCCGTAATGCCCGGTCGCGTCCATGGGATCGCCCACGATGATCATCCCGTAGATCATCATGGCCTGAATGATGGAGAACATGGTAGTTTCCTTGCCTCCGGTGGGATCGCCGGAGGTGGCGAAGGCCGCCCCGACCTTGCCCTCCATCTTCTTGCGCACCGAGATGAAGTCGTCGAAGACCCGCTTCATATCTGCCGCCATGAGGCCGAAATAGACCGGAGAGCCGGCAATGACTCCGTCTGCGGCCAAAAAATCGTCCTTGCTGACCTCCTCCGTGCTCTTGAGCGCAGCCTCGACGCCCTGGGCCCCGCGGACGCCCTCGGCAATAGCCTGGGCCAGCTTCTCGGTGTTGCCGGTCTTGGAAAAGTAGAGTACCAGAATCCGCATACCTCACCTCCGGTTGCTTGGGGCTGTTGGATAGAAAGCCCCGGTTACGGTTTCATTCTTGGGTAGAGAGCAGATCGCCAGCCCGGTTGCAAACAGGCGGTTGGAGGGATAAATTTTCTCCTTGCGCCGCGGGCCGGCAAAAAGGATTTTAACAGACAATCAAGGGCTTAAAAAATGTCAATCTTTTCAATTAATTATCATTCAATTACCATTAAATCAGATTTGCCGGAGTCAAGGCTTGTATGAAACTCCACTTTCCAACCCCTCACCCCGCACTCAGTTTGGCTGCATTCTACTTCGATTTGAGGAGAACAACGCTCAGCTGCAGCTTTTCTCCAAACTCGAGCTGAGACTAGGCAAACTGAGTGCCGGGAGCTCCCCTTGGGAAGGGGAGCAGCTTTGCGGAGTTTCTCCTTGATCGCTGACTAGCGCGTGAATACGAACCCTCAAATTGCTTTAAAACTACCTGGAAACAGGAACCAACTCCATGAGCCGCATTCTGCAAATCAACCTGACCGGAGAAAACGACATCGCCAAAGTCGGCAGCCTGCTGCAGTCCTTGAGCCGACTCCGGGTCAACCTCCTGGATATCACCCAAACCGTGATCTACGAAAGCCTTTTCCTGGCCATGATCCTCGAGCTTCCGGAAGAAGGCTACGCCGAATCCACCCTCAACGATCTCCGCATCCAGGCCAGCTCCCTGGGCCTTCGTCTGGAAACCCGGCGTCTGAGCGTAGAGGAGTATGAAAGCTGGGTCAGCTCGCAGCAGAAGAAACGCTGCATCATCACCCTGCTCGGACGCTCGCTCACCGTGGAGCACGTGGCCAAAGTGAACGAGCTGGTGCAGCAGTACGAGCTGGAGATCAATTTTATTCAACGCCTGTCCAATCGCAAGCCTTCCCATCAGACCCAGCCGCATCCGGGCCTCACCTGCATCGAGATCGCCCTTCGGGGCGCCCCGGTGGACATATCCGAGATGCGGAGCACGCTCCTTTCCATATCCCAGAACTTCGAAATCGACATCGGCATCCAGGAGGATACCCCGTACCGGAAACACAGGCGGCTGCTGGCCCTGGATATGGACTCCACCCTCATCCAGACCGAAGTGGTGGACGAGATGGCCGAGTATGCCGGGGCAAGAGACAAGGTGGCCCGCATTACCGAAGAGGCCATGCAGGGCGGGATCGATTTCCGGGAGAGCCTCGAGCAAAGGGTGCAGCTGCTGCAAGGGCTGCCGGTGGAGATTCTGGAAGAGGTCTCCCGCAAGCTGCCCATTACCGACGGAGCCAAGCGCCTGATCCAGAATCTGAAGACCCTGGGCTACAAGGTAGCCATTATCTCCGGCGGGTTCACCTTTTTCGGGCAACGGCTGCAGAAGGAGCTGGGCATCGACTACCTGTTCGCCAATGATCTGGAGATCGAGAACGGACGACTCACAGGAAGGATCAAAGGGGAGATTATCGACGGGGAGAAGAAGGCGGAGCTGCTGAGCCGATTGGCCGAGCAGGAAGGGATTTCCCTGGAGCAGGTCATCGCCGTGGGCGACGGGGCGAACGACCTGCCCATGCTCAATCTGGTGGGCCTGGGAATAGCCTTTCGGCCCAAGCCGATGGTGCGCCAGGGAGCCAAGCAGGCCATCAGCAACGTGGGCCTGGACGCCATCCTCTACTTCCTC
>CAZQPF010000183.1:0-2225 GCA_964595165.1 uncultured Desulfohalobiaceae bacterium
CAAGGTTATGGCTGATGCTCCGGCTCGCCCAGCACCGAGGGATCGAACAGGTCTGGAAAGTAATACCGCAGGACGTGGGTGGGGAAGGCGATCCGCAAGGGAGCCCTGTGGCTGTCCGAGACGACCAGCCCCTCGCTTATCAGCTGGCTGACGATACGTCTGGCCTGTCTGTCAGATTTGTCTTCCATGCCCATGATTGACCGTGCTTCGCCCCTTTTAACCTCGCCCTGCATGAACAGGGCCTTGAGAAGCTTGCCGGCCCGGGAGTCGAGGGGATTTTGAGACCCTCGCTCCTTATCCCTGTCCCGCATGTACCCATCGATGCGAGCATCGATTCGCTTCAGGCTTAAGAGCCCGTCCATGAACCGTATCTGGTCCAGGCAGATCTCCAGGAAGAACAAGCAGTAATCCGCGAAATGCTCCTGATCGAACCCCGTACCGTCGTTGTTCGGGGAATCGGCCGAGTGCAGGTTGAGCATGTACCACTGCTTGTCCCTGGAAAGTCCTCTGGAAAGGGACCATAAGTTACTCTTGTTGATGCCGATGGCTGCCAGGTAGAGCCCGGAAAAGAGCCTGGCCACCCGTCCGTTGCCGTCCCGGAAAGGGTGGAGCCACACAAGCCTGTGGTGGCTCGCGGCCGCGGCAATTAGCCGTTCGTCTCCGTGGAAGCGCTCGGGGTTATAAAGCTTCTCGAACTCCTGGTACTTTTGCGGCAGTACGGCTGCATCCGGGCCGTGCATGCTTTGGCCGTCGTCCAGGGAGACGTTGCCGTCCCGGAGCTGGCCGGGGTTGACGGAAAGATTGGTGAACCCTCCCTGGCTGTGTGTCCGCTGATGCCTTTCCGGAAGGTTCTCGTAGAACTTCCGGTGAATCCTGCTCACAAAGGACAGGCTGCACATATTGTTCGGCCGGTCCGTGAGGATCTCGCGCATGAGCTCTTTCTCGGCCAGAACATGTGCCGCGCAGAGCTCCTGGGCATAGCGCCTCTGTTCGTCGCCGGAAAACTGTCTCTTCAACGCGGCTTCGATCTCCAGGATGGAGGTCTTGTGCCCCTCGATCAGGTTGGAGTAGTAGCTGTTCAGGTACCGCAGGCAGTCGCCCAGGGCTTTGGCAGTACTGTCGGCAACCTGTCCCTCCAGGGCGGCAGAGGCCACCAGGACCTCTTGGGCCAGGTCCTTGAGCTCGCCCAAGCGTGCAGCCGGCAGGGGAGGAGACAACGAGAGCTCGAGGCTGTCCGGGGTGGCTTGCATAGTAATGTCCGGTTGTATGTCCAGTTTTAGCACCGAATAATAAGAAATCAACGGACTATAGCCCATCCGGTATGTCCGGTTTTCTATCCGGTGGCTGAGAGCGGGTGCTCCTATCATGAGGCATGATTCAGATCGTCGATCCCGCTTTCAAGGTTTTGCGCAATAGGAGCTAGGGTCTCGTATTGAGCGGTTGCTATTTCGCCGCTGCTCCACTCGTCGCGGATCAAGGAGCAAAGCTGAATCGCTGCAAAGCAAAGGACAGGATCGTCTTCAAAGCGTTCCAAGTAGTGCTCAATGAGATTATCCAGATTGTGCCGCTGCAGTGCATTCAAATTGCCTTGGCTCCTGGAGTTGTTTTAAGCTGACCTCTTACGCAATGCCATTATATCACTGCGGGTGATAAGGGCGTGCAGCCAAGCGTTCGGCTCCTCCTTCCTAATCCTGTCCATTCCACCAAACTCTTCCCTGTCCACGAGAACAGCAACGCCCCTGACAATCAGCCCATCCTCCTTGGACCTCTGGATTGCCTTTTGGGTGGAGCCGCCTGTAGTGACCACATCATCCACAATGAGGACCGGATCATCCTTTTGGATATTGCCCTCAATCCATTTGATAGAGCCGTGATCCTTGAGATCCTTGCGCACAACGAATTGGTAAATCCTCCTTTTGTCCCGTCGCCAGGCGGAGTGCATGAGTGCTGAAGAGATTGGATCCGCGCCCAGTGTCAGGCCGCCTACACCCTTGATGTCTGTGTCCATCACCAAATCGTACAGTATCTCACCAATGAGATAAGCCCCTTCAGGATCCAAGGTGGTCTTCTTGCAATCGAAGTAAAATTGGCTCCTGCTTCCAGAAACCAGCTTGAAGGCCGGCTCCTCGCTGTACTTGAAGGAGTTCTCCAGTACAATATGCTTAAGTCGTTCAAGGTTCGTTGTCATTGAGTCCACCTTTGATTTTTTGTTGGATAACTTTTGC
>CAZQPF010000184.1:0-2127 GCA_964595165.1 uncultured Desulfohalobiaceae bacterium
GAGAGCTAAACTTTCAACAGCCTTTGCCCATGCACAATGTGCTCAGCGATATGTGGATGGACAGAGATGTAAACGGGGAACGTTGATCTCTATAGTTGAACAGACCGTATACCCTTTAACAAAGACAAGGACTTTTTATGAAACCGGTATATATGGATCACGCTTCAGCCACCCCTGTTCGGCCGGAAGCCCAGGAAGCCATGTTGCCCTATTTCGACCAGCTGTTCGCAAATCCTTCCACGGTCTACGACATGGGTACCAAGGTACTCAAGGACATTGAGCTGCAAAGGGAAAAAGTGGCCAGGCTCATAGGGGCTGCGCCCGAGGAGATCATCTTTACCTCCTGCGGGGCGGAAGCCAACAATCACGCGCTCAAAGGAGTCCCCCTGGCTCACAGAAAGAAGGGAAACCACGTCGTCATCTCCGCCATCGAGCACCACTCTGTACTCAATGCGGCAAGATTCCTGGAAAGGCTGGACTTCGAGGTCACATACCTCCCGGTTGATCAGTACGGATTGGTGGATCCGCAAAGGCTTGAAAAATCCATCCGCCCGGAAACCGTGCTGGTTTCCATCCTGCACGGCAACAACGAGATCGGGACCATTCAGCCCCTGGCCGAGCTTTCTGCTGTCTGCAGATCCAAAGGGGTTCTCCTTCACAGCGATGCGGTAGCCACCGCCGGGATCATTCCAGTAGACGTCAACGACCTGGGGGTGGATCTGCTGAGCCTGTCTGCTGCTCAACTCCGCGGCCCCAAAGGGGTCGGCGCCCTGTTCGTTCGAGGCAACACCCGGGTTATGCCCTTGATCCACGGCGGCATCCAGGAGCGGGGAAGACGAGCGGGTACAGAAAACGTTCCCGGAATCATCGGGTTCGGAACTGCGGCAGAGCTGGCCTCCGTGGAGATAGCGGACAAAGCCGCCACCGTTGCCTCTCTGCGCAATGCGTTAAAGGCAGGCCTTGAGAGCTCGATCAGCCGGATTCATTTTACAGGCCATCCTGAGTCACGGCTTCCCGGACACTTGAGCATCTGCTTCGAGGCCATCGAGGGAGAGGCCCTCATTTTCAGGCTCAGCCAGAAGGGCATATACCTCAACACCGGGTCAGCCTGTGCCTCAAAGGCGCTGAAAACCTCTCCGGTCCTTACGGCACTGTCCATCAAGCCCGAGCTGGCGCACGGCTCAGCGGTGTTCACCCTGAATGAGACCAACTCCAGGCAGGATGTGGACTATGTTCTCGAAACGCTGCCGCAAATCGTGGACCAGCTCAGGTCCTACTCCCCATTGTGGCAGGAGGATGCCCAAACCGAGTCATAAAAACAAAGGAGTACAGCTATGTACAGCGATAAAGTAATTGATCATTTTTCCAACCCCAGGAACATGGGGGCCTTGGAAGACCCGGACGGCGTTGGCGAAGTGGGCAACCCGGTGTGCGGCGATGCCATGACCGTGTACATCAAGGTCAAGGACGGCAGGCTCGAGGATGTCAAGTTCAAGACCTTTGGCTGCGTTGCGGCCATAGCCGTCTCCAGCATGGTCAGCGAGCTGGCCAAAGGGTTGAGCCTGGAGGAAGGCAAGCGCATCTCCAAGCAGGCTATCGCAGAATCCCTGGAGGGCCTGCCCAAAGAAAAGATGCATTGCTCCAACCTTGGCGCGGAAGCATTGGGCAAAGCCATCGAGGATTACGAGCAAAAAAACCCCCAGGAGGCATGAAAGATTCGACTGTGAAAAAGGCTTGAATTCTTCATGCACGACTTTTGCGTGCGCGCCATAAATGCCCGTCTGCAAAATTCATTGCAGACGGGTCGCAGAACAGAAGGGATCACAAGAACAGGTTGGCCACCAGCAGGCCCACAGGGATGATCCAGGCGGCAACGGCCGCCGCTAGCAACAGCTTGCGCTTCTGGATCAGCTTGCGGATCTTGGAGATTTCTCCAGGGTCCGCCAGCTCAGCCGTCAGCTGAGCCAAGTCCGGAGCGGCGGCTTCCATTTTCTGGAAAGTATCCCGGGGCAAGCCCGCAAGGAATGCATCCATGGCCCGGGCCGCATTCCGGCCGTGCTCAAAATAGCCTTTTCGCTCCAGCTCTCCCACCTGCCGGCTGAAATCCATGATCAGCTTCTGCGTGGT
>CAZQPF010000185.1:0-2119 GCA_964595165.1 uncultured Desulfohalobiaceae bacterium
GTAAAGCCTCAGATGGAAGAAGGCTGCAGTCAAACTGAGTGCCGGGTGAGGGGTTGGAAAGCTGCGACTGCAAAAATGATTTTTGCAGTCGCAGTAGTCAGAAGCCGGTGGCCAGTTGTCAGTAAAGTCAAAGAGTTATAAGAAAGCACCTGCTATTGACTCCATTACACAGGACTTTTTGCAGGTACGTCTTGGAAAGTAGAGTTCATAAGAGTATGTACCACCAGGAGAAAGTCAAAGAGCGCCTCACCGGCTTGATCAGCCCCCTGGTGGCTTCTTTGGGGCTCGAGCTGTGGGGGATCGAGATACCCGCCTCCCCGAAGGGAGGAACGCTCCGGCTGTATATCGATGGCCCAGATGGGGTCAATGTGGACCAGTGCGCCGAGGTGAGCCGTCATGTAAGCGCCCTATTGGATGCCGAGGACCCTCTGCCCGGGCCCTACACCTTGGAAGTATCCTCGCCGGGGCTAGAAAGGCCTTTTTTCTCCTTGGAGCAGCTGGGTTCCTATAAAGGGCAGCTCCTGGAGATCAAGCTCAAAGAGCCCTTTGAAGGCCGCAAGAAATGGCGCGGCCTGCTCCTGGAAACGCCTGGCAACCGCGTCCGTATCGAAGCGGAGGGCCGCAAGGTCGACCTGCTGTGGGACGCGATTCAGAAAATCAATCTCAAGTACCTGCCGCAAAAGTAAGCCTTACCGACTTGTACCAGCAAAGGCTGCTCGAGATGGGGAAGGCAGTGAAATACGATCCCAAGACCGTGGAGATGATGTATGAGCCTGGAACTAAAAAAATCCATTGACCACATCAGTAAAGAACGCCGCATTGACCGCGATGTCCTCATTGACACCCTGGAGGAGGCAGTCAAAACAGCTGTCAACAAAAAGTTCAACAACAAGCTGGACATCGAGGTGAACTTCAACGAGGAAACCGGGGATATCGAGGTCTACCAGTTCAAAGTGGTGCTGGAGAACGTTGAAGATGCTCATACAGAAATCTCCCTGGAAGAGGCCCAAGAGATCGATCCCAATGTCCAGCTCGAGGACGAGCTCGGCTTCAAGCTCCACGTCGAGGACCTGGGGCGCATTGCGGCCCAGTCCGCCAAGCAGGTCATCATCCAGCGCATGCGTGATGCCGAACAGGAGATCATCTACGAGGAGTTCAAGGATCGCAGGGGCGAGATCATCAGCGGGACCATTCAACGCAGGGATCGGGCCGGATGGATCATCAACCTCGGCCGAACCGAAGCGGTGCTGCCCAAAGAGGAGCAGATCCCCAAAGAGCACTACAAACGGGGGGATCGAATCCAGGGCTACATTATCGACGTCCGCAAGGAGGGCAAAGGGCCCCAGATCGTTCTTTCCAGATCGCATCCCGAGTTCATGGAGGCCTTGTTCAAGCTCGAGGTGCCCGAGATCAGCGAAGGAACGATCAAGATCATGAGCGTGGCCCGGGACCCGGGCAACCGCGCCAAAGTGGCCCTTCTTTCCAGGGACCGGGATGTGGATCCCATCGGCGCCTGCGTCGGAGTTCGGGGCTCCCGGATCAACAAGATCGTGCAGGAGTTCAAGGGCGAGAAGATCGATCTGGTTCTCTGGAGCCCGGATATCACCACCTATGCGGTGAACGCCCTCTCTCCGGCCAGAATATCCAGCATAACGGTTGACGAGGAGGAAAACACCCTGGAAGTGGTGGTTCCGGACAATCAGCACTATCTGGCAATCGGCCGCAAAGGACAGAATGTCAAGCTCGCCAGCAAGCTTCTCGGCTGGAACATAGACGTAATCACCGAAAGCAGATATGGGGAGCTCTACAACAGCCAGCAGGATATGGAGCAAATAAGCCGGGTTACTGAAATTCCGGCTGAGCAGTTCGTTCAGGCCGGGTTCAACTCGCTTCAAGAGCTGCAGCAGGCCTCAGACGAAGATCTCTTGGCCGTTGAAGGGATGAGCGAGGACAAGATCTCCGAGCTCCGCTCGGCCCTCAATCTTTTGGGCATATAAACCTACGGGTTCAAAGTTCACGGTTCATAGTTCAAAGCTTGAAGAGTGCAGAGCGAAGAAAAAAGCTCATTGCTGACAGCTGATGGCAAGAAATACAAATCGCAGAGCGCATGGCGCAGAGC
>CAZQPF010000186.1:0-2081 GCA_964595165.1 uncultured Desulfohalobiaceae bacterium
TGGAGTTTATGAGCCTGCTCCCGGGATGAGCCGGAATCTCACGAGCTCTGCAAGCCCCTCCGGGCGAGCTCGGGGCTGGAGGAGATGCGCTGCGATTCGCTGCAGGCCTGGCGCAAGGTGAGGATCTTCTTTTGGGCCAGCGGCTTCTGCAGCTTGAGGAACATTTCCGCCGTGGTCATGGCATCCCCCAGGGAGGTATGACGGCCGTAAACCTTGACCCCGAGACGCTTGGCCACGTTCTCCAGGTGATGGTCCTTCTGGTGGGGATGCACCAGGGCGGACAAAAGAGCGGTGTCCAGTACGGGGTTGTTCAGCCTGACCCGGGTGGTCTCCTCCTTGGCCCGGAGGAACTCCATATCGAAAACCGCGTTATGCGCCACCAGCACGGTCCCTTTGGCGAACTCCTGAAAAAAGGGGAGCACCTCCTCGATAAAGGGCTGCCCCTCCAGCATCTCCGGCTGGATGCCGTGAATCCCGATCGATTCCTCCGGGACGATGCGCCGGGGATTGATGAGCTGATTGAAGATCTCCTGGAGCTGCACGCTTCCCTGCACGATGCGCACCGCGCTTAAGGAGATGATCTCGTCCCCGGCTTGGGGGCTCAAGCCGGTAGTCTCCGTATCAAACACGGTGTAGACCAGATCGCTGAGCGGGGCATCCAGCATATCCTCTAGCAGGCCGTTGCTCCGGAGCAGCTCCAAGTGGCTGAACTGCAGGCCGTCCTGCGGCTGCAGCTCCTGGCTCAGAAGATCCTCCTCCCTGCGGCTGGGGTCCTGGAGCTCCAGCCCTACAGACCCCCTCCCCCCATCCTCCCGGGGCAGAATGAGGCGCGAGCCGTGGAGCGCAAGCACATCCTCCACCCTGATGCTGTGATCCTCCCCGCTTCCCGAGACCGGGCTCAGCCTCCAGCCCTCCAGGCTTTCCTGGCTCGGCGCAGCACCCCGCCAATGCAGCCAGAGGCGGGTCCGGGCCGAAGCCTTCTCCACCCAATACTCTACAGGACCGGAGAGGCGACAGGGAGCGACCACCTCTATCAGCCCTGCAAGGAGCTGCCCGAAAAGATAGGGATCAACCTCCAAATAAGCCGTACCCGCAGCATGGTCCGCGGATTCGATCCCCGCCGCCGGCTCAGCCCCCTCTTCGGTCCGGATCGCTTGCAGCAGCTCCTGGACTTGCAGCCTCTGCTTGGGCCAGGGGCGCAGAATGCGGGCCTCGGGCGCATCCATGTCCGGGCCCTGGATCTCCTCGCAGAGCAGGGTATAGCCCAGCACGAGCTGGCTGCGCCACAGTGGAGCCATCTGCACGGCGATGAGCTGTCCGTCCGGTCCCGGGCTGGTAAAGGAAAGAACCTTGCTGGCGCTGGAAAAGACCAGGTTGTGCTTGAGCTTTTCCAGGGTGAGATCCAGGATGCTTCCGGGAAGGAGCTCATAAATGGAGCGCTGCATCACGAGACGGCTGCACAGGTAGGCGCTGGCACAGCTGCCTCTCTTTTTCGGCACGAAGATATCCCTGGCCTTTTTGTTGTAGGCCAGGACCTCGCCGCGGTCGTTGCAGGCCACAAGCCCGAGGGGAAGATCATTGATCATCCCGGCGTAAACGTCCCTTTCCCGCTCCAAGCCCCACTGCTGCTGGGCCTGCTGCTGCTTGGCGCTATCTTCAGCGGACTCGACATGGCGGGCCAGCTCATTGACCGCCTCGGCCGCCGCTTCGATCTCGCGGCATCCTTTGACCCGGATGCGGTGAGCCGGATTGACCGAAGAGATGATCAACGTATCCTCGCTCAAATGATACAGGGGCACGATGTACTGCTGAAAGAGCTCGTTGAGCAGGAAGAGCTGGCCTCCGAGGAAGACCAGGCAGATGAGGAAAAGGGCTCCGAAGTTGTCGCTTACTGCTATGAGGAGCTCAGCTTGGACAGAGGCGCTCAGCTGGCTCCAAATAAAGGCGATGAGCCCGACGAGCAGGCAGGAGTAGCCCAGCGCGAATATCGCGACGAAGACCCAGTATTTCCATTTCAGGTTCCATTTCTTCATGCAGTCGTTCCTGACAGAGCAGCGAAGATGCGACTGCGAAAAGTCCTT
>CAZQPF010000187.1:0-1997 GCA_964595165.1 uncultured Desulfohalobiaceae bacterium
GCCTCTTCGCACAGCCCGCAGTCGATGCACCTCCCGGCCATGTGCACCGCCCGGGTGAGATGGAAGATCGGATTCTCCGGCGGCAGGCTGTAGGTCCGGACCAGCTGCTGGTCCTCCAGGCTGCACTCATTGCAGAAGCAGACCGGGCAGATGTCCCGGCAGCCGTAGCATTTCACGCACTTGTCAAACTCCCGGAGCCAGTACTCCAGGCGCTTCTCCCGGTCCAGCTCCTCCACCTGATCCACCGAGGCAAAGGATTTGCCCTGGACCTTCTCTCCGGCCACCGGCTCATCCGGGTAGGGCTGGACGCACTCGCATTTTTCAGCCAGCTCCTCCGGACAGGCAATACCCACCTTGACCACCTGCTTCGGCTTGACCTGGTTCCAGGTAAACAGGGCTTTCAAGCCGCGTTCGTCGCAGCCCCGGACCAGAAGGCCGAAGGTTTCCTGGGGATAGTTGCGGGTCAGGGTGATGAGGATCTTGTCCAGCGGGTAGCGGGCGTCTCCGGGGGCGTTGCGGTCCCCGAGGGTGAGATGTTCCAGCTCGTCGACCGAGCGGAACAGGTGGGGCGCTACCTGGCCGTTGCGCTCCATGAGACCTATAAAACCCGATATCTCGCCGGATTCCAGGAGCTGTTTCACCTTGTCTTTTACTTCATTGAGCATAGTTATTCCGCAAGGTTTGGGGATCTTAGCAGGGATGGCCTGAGGCTCAGGCGGCCTGTTCCAGCGCAGGCTTCTTTTTGAGAGGCGAAGGCCCCAGCTGGCGCAGGGTCTCGATAAACTCCTTGATCTCTGCGGTAAACTCCGAGGCTTCCGCAGAGGAGACCCATCTGGCAGTAAGGCGTTCCTCCTCGATGCCGTTGAAGGCCAAGAGCTTTTTCAGAAATCGAATGCGCTTCTGGGCGGAGTAATTACCGTACAGGTAATTGCAGTCTCCCAGGTGTCAGCCGCCGACGAAAACTCCGTCCACCCCTTCCTGAAAAGCCAGCAGCAGGTGGTGAAAGGACACGCTGCCGCTGCACATGACCCGCACGACCCGAATGTTCGGCGGGTACTGAAACCGGCTGACCCCAGCCAGGTCAGCTGCGGCGTAGGCTCACCAGGTGCACAGGAAGCACAGGACTTTAGGCTCGAATTGTTCTGTTGTCATAGGAGAAACCTGCTTTGGTTTAAGTTCTGGAGTTCACAGCTTCTTCGCATAAGCGCATAGCGCAAAGCGCATGGCGCAGAGCGAAGAATTTTCACGCGTATTGAGTTTTGTGCCTTTGGCTTTAGTCGTTTGAGACTTGACGCTAATTCCTTAAGTGATCGACCTGTATGTGCCGTGCTGACCTAGGGCCTTTTAATGATGGATGACTATAAACCACTGAAAGCTTTCCTTCTTGCCTGTGAGCTATGAGTTCCTTCCGCTGATTCCTGTCTTCCGCTATGCGCCATGCGCCATGCGCTCTGCGCTCTTCAGGCCGCCGCCCGGATCTGGGCGAAGAGCTGGTCCGGCTTGTAGCCACGCAGCTGTGCGCTCTGGGAGGGGCAGGTGGCTGCGCAGTTGCCGCACCCCTTGCACAGGATCTCGTTGATCTCGCATACCCCTTTCTGGGGATTGAAGGAGATGGCCTGATAGGGGCAGACGTCGATGCAGCCCAGGCAGCCGACGCAGGTCTCGGGGTTGATCTCGGCCACGATGGCGCTGGAGATGAGCTCGTCCTTGAATAGGATGGTGGCCACGCGCGAGGCCACGCCGATGCCCTGGGATCTGGCCTCCTCCACCGTGGCCGGGTAGCGGGCCGAGCCGCAGACGAAAATGCCGTCCGCAGCGAAGTCGAGCGGTCGGAGCTTGGCGTGGGCCTCTTCAAAGAAACCGTCCGCACCCATGGGCACTTTGAAAAACCGGGCCAAGGCCCCTTGATCTATAGGGACGATGGCTGTTGCCAGGACCACCATATCGGCCTGGATCCGAATCGGCCTCTCCAATATGGGTTCCACTGCATCCACTTC
>CAZQPF010000188.1:0-1883 GCA_964595165.1 uncultured Desulfohalobiaceae bacterium
ATGAAGTCTTCCGTTTTCTGCCAGGCGACGTCATCCACGAACTGCTGCGGGGGGTGTTTCATGAAGTAGGAGGAGGGGCCGATGAGCGGCCCGGCCTCCTTGCGGTCCAGGGCGAGCTTGAGGCACCGGATGGCGTCGATGCCGCATCCTGCCGAGTTGGGCGAATCTTCCACCGAGAGCCGCAGCTCCAGGTTCATGTCCACATCGCCGAACAGCTTGCCCTCCATCCGGATAAAGGCGATCTTGTTGTCCTCCTGCCAGGCCACGTAATCGCTGGGCCCGACGTGGATGTGGTTCACATCGAGCCTTTTGCCCGCCACGGACTGAATGGCCTCGGTTTTGGACTCCTTTTTCGAGACCAGCCGGGAGCGGTTGAGCATGTTCAAAAAGTCTGTGTTGCCGCCGGTATTGAGCTGATAGGTTCTGGCGAGCGGAACGCCCCGCCGCCGAAAAAGATCGGTCAGCACCCGGTGCACAATGGTGGCCCCCATCTGGGACTTAATATCGTCGCCGATGATGGGCAGGCCCCTTTCCCGGAACTTCTCCGCCCAGTCCGGATCGCTGGCGATGAACTCCGGGATGTTGTTGATGAAGCCGATGCCCGCCTCCAGGGCGCACTCCGCGTAGAACCGGGAAGCCTCCTTGGAGCCCACGGGAAGGTAGTTGAGGAGCATCTCCGCCCCGCTCTCCCTGAGCCGGGCCACCACCTCCTGTTTATCCGGCTGGGCCGCATCCGCGAGCACAAAGGTGTTTTCTTCCCCATAGCCCTGCATATGCTCCGAATAGCCGTCCAGGACCCTTCCCATGCGCACTGTAACCTGCTGCTTCGGAAGCTCCGGAAAGAAGACCCGGGTGCAGTTGGGCCTGGAAAAAACCGCTTCGGCAACATCCCGGCCCACTTTTCTTCTGTCTATGTCCCAAGCAGCCACCACCCGAATATCGCTTGGCCTGAAACCGCCGATTTCCCAATGCATCAAACCGATGGCCTCGGAAGCCGACTTCCCCTCGTAGTAATAGAAGCCTTGAATGAGCGAACTGGCACAGTTGCCCAGGCCGGCTATAGCCACCTTGATCGGTTCCATACCTCCAACTCCTCCTGCCGCTCTCTCTTGCTCGATACTGCGCCCTATGAGAAAAAAAACAACAGCTGCAACTCGTCAACCCATTTGCAATCAGAAGGAAATTTTCCTAGATTGATCTGGGTGATAGCCGGAACGAAGCCATAACCACGTCCAATTCCGGATTTATTACCTTAACTTCATCCAACACTCAAGTCTGCAAGGAGGTCCCATGAAAGATTTTATGGACATCATTAAAGATCGACGCAGCGTGCGCAAGTTCGAAGACAAAGAGATCAATGAAGAAACCTTACAGCAAGTTCTGGAGGCCGGCCGTTGGGCCCCTTCCTGGGCCAATACCCAATGCTGGGAGGTGGTGGTGGTCAAAGACCGGGAAGTAAAAGCCTCCCTGCAGGAGACCATGGCCAAGGGCAATCCCGCCACCAAGGCCATTGTTGAGGCCCCGGTACTGCTCGTGGTCTGCGGCAAGCTCCAGACCTCCGGGTACTATAAAGAGCAGGTCACGACGAAGTTCGGGGACTGGTTCCTGTTCGATCTGGGCCTCTTCTGCCAGAATATCTCCCTGGCTGCCCACTCACTGGGGCTGGCTTCGGTCATGGTGGGGCTTTTCGATCAGGACCAGGCCGCAAAGGTGCTCCAGGTTCCCCAAGGCTATGAGCTGGTCACCATCCTTCCCCTGGGCTACCCGGCCCAAACTCCGAAAGCCCCGAAGCGACGGGAGATAGGGGAGTTCACGCACTACGAGTCGTTCTAGTCAGCGTGGCCTCTGGCCACGCTGACTTATTTAAGTTTTTTTTTGAAAAG
>CAZQPF010000189.1:0-1815 GCA_964595165.1 uncultured Desulfohalobiaceae bacterium
GCCGCCCTGGTCTTTGGCATCGTCACTTGGGCCTTCAGACGGCCGAGCACGGGGCAGTCCGCCAGGCACTGCACGATTCTGGCCCTGGTGGCCTGGTTCCCCACGGTCCTGCTGGGCTACGTGGACTGGCAGTACCATATGGGCGGGGCCTGGGCCTTTCCCATCGTCATGAAGATGATTCTGGCCGGAGCGCTGCTGATCCTTCTGGTTCTGGCGGTGTTGGCCGGACGCAAGGGCAGAGGAGCTCTCGGCCTCTACGCGCTCTGTTTCCTGACCACGGTCGGCATTGCCTACTTCGGCGGGGAGCTGGTCTACGAAGGCCGCTTCACCGGACCGCAAGCAGCGGTGCAAAAGGAGGGCGAGGAAACGGAGCTCGTGCAGCAGGGCGGCGCCGTCTTCTCCGAGAGCTGCGCCATGTGCCATTACACGGACAAGAAGGAGACCAAGGTGGGGCCCGGCCTGGCCGGACTCTTCGACAGGGAGGAGCTGCCGGTGAGCGGCCGGCCCCTCACCGAGGAGAACGTTCGCGGCCAGTTGGAGTCGCCGTATGAGAACATGCCGTCTTTCGCCGATATGCCAAAGGAGAAGGTCAAGGCCCTCCTGGCCTATCTCAAGACCCTGTGAAGGTTGTTGGCGAGGGCCTGTTCCGGCCGTGGTCCCGGGCCACTCCTCGGCCTTGACACCAAGCGGCATATGGCATATGTAAAAAGTTTGCGCGCCAGTAGCTCAGTAG
Source organism: uncultured Desulfohalobiaceae bacterium (assembly GCA_964595165.1). Classification (GTDB taxonomy): domain Bacteria; phylum Desulfobacterota; class Desulfovibrionia; order Desulfovibrionales; family Desulfothermaceae; genus CAZQPF01. The sequence goes on from CAZQPF010000189.1 coordinate 734, forward strand.
GATAGAGCGTCGGACTACGAATCCGAAGGTCGGGGGTTCAAATCCTCCCTGGCGCACCATGAAAATCAAGGGTTCACAGGCTTTCAGCCGGTGGACCTTTTTCTTTTTTGAAAGGGCCCCTTGCTTCCATATCTGCAGGCTCGCCCTCCTGGGACCGCCGGGCGCATGCCCGGCCTCTGAGCAAAAAAAGAAGCAAGGATGAACAGTAGGTCCAGAGATCCCCACTGATCCATATGCAAAACGTGGACACCGTCCAGCTCCAGCTCAGGTAGGGTCTCCACAAACTCCTGCTCTGAATCGAACCAGAACACCAGGCGATGGTCTTCCTGATTAAATAGTCTATGCAAATTATCCTGAAGCTGGGCTCTATTCATACGTGTAGCGTTTCTGTCAGTTAGGGCTGAATGTCTTGCTCGACCTCTATTTTCGCCCTTTCCAGTATTCTGGATCACGATGCAAATGCATCACTGCGAGAATAACGATATCGCCAGCTTCTTCATAATACAGAACCCCATAGGGGAAGCGCCGTACTAAGGAACGCCTGATCTCCTCTTCAAGCTTGGGCCACGCCTTTGGATAGGCAACCACACGCTGTATTGCTGAGTACACTTCCATGGCAAAATCCTGCCCAAGACCAGGCTCCACTCCCTCATAGTACTCCACTGCCTCGATGAGCTCCTCCTCTGCAGCCGGGTGAAATCGAAAACTCATCCTTCGAACCTTTTCCAGATTTTATTGAATACCTGATCACCCGGCACAGTCTCGACAGCTCCTGTGCGAGCTTCATCCAAACGTCTTCTGGCAACCGTCGCCCACTTCTGGTCAATCTCTTGATCAGGTGGATTCAGGGTACGCAACAGCCTATCCACCACCAAAGCCCTTTCTTCTACTGGCAAAGACTCTGCTTCTTGAATGAGCTCTTGTATTTTCATCACGTTATCCTCTTCTGTTGAAAGTATTCGTAATCAGATCATACTCATTTCTTCCCGGTTATGCTCTTGACCTTGGACAACAATATTTGCGAGCGGGCCTTGATCAGCTTGAGTATGCGAGATGGGTCAACACTCATTTATACTTCCTGC
>CAZQPF010000190.1:0-1791 GCA_964595165.1 uncultured Desulfohalobiaceae bacterium
ATCGTTGTCCTTGGCCAGCTGACCGAAATCGTCGGCATTGGATTCTGTGGCGGCGCACATCAGGGGCCGTTTGAACTTGCAGGCCTCGATACCGGCCTGCATGACCTCTTTGTCCTCGGTCATGAGAATGAGGTTGAACTCGGATTGCTCGGCAATATGCTTGGCCGTCTTGGCAAAGGCATCCTTATCGCCGTTGGCATCCTTGAGGGCCACCAGCTCGGGGCGAAGGGTGTAGCCCACCCGCTCGAACTGGAGGGCGTTCCACACGATCAGCTTGTTCTTCAGCTCGTCCTCGCTGATATCGGAGCTGACCACTGCGGCCAGGGCCGGCGGATTGTAGAACGTCTTCTCGTGGCGATACTCCACGGTCTCCCCGCCCACGGTTCTGGCCCGAACGCCTTTGCCCAGCTTGACCTGGCGGATGGGAGGCGCCGAGGCCTCGGCAAGCTTTTCCCTCGCTTCATCGGAGACGTAGGGACAGCTGTCCAGCTCCGCCTTGCCCGCGGCGAGATTCATGGCAAAGGCCAGGCAGGTGGCTGCCCCGCACTCCTTGCAGTTGGTCTGGGGAAGCATCTTGAATATTTGAATTCCTGTAAGACCCATAGTTGACTCCTTTTGTCTGTGCGCAAATTCCGCCTCTTACCTTCATAAACCGTTCGAACCGCAAAATTGAAGGGGCCGCGAGGCGGCTTTGCGCCTCCGGCCCCGGTGATCAGATTACCCGCCCATGATGGGATCCATATCCAATGCAGGGTGTTTCTTTTCTTTCAGGAAGGGCAGAATTTCGTCTTCAGTGGTGCCTACAGACTCGTCGGCTATGCGGTCGATAATATCCGGATAGCCCAGCTCTTCGCCTCTGGCCTTGAGCCGGTCCTGGATCTCCTCCTTGAGCATCTTGGGCATCCAGACCATGCGCAGCAGCCCGGCGTGCTCCTGATCCTCATAGGGCCCGTCGCCGCGGATGAACTTGCGCTGGGTAATGTTGAACTTGGAGTGGCCTACGAAACCGGGGGCTTGCGCTCCGCCGCCAATGGTGCCGGCCAGCGTGGTAAAGGTCATGCCGCTGGGAGTTTCGCCCTGGTACTCGCGATTCACGGTCATCACCCCGTTGCACTTGGGCAGCACCGCGGCGACGCATTCGCAGCAGCCGCAGGTGGTCATGGGATCGAAGACGATGGAGTAGAAGTTGTAGTGGCCGATAGCGCCCTTGGAAGCCTTGTAAACAAAGTCGTTGACCCCTTTCCAGGCGCCGAAGCGCTGATCGATGCACTCCCCTTTCTCGATGGGCTGGTTGGGCCCGGTGGGATTGATCTCGTAGGAAGCCCGGCAGTCCATCCAGTTGTAGGCGCCGCACAGACCGGTGCGCTCCGGGCTGACGGTGCAGACGTGGGAGGGAGCGAAGGACTGGCATAGGGTGCAGGAGTAATAGGTCTCCACATCTTCGTCGCGCATGTTCTCCACGCGCTCGTCACGCTGCTTGTACTCCTGCCTGGCCCGCTTGGTGAGCTCGTCCACATCCTCTTTCTTGGTGTACAGGGTGACCTGGATCTTATCCAGGATCTTGCCGAAGTCCTGATGCAGCTTGGCGTGCAGGACGACACCGATATCCTTGAGGGTGAAGCCTTTCTCCACAGCCTGCTTGCCCACCCGGATCCAGGAGATGTCGCGCTGACCGATGTGCATCACGCCCTGAATATAGTTGGCTACGGCAAAGCCGCCAACGAAGTACGGGAACATGGCCTGTGCGCCAGCCGGGAATTCCGTGCCGTGCGCATAGCCGTGGAACAGTGC
>CAZQPF010000191.1:0-1668 GCA_964595165.1 uncultured Desulfohalobiaceae bacterium
ACGCAAGGCGGTGGGCCGGCTCGGGCTGAGGCCCGGGGATAAGGTGCTCGACCTCTGCGCCGGCACCGGGGACCTGGCCTGGCTGGCTGCCAAACGGGTGGCGCCGCACGGCATGGTGGCGGCCTGCGACATGAACGGGCCCATGCTCCGGGCCGGGGAAAAAAACTACTCTCAGGCCAGGCAATACGCCAGCTGCGAGCTCATTCAGGGCGATGCGGAGAGCATTCCGGTCAAGAACGGTTGCTTCGATGCCGCCATGGTCGGCTTCGGAATCCGCAACCTGACCTATCTTCGTCAGGGCGCCCGGGAGATGCACCGGGTTCTCCGTCCCGGCGGGCGCCTGCTCTGCCTGGAGTTCTCCAGGCCGGGCAACATACTCTTTCGCCGGCTCTACGATCTCTACTCCTATACCGCCATGCCTCTGGCCGGAAAGATCCTGGCCGGCACAGCCACCCCGTATTGCCGGCTGGCTCAAACCATACGCATGTTTCCCCTGCCCAACGAGCTGAGCCGAATCTTCCGGGAGTCGGGGTTCGATCAGGTCCGCTTCGAGCTGCTCCTGAACGGCCTGGCGGCCATCCATGTGGCCCATAAAAGTTAAGGCCGCAGGGTGCTCCTCAGGCTTTTTCGCTGTCCACTGTTATCTGAGCACTGCGACTGCTAAAAGGATTTTCTGCAGTCGCATCCCAGCTGCGGAGCCGCGCATGCAGTACCTGCTCATCTTCAACCAGTCCATCCTGCCCATCTTTATCATCGCCCTCATCGCCTTTGTCTTCAAAAAGATCTCCCGCCCGGACATCAAGCAGATCGCCAGCCCGGCCCTGCAGGTCTTCGTGCCCATCCTCGTGTTCGACTCCCTGACCCGGTTCGACTTCGCCATCTCCAGGCTGGTGCAGCCCTTTGCCTTCATGGTGCTGCTTACCGCCGCCCTTATCGCTTTGGCGGCCCTGGCAGCCAGATTGCTCCGTCTGGAGCCCGGCCAGCGGATCTCCTTCATTCTGTCGGCATCCATGATCAACATCGGCAACTTCGGGCTGCCGCTGATCTACTTCACCTTCGGCCAGGAGGCGGAAGCCTACTCGGTCATCGTGTTCATCATCTTCAATATCCCCTTGAGCACGGTGGCCATCTATCTCAGCAGCGACAAGACCCGGATCCGGGAGGTCCTGGCCGACATCTCCAGGATTCCCATCTTTCATGCCTTTCTGGCAGCGCTCGTCTTTTGCCATTTCAACTGGTCCCTGCCGGAAGGGCTGGCCAAAGGGGTACACCTCCTGGCGCAAGGGGCTATTCCTCTGATCATCTTCGTCCTCGGCCTGCAGCTGGCCGATATCTCCCTCAAGGGCAGGGTGCGGGAGTTCATGCTGGCCATTGCGGTGGCGGTCTGCATCCGGTTGCTCCTCTCGCCGGTCATCGCCCAAGCCATCCTTTCCTGGCTGCCCCTGCCCCAGCTGGAGCACAAGGTGGCCCTGGTCCAGACCTCCGGACCCTCGGCCCTTTTGCCGTTGATGTACGCCATTCGCTTTAACCGCTCCCCGGAGCTCCTGGCCGCGATCATTCTCCTGACCACGCTCCTGTCCGGGCTCACCCTGCCGGCCATCATCCGGATGCTTTAGTCAGATTTGCCTCCGGCAAATCTGACTTATGGGGTTAATTTAAAAGAATTCA
>CAZQPF010000192.1:0-1666 GCA_964595165.1 uncultured Desulfohalobiaceae bacterium
GACGGCCGGGGCATTTTCTCCGGCCTGGAGAACCCGTTCTGCGCCACGCGCTACCATTCCCTGCTCGTGGACGAGGCGCCCAGCCGGGATGCCGGGACGGCTGTCAGCATCACGGCCCGCAGCAGGCAAGGAGAGCTCATGGGGCTTTGCTTCCGGGACCGGCCCTGGATGGGCATCCAGTTCCACCCGGAATCGGTCCTTACCAAACAAGGCCCACAACTGCTCACCAACTTCGTGGCCCAGTATGTACGCCGCCTTGATCCAGAGGCAGCCAAGACGATTGTCCAAACCGTTTAGAGGAGTAGGCTTATGGCTACCAAAGACATCCTGGAAACATTGGCCTTGGGGCGGCATCTCAGTGAGGAGCAGGCCCTGGAGTGCTTCGACAAGCTGTTTGCCGGAGAGCTCAGCCCGGCCCAGGCCGGGGCCTTGCTTTTGGGTCTCCGGGCCAAGGGGGAAACCCCGGAGGAGCTCGGGGCCGGAGTGCAGTCCGCCCTGAAGCAGGCTCGCATCGTACAGAGAATCGAGGGCGCATCCATTGACACCTGCGGCACCGGAGGAGACGGAAAGCAGAGCTTCAACTGCTCCACCGCCGTGGCGCTCCATCTGGCCTCCATGGGCTACAAGGTGGTCAAGCACGGCAACCGCGCGGTGTCCAGCAGCTGCGGCAGCGCCGACGTCATCGAGGCTCTGGGGATTCCGTTCATGGAAACCCCGGAAGACGCTTCCCGCATTCTTTCCCGCAGCAACTTCGTTTTTCTTTTCGCGCCCCACTTCCATCCCGCCTTTGCCAACATCGCTCCCATACGCAAGGAGCTGGGGATTCCTACGCTGTTCAATTTAATGGGGCCGCTTCTCAATCCGGCCCGGCCCACGCATCAGCTTCTCGGGGTGGGCAATCCCCGGGCTCATGATCTGGTGGCCCGGGCCCTGGCCAAGTCGAATGTCAAGCGGGCGGCTGTGGTTCACGGCGGCGGGGGATTTGACGAGCTCACCCCTTGCGGCCTATCCCGGGTTATTCTGGTCCAGGACGGCCGCTGCACGGAGATGGAGGTCGATCCGGAAGCTTACGGCATGCGCAAGGTTGCCCCGGGCGAGCTGTCCTGCCGGGACAGAACCGACTCCCTGGACATGATGCGGGCCGTTTTGAGAGGCCGGGGACCGGAGCCGGTGCTTAACATGCTCGCTCTGAACCTCGGGATGTCCCTGCATCTCCTGGAGGGTGGCCTCTCCTTGGATGAGTGCATGCAGCGGGCCAGAAAACAGGTGTTTCAGGGGATCGATCTGTCCGCGGAAACAATGGGCTGCCGGGCGACAGCATAAAGTCGGATTTGCCGGGCAAGCCTGACTTACTTATCCAGGAACTTGTGCAGGCACTTCTTGAAAGACGCACCTGCTACTGCGACTGCAAAAAGGATTTTTTGCAGTTGCATCTTGAAAGGGGGATAGGCGATTGAGCATGCTGGAACGCTTTAGACAGGCCAAGCAGGAGGAGATAGAGTCGCTGCGCCGCAGCCGGGAGCAGTATGGGGCTGCGTCCTCGGCACCACGTTCCCGCCCCGGTCTGGCAGCGCGTCTGTGCTCCGGGCCCAGCCCGGCCGTCATCGCCGAGTACAAGCGGGGCTCACCCTCCAAGGGAGGCATCAACGACCGCCTCGAACCGGAA
>CAZQPF010000193.1:0-1618 GCA_964595165.1 uncultured Desulfohalobiaceae bacterium
ATGTGGTGGCCAGAGGCTGGGGCAAGATCAGGGCTGCTTGAACATTGTATCAACCAGGACTGATCGGCCGTACCGCGGAGCTGCACGGCCGTTACTACTCTGCCAATTGGGTGTTCGGCTCGTTCTTCGAGTCCAAGGTTGCCCGTGAGCTGGCAGGTTTTATTGACCGCTATTAAACAAGGTGTAGAGAACGTAGGTTCTTTTAAAATGATTATTCAGGCTGGGCTCGTTTTCGACCTGTCAAGAAAAACAAAATCTTAAGCAGGTTGGGGCAATGACTTTGGAAGCCACCTTCCAGAGCGGAGTCAGGTTCTGCTGGAGACTGTCTGTCCCGGGTTCTGTCGGAAGGACTCCGGGCCGGAAGAGGACTCCCGGCCCGGTGGGGGTCTCACTGCTCGCCAAGCTCGAGCTCGAAATCGATCATCTGCTGTGCTGTTTCAATGGCGCTCTCCTCGGAGTCGCCACCGCGGTTCACAGTTTTGATCTCGTTGCCGTCCTTGTCCAGGATGACAAAGCGATGGGTCGTACCGACATCCTTGTGCTCCTCCACACGGATCGTGTGATTCTTGTAGGTCACGTCCTTACTCATACGTACCTCCTAGGCTCTTTTTGCTGGGATCTCAAGGCTCATAGCACTGGGCTGCAGGTTTCTTATTCTGCACCCGGTAATGAGCCTCTAAACGAAACTACTCCAACCTTATTTTCATTTTACCTGTTCAGGCTTGAAGAGCAAGGGTAAAATTAATGATGTCTGCCCCGTGCTACACCTTGCCAAATGACCTCCTTTCCTATAACTTTATTCTGCAATACCGGAATGTTGCCTATGGTGCAAAGCCCCAAAGAATACCGGCTCGTGCGATTGGAGCTCCCAGTTCCTCCCCAATTCGAGAGGCATTGCGGTTACCCGGGAGCCAAGCGTTACGTCGCTTTCTACTGGAGCCGTGACGGAAGCGAGATCAGGTACGAGGACGGCGTATCGAGCGGGACAGGCGAGCCTTGGCCCTGGGGTCTTTTCCTGTCCTATCCTGCCGTCCAAAAGGCGCTGTTCCCTTTTCAGCTGGGAGCATCCGAGACAGAGGCGACGCATTGGCTCCTGCTGAGCCGGCAGAACAGGACCCTTTGGATAGGCCATAGAGACGACGTCCAGGCCTTTCTTCGAGATGCCCAGCCCGTTTCAAGGCCCGATGATCAGAGATTTTTGATTGAGGCGCAGAACTTCCGCGATTCACAGCGGATTATGAGGGACAAGCTCCAGAAAGACCGGAATGGCTCGGCGTTTCTTGAAGAAGGGAGCCGACCTTACGACTTCCTGAAGGCTTGGCTCGATCGAAACATGCCCGGCCCGAAGGCCGGGCGGAGGTGAGGAGCAAAGCCGATGGTTGGATGCCCTGCTGCAAGCACAGAGAGGCCAGGCTTCTCCTTGGGGAGAAGATCGCCCCCATGAAGAAATGGGATCAGGGCTTAAAATTTTGCTCCAAGAGGCCGGACAGGCGCCCGGCGGTCCCAGAGGAAGAGCCGGCCGCAAGCACCGCAGAAAGGACAGGCTTAAAATTGAGGCTATGCCAAGGTTATGGCTGATGCTCCGGCTCGCCCAGCACCGAGGGATCGAACAGGTCTG
>CAZQPF010000194.1:0-1283 GCA_964595165.1 uncultured Desulfohalobiaceae bacterium
TTTTATGCCGAATCCTCAATTTTCACAACGCGTTACATTTATGGATGGACACTCGCTAGCGTACTGGGCCCACTTGTCCGAGTCCACATCACAGAAATCCATGATCAGAAGAGGGTCTACTGGGCTTACTGGGCTTGTTGGGGGCATTGAGTTTCTTGAGTTGAGGCGATGCCTTAGTAATGGACTTCTGAACAGGTACTCGGCCATGGGAGAAGAAAAGCAGATTACAGCATTATAGCACTCTGTTGAGAGCCAATGGTTCACGGTCTCCTGGAGGGTGGAGATATGGAAATAGGAAACAGAAAGAGGCCTTCCGGAGATGAGGGAGGCAAAGCTTTTGATCCTGGCCCGAGCCTTCTTGAGTGGAATCACCGAAATACGCTTGCAGAATGCCTGCAGGTCTCTCCTATATTTGAGGTCAGACGCATCGTCGGCTAGGCAAGCCAGGTGTATTTCATGGTTTTTAGAGAGATGGCGAATCTCATGGAAGGAACGGATCTTATCCCCTTTGTTCGGTGGGAACGGAATGCGATGGGCCAAGTAGAGAATCTTCATTCAGGTGCAGATAAGCCGCCGGATTCTGCCGGGAGAGCTTCGCTCAACTCCGAGGTAGACGAGGAGTCCCAACATTGTCCCGAGGACATTGGCCAGAGCGTCCGTTACACCAGGGTACCGGCCGGGGACCAGGCCCTGGAAGACCTCGTTGGCCAGACCGAATCCTGCGCTCAGAAGAAATGCCGGGAGGACCCGGGCAAACCCCTGACGGCCGTATTGCGCAAAAAGCTGCATCCAGAGGATACCGAGGGCTGCGTATGCCGGAATGTGCATGAGGTTCTGGACGCTTGGTTTGATTTTCAGCAGAACTCGAAAATGACGGGCTGCAGGGCCCATAGGGACAGTGGAAAGGAAAGCAAGAAGGGCCATATAGGCAATTATCAAGGCTATCTTCCAGGGCCTGGGTCTGCAGGATCTCACAGAGGGTGTCAGGGTATGCTCTTGACTATACGGGGCCCAAGGACCTTGGTTGCCCAAAGTGGGAACTTCTTCCAGAGCTCAATCTTCTTTTGGTACTTGGGGTTGGAGGGGCTCAAATCCGGAAGATCGTCTATGCGGTTCAGGTAGTATTGGTACTTAAGCGGCCTTGGCTCGAATCCCCAGTGGCGCTTGAAGTGATACGGGCCGGTGTCCTTCTTGCTCCGGCCGAAGTCGAAGACACGGTAACCCTTGGAAGCTGAATCAGCCATAAGGGCCCAGTAAAGGTAGTCGTTGGCCGCCCATTGGCG
>CAZQPF010000194.1:1293-1540 GCA_964595165.1 uncultured Desulfohalobiaceae bacterium
GGGCCTCCGGAAAGGCCCCGGAGTAGTAGGGGACCACTTGGTCCTTGAAGTAGAGGCTTAGGACTCCTGAGAGGGGTCGGCCGTCCTTCTCGATGAGGAGAACGGAGCTTGCGTCCCGAAACTCATCAAGAATCGCCCGGAGGTAGGCCTTGGAAAAGACCGGGGTTCCCAGACTACGGTAATTGAAGGCGAAGAGCTCATAAAAGGTGTCCAATAGCTCCGGGCCGCCGAATCGCACATTCAGATG
>CAZQPF010000195.1:0-1519 GCA_964595165.1 uncultured Desulfohalobiaceae bacterium
AGTATTTTGAAAGTACCTGCTTGTCAATCATTTTTCTCCTGTCCCCATTCTGTCCAATGATTACAACCCCATAAAGACTGTTTTTCATGTCCAGAAATCAGTTTTCAGGCCCTGCGGCTTTTTTTCTGGGTGCTCGGCTGCCGGAGACGGCCACTTCTGCTGGCTACAGTGAAAGATGTGCCTGTCACCTTGTGTTCATCAAAATAGAAGAAAGAGACAAATACCTTCGGGTCGAATTGTTGTAGGACATTTCGATCCATATATGGCTGTTCTTGACAAATTGACGAAGACCCACTGGTCGTTGTAAAGTTAAAAGTACAAGAAATGCTGCCAAACACTCCTCCTCTCAGTCTGGAGATGCTCCTCTCCAGGGCTGCTTCGTGGGGTAAAGTAAGGATATGTTATGGATAAAAAGACAGCTGAGAACGCTTACACTGCATTTGTTGGCGAGGCCAAGGCCTATTTCAGGCTATTGGCTTACGCTGAAAAGGCACTCCAAGAGGACGAAAAGCAGGCTGCTTTGCTGTTCAAGGCCATAGCCGAAGCGGAACGGGTGCACGCCACCAGGCACATGAATCTGCTCAAGGATATAGTGGTTAAGGATACTGATACCAATTTGAGGGAGTCGTTAAAGCGTGAAAGCTCTATAAGTCAAAACGATTACCCTGAATTCTTGAGTCAGGCGTTAGAGGAAGGGGAAACCGCTGCTGCGTACACCTTCAGTCAGGCCAGGGACGCGGAGAAGAAGCACGCTCAATTGTACGAACAAGCTATGTACCATATTATGCGGGGTGAGGTAGAGGCCTATTATGTCTGTCAGATCTGTGGCTATGTAAGCGAAAAGAAGGCCCCCAAGAAATGTCCCGTCTGCGGAGCGCCCAAGGAGAAATTCAAAAAGGTCGAGGCGTAGGCCCTTGCTGTGTAATCAAGGTCTTGATTTTTGAATTCAACGGATGTTTGGTCCAATCATGGCCAGAGCTCTGCGAACCAAGTATCCCGGAGCTCTGTATGCCTCGAAGATCCAGACCGATCCATTTACCTTAATGTCTAGCCTGTTTTTATCCGAAAACCTCTTCCTTTACCTCAAAGTCTGCCAGAAACGGGGCCATCATCCAGGCCCATCGAGATCATGGCTATTCCCAGCCTGCCATCGCAGAAGTTACGGTGCTGCATTACTCCACGGTGAGCAGGATCGTAGGTCGAGGGTGACCATTTTCAAAAAGCAAAGCCTGACCCATTCCCACGCTCTTCACAGGTACCAGCTTTCCACCTCAAGCTTATCAATCCTGCTGAGCTCAACCGAGCAGCGCTCGCAACCGCTCCGTGATCTCTCCGGCCAGAGCATCCCGGTTATGCTCCGTCAGGAGGACCAGCTCGACATCGCTCCGGGCTTTGACCTCAGAGATGAAACCCCCGCCCTTGGCGGCAACCGTGGCCAGGAGCGGTCTTTCGGAGTCCAAGACCTGATTGTGATAACCGAAAACTGATCAGTTTACCCGGGGTGTGATAACCCAAAATT